>NZ_JAUMTJ010000069.1:0-48842 GCF_032654765.1 Bradyrhizobium sp. 33ap4 | reverse complement strand
AACCCGCAATCCTCTCAGACAGGAGCCCGATCTTGCGATCCCTCCTCAATTGCCGCGTAAGCGGCTTCGTTCAATCCTTAGAGTCCACACCACCTAGAACGGGTAGTAGCGGATCTGGGTCATGACGATGTGGTCGTCGGTCTTCGGCGCGCCGCCGACACCCTGGAAGGCGAAGCGCTGGGTGTAGGAATATTGCGCGCCGGCCTTGATGGTGCCGTAGGAGCCCTTGAAGATCGTGTCGTAGAAGCCCGCGGTGTACTGCCTCACCTCCGAAGTGTTGCCGTTGCAGGTCGCGGCCGGCGAGTTCTCGATGTTGCAGCCGAGGTTGTTGTAGAGCGGATTGCCGTAGCCGAACGGCACCGTGCCGACATTGGAGAAGGTCGCCTTGGTCTTTTCGAGCCCGGCATAGGCGTAGAGATCGAGCGACGGCGTCGTGTGCCAGACCGAGCCGACCAGGAAAGCCGTGATCGGCAGCGGCTGGATCGAGCCGTCCTGGCGCACGGTTGCATCCGGGAATGGCGTTGCGGTGAAGCGGCCCAGGGCACCGTAGGAGGCGGAGGCCTGCACCTCGAGCAGCTTCGGCACGATCTCGGCCGAGAGGTGGCCGCCGAAGCTGACCGTGTTGACGTCGTGATTGGCGAAGTTGAAGCGATCATAGAAGTCGCGGTAGAGCGCCCACGCCTCGACATGCAGCTTGTAGGTCCCGAGCCGCGGATCCCACGCGCCCTTCACGGTGAAATCCGGAACGTGGTTGAGGCTGACATTGTTCAGGCTGTTGAAGAAGCTGTCGCCCGGACCGGTGAGATTGACCAGCAGATTCGGATTGAGCACGCCCTGCGGGCCAACCGCCGGCGTGCCGACCAGCGGGTTGTTGCCGCCGAAAAAGGATGTCTGCGGATTCTCCGCCGAGACCGCGAGCTTGAACTCCGGCCCGATATCCTGCCAGACCCGGACGCCGGGTTGGCGCGCGCCGAGAAAGCCCGGCACCAGTTCGAAATCGATCACGCCCGGCGTATCGGCGCCTCGCGGATCGATGCCGGCCTTGCTCGGCGTGTTCAGCGACCATGATTGGCCGGCGAGGACATGCAGGCCGAGATCGCTGCGGTCGATCTCGATGCTGGCCTGCCGCAGCCGCGGATTGAACGAATTGGTCGCGACCGAATTGGCGGTCTGCGCCGCGCCCTCGAAATCGAGCTCGCCATAGCCGGCGACGTGGATGTTCTCCGTGGCGTTGGCTTCGGCGAGCACCGAGAAGCGGGTCTGGCGCGCGGTGAAGCGCGACTCGCCGGTGTTGTAGTTCTTGCTCTGCGGGAACGGGATGAAGTTGTAGACCGAGCCCGAATCGGAGGCGAGGTTGCGGCTGCGATAGATGCCGGTGAGATCGACCCAGCCGCCGAAGGTGAAGGTGACGCCCTTGTAGCAGAGCTTGCCCGATGCGCAGGGATCGAACGGCACCGGCGCCTTCGCCGTCATCTGCGCGTTCTGAATTGCGTTCTGTCTTGCGGCCAGCGCCTCCTCCTTGCGCGCCTGCGTCTCCATTTTCTGCTCGAGCTGCTTGAGCCGTGCCTTCAGCGCACGCAGCTCGGACGCATCGTCCTCCGCCAACGCCGAGCCTGCCGACAGCAGCATGCTGCCGAGCAGAATTCCCCCGAGAATTCGCATCGCTTCTCCTCCACACGAGGTTGTTTCCTCAGGCGAAAGAGAGCGGTACTCGGGGAGTGATATTCGCGCCGGGGCGCATTATTCCGGTCACGTTTTTCTCATCGCGGCGGCGGGAATAGATCGCGGTAATCGACGATAGCGCGCGAGGAGATAGTGAGTGGCCTTACCGGTATGCTCATTGCGAGCGAAGCGAAGCAATCCATCGCGCGGCATATGCGGAGCCATGGATTGCTTCGTCGCTATCGCTCCTCGCAATGACGGATGTTTCCGCAGCGTCCATCCGCTCAGAACAGCGGCGGAATCTGCGCGACTTTCAGCGGCCCCAAGAACACCGCGCCGTCGGCGAAGCGCAGCGGGAAGCTGCGCGCCTTCTTGCCTTCGAGGATAGCCTCGGTGCCGAGCGAATTGACGCCGGCGGAAATGCCGGCATTGGCGTTCTGCTTGATCACCTTGCCGAGGCCGGGGATGGCGCGATCCAGCGCGCCGAAGAGATTGCTGAGGTCCTGGCTCTTCACGCCGGGCGCGACGCGATCAAGCGTTGCCTGCGGCACGCCCTCCTCCAGCATCTTGTCGATGCCGAGCGCGGGGATGACGCGCTCGAGGCCGGCGACCGTCATCTGCAATTCGCCCTCGATGCGCCCTTGCGCGTTGAGGCGCAGCGTGCCGGCCGCGACCGACAGCACATCGCCCTGCTCGATCCGCGACTGCTGGATCTCGACGCTGCCGCCGGCGGCCTGGATCTCGCGGAAGCGATCGGGCCAGGGTTTCGGCGAGAAATCCTTCAGGCCATTGAGCCGCGCATGGATGTCGGCGTTGAACGGCTGGGCGAGCAGCGGATGCACCTCCTGCAAGGTGCCGCCGGCAATCTGCAGCACGGCCTCGATCGCCGGACAGTCCGGCGCCGAGCCGTCGACCTGCCTGCCGTGCAGCTCGATGTGATTGACCCGCGCCAGCGGCGCCGGCGCCGCGCCGCCGGTGCGGTCGATGGCGAGATCGTCGAACACCAGCGAGGCGCGCTGCGGCGGCGCCGGCAGGCCGACCACGCTGCTGCGTGCCTTGCTCCAGCTCACCGACAGCGTCGGCTGCGCGCCGCGCTCGGCGATCGTGGCCGGGCCCTTGAATTCGGCGATCACGAGCTTGGGATCGTAGACCTGCGCCACGACCAGGATCTCGGCGAGCCGCGCCACGAACGCCATCTGCGGCGAGGCGGTCTGCGAGACCAGCATCACGCTCGGATCGGTGCAGCGGACCTCGAACCGGAACGGGTAGCCCGCCACCGAACGGTCCCCGCAATCATAGACCCGGCCGGCCTTCGCCTCCTGCGCGCGCCAGGCATCGGCCTGCACGCCGACCTGCGAGGCGGCGAAGAACCAGAAGGCACTCCACAGCACCGCGGCGATCAGGACCGCGACCGGGACGGCATAAAGGCCGAAGCGCGAGCGGCGGCGGGGGGCGGAGGTCTGATCCGACATGCAGGTCCTTTGGCGGGCGAATTTGTCAAAATCTAAGCGGCCGCGGGCCTTGAACAAGCCCCGAGCAACCCTTGAGCGAGCCTTCAGCAAGCCTTGGAAACTTCACGGAATCCGCTTCGCTTCGACGGCCCGTTCTGCTAGCCCATCAGCGCCATGTCAGCAAATCCTCCCCATTCCGAAACCGACGGCGACCTCTGGGTGTTCGGCTATGGCTCACTGATGTGGAAGCCGGGCTTCGAGTTCCTGGAACAGGTGCCGGCGCGGCTGATCGGCGAGCATCGCGCGCTCTGCGTCTATTCGTTCGACCACCGCGGCACGCCGGAGAAGCCGGGCCTGGTGCTCGGGCTCGACCGCGGCGGCGCCTGCCGCGGCATCGCATTCCGCGTCGCCGCCCGCCTGCGCCACGACACCATCGCCTATTTGCGCGGACGCGAGCAGACCACCAACGTCTATCGCGAGGTGATGCGCTCGGTGTGGCTGGAGAATGCGGCGCGCGAGCGCGTCAGCGCGCTGGCCTATGTGGTCGATCGCGGTCATGTGCAATATGCCGGGCGGCTGTCGCTCGCCGAGCAGCAGCGCCTGGTGCTGCAGGGCCATGGCCGCTCCGGCAACAACCGCGACTATGTGCTCTCGACAGTGGCCTCGATCGAGAAGCAGGGCTTTCGCGACACGCAGCTGCACCAGCTAGCGACGATGCTGCATGATGCCCACGCGGCGCGTCACCCGCTGCAGGATGCCCGGGATGCGTAAGGCTGCGTCGCGAGGCTCTATTAAGTTCGCTTGGCCAGCCGTCGTTTAACGACCTCGCCGAGCGGACTATCCGGCGACTTGCGGAATGCCTTGAGCTTCTTGATTTGGCCTTTGCGCAGTGCTTGCGACTGCGCTTCGCCACCATCATCGATCAGCCTTTGTAAACGGGTTTTGCCAGATCCTCGTTTTTCGGCGCGCGGCGCGGTGCATCCGGCAAATCGCGGCGGCGGTATGGCGCCGCCCTGTGACATTTAGGCTTTTGCATCCCGGCGCGGACGGATAGAAGCTGATCCGCAAACAGCGCTCGCAAATTCGATGAACCTCTCCGCCCCCTTTGTCCGACGGCCGGTCGGCACCACGCTGCTGTCGCTTGGACTGGTGGTGGCGGGCATCATTGCGTTCTTCAAGCTGCCGGTGTCGCCGCTGCCCGACGTCGACATCCCGACCATCATGGTGCAGGCGACCCTGCCCGGCGCCAGCCCGGCCGACGTCGCCTCCACGGTGGCAAGCCCGCTCGAGCGCCACCTCGGCCAGATCGCCAGCGTCACCGAAATGACGTCGGTGTCCTCGCTCGGCTCTGCCCGCATCACGCTGCAGTTCGATATCGACCGCGACATCAACGGCGCTGCGCGCGACGTGCAGGCGGCGATCAACGCGGCGCGGGCGGACCTGCCGACCAACCTGCGCGCCAACCCGACCTACCGCAAGTTCAACCCGGCCTCGGCGCCGATCCTGATCTACACCTTGACCTCGGACACGCTGACGCCGGCCGAGCTCTATGACGCCGCCTCGACCGTGCTGGCGCAGAAGTTGTCGCAGGTCGAGGGCGTCGGCGAAGTCTCGGTCGGCGGCGGCTCGCTGCCGGCGGTGCGCGTCGAGCTGATCCCGCCGGCGCTGTACAAATACGGCATCGGGCTCGAGGACGTCCGCGCCGCGCTCTCGAGCGCCAATGCGCACAGCCCGAAGGGCGGCATCGACGTCGGCAACCAGCGCTACCAGATCTACGCCAACGACCAGGCCCGCAAGGCGGCCGACTACAGGCCGCTGGTCGTCGCCTACCGCAACGGCGCGGCGGTGCGCCTGACCGATGTCGGCGACGTGATCGATTCCGTCGAGAATGTGCGCACGCTCGGCCTTTCCAACGGCAAGCCGGCCGTCGTGATGATCGTGTACCGGCAGCCGGGCGCCAACATCATCAAGATGGTCGACACCGTGAAAGGGCTGATGCCGCAGCTGAAGGCCTCGGTCTCGCCTGCGGTTGACATCACCCTCGCGATGGACCGCTCGAAGACAATCCGGGCCTCGCTGCACGACGTCGAGATCACGCTGTTGATCGCGGTGGCGCTGGTGATCCTTGTGGTGTTCGCCTTCCTGCGCAATGCCCGGGCCACGCTGGTCCCGGTGGTGGCGGTCGGCGTGTCATTGATCGCGACGTTCGCCGTGATGTATCTACTCGGCTACACGCTCGACATCTTCTCGCTGATGGCGCTGACGGTGGCGACCGGCTTCGTGGTCGACGACGCCATCGTGGTGCTGGAGAACATCACCCGGCACATGGACGCCGGGCTGTCGCGGCTCGAGGCCACGCTGGTCGGCACCCGCGAGGTCGGCTTCACGGTGCTGTCGATGAGCGTGTCGCTGATCGCGGTGTTCGTGCCGATCCTGCTGATGGGCGGCCTGGTTGGCCGCCTGTTCCGCGAATTCGCCATGACCATCACGATCGCGATCGTGATCTCGCTGGTGGTCTCGCTGACCACGACGCCGATGATGTGCGCGGTACTGCTGCGCAAGGAGGAGGGCCGGCCGCACGGCCGGATCTACCGGATCAGCGAACGCATCTTCGAGCTGATGCTGAACGGCTACCGCGCGACGCTCGGCCTCGCGCTGCGCCATCCGCTCCTGGTGATGCTGATCCTCTGCTCGACGCTCTATTTGAACTTCCATCTCTACAAGGTGGTGCCCAAGGGCTTCGTGCCGCAGCAGGACACCGGATTGCTGGTCGGCTCGATTCAGGCCGACCAGAGCACCTCGTTCCAGCTGATGCAGCAGAAGCTGACCCAGTTCATCGACATCGTGAAATCAGATCCGGCGGTCGACACCGCGGTCGGCTTCACCGGCGGCGGCGGCGTGGGTCCCGGCGGCACCAACACCGGCACCGTGTTCGCCTCGCTGAAGCCGATGGACGAGCGCCGGCTGCGCGCCGACAAGGTGATCGAGCGGCTGCGCGAGCCATTGGCAAGCGTCGCGGGCGCCACGCTGTTCCTGCAATCGATCGGCGACCTCGGCGCCGGCGGACGCTCGGGCAATGCGGCGTATCAGTACACGCTGAAGGGCTCGACCTTCGAGGAGCTGAACGAGTGGACGCCGAAGCTCGTCGCGGCATTGCAGAAGGAGTCGACGCTCGCCGACGTCAACAGCGACCAGCAGAACAAGGCGCTGCAAGCCAATCTGATCATCGATCGCGACGCCGCCTCCCGGCTCGGGATCACCGTCAGCCAGCTCGACAACACGCTCTATGACGCGTTCGGGCAGCGCCAAGTCTCGACCATTTTCGTCGCGCGCAACCAGTATCATGTCATCATGGAGGTCGCGCCGCGTTTCTCGCAGGACCCGCAGACCCTCAAGGAGGTCTATATCTCGACCTCGGGCGGCTCGGCGAGCGGCACGCAGAGCACCAACGCGGTGGCCGGCACGGTGGCCTCGTCCTCGCAAAAAAGCTCGGTCAGCGCGGTCGCCGCCAATGTGGTGCGCAACCAGGCCACCAATTCGATCGGTGCCACCGGCAAGGGCGTCGCCTCGACCGGTACCGCGGTCTCCACCAGCGCGGAGACCATGATCCCGCTGTCGAGCGTTGCGCGCTTCGAGCACGGCGAGACGCCGCTCTCCGTCAATCATCAGGATCTCCTGGTCTCCAGCACCATCTCGTTCAACCTGCCGCCGGGCGTCTCGCTGAGCACGGCGACCACCACGATCGAGAACGCGATGCACGCGCTCGGCATGCCGGCGGGCATTTCCGGCGGGTTTGCGGGCTCCGCGAAAATCTTCCAGCAGGCGCTGGCGAACGAGCTGTTCCTGATCCTCGCCGCGCTGGCGACGATCTACATCTCGCTCGGCATGCTCTACGAGAGCTACATCCACCCGCTGACCATCCTCTCCACTTTGCCCTCGGCAGGCGTCGGCGCGGTGGCGGCCTTGATGCTGTCGCACACCGATTTCGACATCATCGGCATGATCGGGGTGATCCTCTTGGTCGGCATCGTGAAGAAGAACGCCATCATGATGATCGACTTCGCGCTCGATGCCGAGCGCCAGCGCGGGCTGTCGTCGCGCGATGCGATCTACGAGGCCTGCCTGATGCGGTTCCGCCCGATCATGATGACGACCCTCGCCGCCTTGTTCGGCGCGGTGCCGCTGATGATCGGTCTCGGCGAAGGCAGCGAGCTGCGTCAGCCGCTCGGCATCGCGATCTTCGGCGGGCTGATCCTGAGCCAGATCCTGACGCTCTACACCACGCCGGTGGTCTATCTCTATCTCGACCGCGCCAGGCTCTGGACCCAGCGCCGCCGCGCCGCGCGCCGCGCACGCCGGGCAGCAGCATCAAGCGCCGCCGGTCGTTGACAGACCGGTATCGATCTTGCCAACCTTGCGCCGTGAGCGGACGCAAGGAACCGATCTGTGACTCTCGCACCTGATATCGCCGCGTCGCGCTGGTTCAACACCAACGAGCCGCTGACCCTGGCTGGGCTGCGCGGCCGGCCGGTCCTGCTGCACGCGTTCCAGATGCTGTGCCCCGGCTGCGTCGCGCACGGCACGCCGCAGACCCAGCGCGCGTTCGAGCTGTTCAAGCATTCGGACCTGCAGGTGATCGGGCTGCACACCGTATTCGAGCACCACGCGGCGATGACGGAGGTGTCGCTGGAAGCCTTCATCCACGAGTACCGGCTGACCTTCCCGATCGGCGTCGACGAGGCCGGCGAAGGCACGCCGATCCCGGTCACCATGCAGCGCTACGGCATGCAGGGAACGCCGACCAGCATCCTCATCGGCCGCGACGGCAACGTCGTGCATCATGGCTTCGGACAACAGAGCGACATGGCGCTCGGCGCGATCATCGCGGCCGAGCTTGCCGCGCCGCATGGCCGATAGCGGCCCGCCTCGGCTGCAACCCGGCTCACGCGACTGCGTTATGACGGCGTCGCGCAATGCGTGATAGCGTTCCGCCAACCAGAACCATCGCCTTGCGGGAGGATGTCATGAAAACCTATCAGCTCTACATCAACGGCCAGTATGTCGACCCCGCCGATGGCGAATGGTTCGACAGCATCGATCCCTATCGCGGCGAGGCCTGGGCGAAGATTCCGCGCGGCACGGCCGCCGACGCCGACAAGGCGGTGAAATCAGCCAATGAGGCGATGTGGCGCGGCCCCTGGGCGAAGATGACGGCCTCCGCACGCGGCAAGGTGATGCGCAAGCTCGGCGACCTCGTCGCGGCCAATGCCGAGCGCCTTGCCGAGATCGAGGTGCGCGACAACGGCAAGCTGATGGCCGAGATGCTCGGCCAGTTGCGCTACCATCCGGAGTGGTGGTGGTATTTCGGCGGGCTCGTCGACAAGCTCGAGGGCGGCCTGGTGCCGATCGACAAGGCGGAGACCTTTGCCTACACGACCCATGAGCCGGTCGGGGTGGTCGCGGCGCTGACCGCCTGGAATTCGCCGCTGCTGTTCGTCGCCTGGAAATGCGCCGCCGCGCTCGCCGCCGGTTGTGCCGTGGTTGTCAAGCCGTCGGAATTCACCTCGGCCAGCACGCTGGAATTCGCCGCGCTGACCAAGGAGGCCGGAATTCCCGACGGCATCTTCAATGTGGTGACCGGCTTCGGTCCCGAGGCGGGCTCCGCGCTGATCGCCCATCCCGGCGTCGCCAAGATCACCTTCACGGGATCCGATACGACCGGCGCAAAGGTCTACGAGACCGCGGCCAAGAGCCTGAAGCGCGTCTCGCTCGAGCTCGGCGGCAAGTCGCCCAACATCGTGTTCGAGGACGCCGACCTCACCGCCGCCGCGGCCGGCGCGATCTCCGGCATCTTCGCCGCCACAGGGCAGACCTGCATCGCCGGATCGCGCCTTCTGGTGCAGAGCTCGATCAAGGAGAAATTCGTCGCGCGGGTGCTGGAGCTGGCAAAGTCCGCCAAGATCGGCGATCCCATGCAGTCCGACACCAATGTCGGCCCAATCACGACGCCGGCGCAGTACAAGAAGGTGCTCGACTATATCGACATCGCGAAAGCCGAGGGCGCGCGCTGCCTGCTCGGCGGCAAGCCGGCCACCGGCGACGGCATCAAGGGCGGCCAGTTCGTCGAACCGACCATCTTCACCGACGTCGACAACACCATGCGGATCGCGCGCGAGGAGGTGTTCGGACCGGTGCTGTCGATCATCTCTTTCGACACCGAGGAGGACGCCATCCGGATCGCCAACGACACGATCTACGGCCTCGCCGCCGGCATCTGGACCAAGGATCTCGCGCGCGCCATCCGCGTGCCGAAGCAACTGCGCGCGGGCACTGTGTGGGTGAACACCTACCGGGCCATCAGCTACATGATGCCGTTCGGCGGCATGAAGCACTCCGGCGTCGGCCGCGAAAGCGGCATCGACGCGGTCCGCGAATATCAGGAGACCAAGAGCGTCTGGATCTCGACCGCGACGGACGTGCCGGCCAATCCGTTCGTGATGCGGTGAGTTTTCCGCACTGACATCGCTTGCTTCACCGCTCCCGGACGGACAGCGGTACGACGGCACCCGCGCGCCGAGCTGTCGCACTTGACGTGCAGGGTGGAACAGCGATCATCAGCCCCACGGCACGCGCCGAAGAGCGTGGCCGATACTTGGGGAGATTCGCCATGACGTTTCGTTACTCACGCGCAGTGTTCTGCGCGCTGATGCTCGCCACCGCCCAACCTGCCCTCGCCGACAAGAAATACGGCCCCGGTGTCACCGATACCGAGGTGAAGATCGGCCAGACCATGCCCTATAGCGGCCCGGCGTCCGCCTACGGCACCCAGGGGCGTCTCGAAGAGGCCTACTACGCGATGATCAACGCGAAGGGCGGCGTGAACGGCCGAAAGATCAAGCTGATTTCACTGGACGACGCCTATTCGCCGCCGAAGACCGTGGAGCAGACGCGACGCCTCGTCGAACAGGACGAGGTGCTGGCAATCATCGGTACCATCGGCACACCGACCAATTCAGCGATCCAGAAGTATCTGAACCAGAAGAAGGTCCCGCAGATCTTCATTTCGACGGGCGCGGCAAAATGGGACGACCCGAAGAACTTCCCGTGGACCACCCAGCTTTATCCACCCTACCAGATGGAGGGCATGATCTTCGCCAAATATCTGTTGAAGAACAAGCCCGACGCGAAGCTCGGCGTGTTCTCCCAGAACGATGATGCCGGAAAGGATTACGTCAAGGGGCTGAAGGATGGCCTCGGCGACAAGGCGAAGACGATGATCGTGAAGGAAGTGACCTACGAGGTTTCCGATCCGACGGTCGATTCGCAGATCGTCTCCCTGAAAGCCTCCGGCGCCGACACGCTGTTCACGATGGCGACGCCCAAGTTCGGCGCGCAGGCGATACGCAAGGTCTACGAGCTCGGATGGAAACCGCTGAACTACGTGGTCAGCGTCTCCTCATCGATCAAGGGCGTCATGGAGCCGGCCGGCATCGAAGCTTCGAAGGGATTGTTGACCGCGCTCGCGTTCAAGACGCCGACCGATCCCACCTGGGAGAGCGCGGCCGACGTGAAGGAGTTCAAGGAGTTCCTGGCAAAGTGGTACCCGCAAGGCGACATCGCCGACGGCAGCAACGTCACCGGCTACATCTCGGCCTATATGACGGTGAAGGTCATCGAGATGTGCGGCGATGATCTGACGCGCGAGAATTTGCTGAAACAGGCAACCAACCTCAACAAGGTCGTCGCGCCGCTGCTGCTGCCCGGCATCGCCATCTCGACGCGGCCGGACCGCTATGCGCCGTTCACGCAGATGCAGATCGCAACGTTCGACGGCAAGAGTTGGGTGCCGCAAGGCGAGACCTTCAACACCGACGCGGCGGCCGGTCAGTAGTGGCGACGCCATTCGCGATACGGTAACTCTCCGCATCGTCATGAGCCGGGCAGCCGCCCGAAGGACGGCATCGCTTCGGCTTGCCTGTGCCCGGCCATCCACCGTCTTGCTTCGGGCCGAACCAAAAACGTGGATGCCCGGGACAAGCCCGGGCATGACGATTTCTGAAGGGACCGACGAAACCGCGGGCACGAAATTCCCGGCAGCAACCGCACCAGGGCTTGTGCTGCGCCCTACCCTTTCGCCGCGTTCGGCACACCGCCGAACAATTTCGCCTGCTCGGCGCGGCCGGCCTCGACGATGCGGGTGGTGGCGGTTTCGATCTGGTCGCGCAGGCGAGCCATGAACTCGTCGCGCGGCAATCCCGGAGGCAGCGGATCGAGGAATTCGACCACCAGCGTCCCCGGATAGCGCATGAAGGTGCGGCGCGGCCAGAACAGCCCGGAATTGAGCGCGATCGGCAGGCACGGCACGCCGCTCTCGGCATAGATCTGCGCGACGCCGGCCTTGTAGTTCGGCGCCGCACCGGGCGCGGTGCGGGTGCCCTCGGGGAAGATCACAAGCTGCCGGCCGAGCTTCACCTCGACCGCGGCGCGCTTCAGCGTCTTGATCAGCGAGCGCGGACCGCCGCCGCGCTCGACCGAGATCATGCCGACTTTCTTGAGGTACCAGCCGAACACCGGGATCATCATCAGCTCGCGCTTCAGGATGAACAACGGATGCTGGAAGAAGCGCACCAGCGCGAACGTCTCCCAGAACGACTGGTGCTTCGAGGCGACCACCAGCGGCCCGCTCGGAATCTTCTCGATGCCGCGAAACTCGATCCTGATGTTGCAGATCACGCGCATCAGAAACAGGCTGATGTTGGCCCACGCGGCTTCGAGCGCCATCAACGCCCCCCGCGGCAACAGCAGCGCCGGCAGCGCGATGATGCAGAGCACCACCAGCACGAGATAGAACAGCACGTTGAAGATCAGCGAGCGCAGGAAGATTGAAGTCATTCTCTCAACACTATCCTTTACACCGTCATTCCGGGATGGTGCGTCAGCACCAGACCCGGAATCTCGAGATTCCACAATTCGCAATTACGAATTGGGGTTCGATGCCGCGCATCGCCCCGGAATGACGGTGCCTGATACATCAATTCGCCTGCGCCGTCGCCGGGCGGCGTGGCGCGGCAGCCGGCTCGGCGAGATCGGAGGTCAGGTCGAGGCCGAGACCGGCCAGCCGCACCCGCATCTCCGCGGCGACATATTTGGCGTATTCCGATAGCAAGAGACGGAACGTCGCGCCACTCGTCCACCACGGCTCGTCGCGCCATTTGTCGCCGACCACGGCGAACGGGATCAGCGTCACGTCGGGCATTGCATGTGACAATTCCACAATCGCCCGCGGCATGTGGTAGTTCGAGGTCACCACGATCAGCGACTTGAAACCGCGCTCGCGCGCCCAGCGCCGCGTCTCCGCCGCGTTGCTGCGGGTGTTGAGCGCCGAGCGGTCGAGATCGACGCAGCAGCTCATCAGCCCCTTGCTGTCCGGCACCGAGCGGGAAATGTCGCTGGCGTCGTTGGTCGGATGTACGCCCGAGATCAGCAAACGCTTGCCGTAGCCGGCAGCCAACAGTTCCATGGCGTCGGACACCCGCGACGAGCCGCCGGTCAGCACCACGATGCCGTCGGCATTTTGCGGCGGATCGGTCTCGACGCCGCGCAATTGCGAGAGGAAGCCGACAAAGCCGACCGCCGCGGCGACGAAGGCAAGCGCCAGCGGCGCGACGATGACGGCGCGCAGCCAGCCGCGCGGGCGCGCGGCAAAGCCATTCGGCGACGTATCGTCGGACTGCAAACTCATGTGATGCGGTTATCCTTCCCCCCGGGCGATTTTAAAGCATGATCCGGAAAAGTGGAAACCGGTTTTCCCCGGGACCAGTGCCGCGTGCACGCGCGCGAAATCACACCTGGGCGACGAAATGCGATCACGAGGCGGCGCCATGATTTCGAGTTTCGCAGCGCTGTCAGTCGATGTCGTCGAGCGTGGCAAACAGGGTGCGCCGCGATGCCCACGCGGTGATCGCCGCGATCAGCACCGCCTGCATCGCCAGCACCAGATAGCCCGACGGACGCAGCGAGAACGTGCCGAGCAGGGCCGCGAACTGGTCGCCGACCGGCGTGCCGGAGAACCAGTTGGCGATCGACTCGGAGAAGCCGAACGCCAGCATCGCCGCACCGCCACCGATCAGCCCGCCTTCGAGGCCGAGCCGAAGGAAATGCCGCAGGAAGCGGTTGGCGATGAAGCTGTCGCCGGCGCCGACAAAATGCAGCACCTCGACGATCGGGCGGTTGGCGGCCATCGCGCCGCGGGTCGCGAACGACACCGAGATGATGGTTGCGATGATCACGAGGATGAGGATGCCGACGCCGGCGAACGTCGTGGCGCCGGTCATCGAGCGCATGCGCTCGATCCAGGCGCGGTGATCGTCGACGCTTGCGGTCGGCGCCGCCTGCGTCACCCGCGCGCGTAAGCCGGCGAGATCGAGCGTGGTGCCGGGCTGCACCCGCGCCACGATGACGCGCGGCACCGGCAGTTCGTCGATCGAGAGCCCGCTGCCGAGCCACGGCTCCAGCAGCTTGGCGGATTCCTCCCTGCTGAACGGACGGACCTCGAGAATGCCGGGCTGCGCCCGCATCGCCTCCACCGCGGCCTGCGCGTCGCGATCGAGGTCGCGGCCCGGCGAGGGGCGCACCTGGATGGTGATCTCGCTCGATACTTCCGACTGCCATTCGGCGGCTGACGCGCTGACCAGCAGCACGGTGCCTGTCGTCAGCGAGGCGAGGAAGGTCATGATCGCGACGACCGCGACCAGTGCACGGCCCGAAATCGACGCCCGCGGCACGATCGGCGACATGTTGCGCGCAGTGGCCGGGACCTGCGGGCGTTCGCGCCCGAGATCGACCAACGACACTTTCTCGTCGCCGCTCCTATTCATAGATGTGCAGCCGTCCCTGATGCAGCACCAGCCGCCTCGCTTCGTATTGATCCATCAGCGTGATGTCGTGGGTCGCGATGATGACCGCGGTGCCGGATTTGTTGAGCTCGATGAACAGCCGCAGCAGGCGGCGCCCGAGCGTCGGATCGACGCTGCCGGTCGGCTCGTCCGCCAACAGCAGTTGCGGCCGCGAGATCACCGCGCGCGCGATCGCGGCGCGCTGCTTCTCGCCGCCCGACAGGATAGGCGGCAGCGCGTCCATGCGCTCGCCGAGGCCAACCCATTTCAAGAGATCGATCACCTCGCGGCGATAGCTCGATTCCTCGCGGCCCATCACGCGGAACGGCAGCGCGACGTTCTCATAGGTGGTCATGTGATCGAGCAGGCGAAAATCCTGCAGCACGATGCCGATCCGCTTGCGCAGGTCGGCGACCTGATCCTTGCTCAGCAGCGAGACGTCCTTGCCGAACAGATTGACCAGCCCGCGGGTCGGCCGCAACGACAGGAACAACAGCCGCAGCAGCGAGGTCTTGCCCGCGCCCGACGGCCCGGTGAGGAACTGGAACGAGTGCGCCGGGATCATGAACGAGAGGTCGCGCAAAATCTCCGGGCCGAGCCCGTAGCGCAGACCGACATTTTCGAACCGAACCAATGCGCTAGCTCCGTTCGAGAGGGCCGATGGCCCAATACCCTACACCGACGGCGAAGACGGCCCGAACCCCGGCCGAGCGCCCGCGAACCGCACAGAAAGCTTGTGCTTCGGTTATGGTTTCCGATTCGTTAACGGTCGCTAAGTAGCATCCGGGCATCCACACGGTGGAGATTCGGCCTCCATGCATATTGTCTGCCCGCATTGTACAACATCCTACGCCATCAATCCGGCCACCCTTGGCGAGGCCGGACGTACCGTCCGTTGTTCCCGCTGCCGGGAGGTCTGGCTGGCCCGGCCGGAGGACGCCGTCGGGGCGACCGCGCCCACTCTGGCCTATCAGTCCGCCGGATCCGACCTCGCCGCCGAATGGGAGGCCATGGGCCGGGAGGAGGCTGACGCGACCCCGATGGTCGAGAGCCCCTCGATTTCGGCCGATTTGCCCACCGAGGGCAGCGACGCCGACACGGAATGGCCGGCGCTGGCCGAGGCGGATGCCGCGGCCCATGCCGACGCCGGGGACGCGGGAACCAGGGGCCGCTTCCGCCTGCCCCGGCTTCCCCGCCTGTTCCGGCTGCCCGCCCTGCCCCGAATTCCGTTCATGCCGGTGATTGGTGCCCTGCCGACCACCTGCGGCGCCATGGCCGCGCTGATCATCGCGCTGTTCGTCTGGCGCAACGACGTGGTGCGGCTGCTGCCGCAGACCGCGCTGTTCTACAAGATGGCCGGGCTCGACGTGAATCTGCGCGGGCTCGCCTTCAAGGATCTCAAGATCACCAACGAGACCGTGGACGGCAAGCCGGTGCTGGTGATCGAGGGCATGATCGTCGGCCAGACCAGGAAGCCGGTCGAATTGCCGCGGCTGCGCTTCTCGGTCCGCGACGCCCAGGGCGCCGAAATCTATGCCTGGAACGCCGTGCTGGAGCAGCCGGTGCTCAATCCCGGCGAGCGGGCCTTCTTCAAGTCGCGCCTCGCCTCGCCGCCGCCCGAAGGCCGTAATATCGACGTACGCTTCTTCAACAAGCGTGATCTCACCGGCGGCCGCGCGTGAGCCGCCGGCCAACTCTATCGGGAACCGACCAATCACCATGACGCGTGTTCTGATCGCCGACGACGAAGACTCGATGCGCTCGCTGGTGGCGCGCGCCATCGCCATGGACGGCCACGAAACCGTGACCGCGCAGGACGGCGCCGAGGCGCTGGAGGTGCTGACGCGCGACGAAGGCGCGTTCGACCTTCTGCTCACCGACATCCAGATGCCCGTGATGGACGGCATCGCGCTGGCGCTGACCGCGGCGCGCGACTTCCCTGCGCTGAAGATCCTGCTGATGACCGGCTTCGCCCATCAGCGCGAACGCGCCTCCGGCCTCGAGGCGATCGTGCATGACGTGGTGACGAAACCGTTCTCGGTGGCCGATATCCGCACCGCAGTCGCGGACGCGCTGGCGGCGCGGAAGGCCGGCTAGTGTGCTGAATGCGAAGTTCGTGCGATTTCGCGGCAGCCACTTTCACGAACTTCGCATTCATAAAGCACACTAGAATCATCAGTTTGCTAGTGTCCTTATCGAATCCGAAGTTCGCTCCGAAGATGGGGCAAATGATGCGAACTTCGGATTCGGGACACTAGGGTTATGAGCTCAACTCGGAAAGCATGCCCGGGCGGTCAGCGTCACCGGGGACAGATTGAGAAATTGCGCAAATTGAAATGCATAACTCGCGCTGACCACGTTGCCGCAGGCTGACGTGGAATAGGTGAATGTCTGCGCCGGGAGCGTGAGGCCGAACGCCTGCTGCGCGGCGTAATTCGTGATGGCGCTCCCGCTTGGACAGAGCGTGCTGTTGACGGTCGCGCAACGCGCCGCCATTTCGGTGCCGTGCTGCAGCCCGAGCTGAGTCCAGAACAGCAGTCCGAATTCGATGATGCCAAATATGAACAGGAAGAACACGGGAGCGGTCAGGGCGAATTCCAGCGCGGAGGCCCCTCGATTGTCCCGCCATAGCGGTGTGAGTTTCACTGCAGCCTCGCAGTGGACTGGGCGCTATAGGTGTAGGAGGCCGCCACAATCTGATAATTGATCAGCGTGTAGTAGGTCCCTTGCGCCGAAACCATGGCATATGTTCCGGCCTGCGCGCCGCTGGGGCAGACCGCACCGCAACTGACGGTGCTGACCCCCGAACTGGTCGGGCACCCGCAAAACTGGTACGGCTTGGGCGAAGCATTGATGGCTGTGGAATTCGTGGCGGCTGTTACGGCGCTGGTGACGCCAGTCTCGTCAAAGCCGCGCACGATGGCGTATTGCGCTCCCGCCTGCGCGGCATTCTCGACCTGCATCTTGCGATAGAGCGCGAGTCCGATGTCGGTTACCGAGACGACCATCAGGGACAGCAACGGGATCATGATGCCGAATTCGATGGCCGCGACGCCGCCCCTGTCGTGAACGGCGGTGCGCACAAGCCGCGTCAGAGAGAAAACCAATCGACCACGGCTGTTGGATGAGGATCTCTGGATTTGCATCGGGGCCAACCTCACTCGATGAGTTGCGCGGTTTGCGTGCCTATCGTCGCGGTGCCGAGCGCCGAACAATTGACCTGAAGGTTCGACGTGCCGCTGAACGTCAGCGTGTCCGCGATGATCTTGGTGCATGATGTGCTTGTGCCGTTGCCACCGCCGAAGCTGAGGTCGGCCTTCGGCAGGTAGATGGCGCCGCCGAAGTTCTGGGTCGCACCACCCGTGAGATTAAAGGTAGTCCCGGCCGGCATGTTGCGGTCGCCATACATGACGATGCCCTTCGTGGAGCCGGAGGTCGGCGCCGTCAGATCGACGATCGCGTTGCTGCCGATCGAAGCCGTGCCCCACTTGCTTCCCGAGCCCGTAAAGACCAGGGTCACGCCGCTGCCCGTGATGGTGGCGTTGCCCGCGACGCTCAAGTTCGAGCCGTCCAGGTAATAGATGCCTGGATCGAGGTTCAGCGTTGCGCCGGCGTTCACCGTAATGCTGCCCGAGTAGCAGCCGGGGCTGAGGGAGTTCGTCTTTCCGTTGGAATTGACCGTAATCTTGGCGTTCGTGCAGCTCGGCTTCGACGGCGGAGAGACGTTCGCATACGGGTCAGCCATTGGCTTCACATGCGTCTTGACGCCGTTGGTGGCCGTGATGTTGCTGGTGCCGGAGACGTCGCCGACGACGCCGACCTGATTGGCGGCGACCGTCGCGCTGCCGGCCACGTTGAGTGATGGGCTTGCACCCGAGTTGCTGTAAAGGTTGCACTTGATCAGGTTGAGCTGGTTGCCGCCGCTCACGTTGACCGCGGGACTGGCGCTGGCGTTGAGCGCAAGCACGCAGCCCGTCCCGGAATTCGGCAGCGCGACCGCGCGCGCGGTGACCGGCACCGGGGCCGAGCCGAACAAGGCTGACAGCAACCGCTGTTGCGGTTGGCTCACGATGACTTCGACCGCCTGCAGGTTCGACGTCTGACTGCCGGTCTTCGGCGGTTGATTCACCCTGACCGTGACGTTGTTCGCCCCGTTCGCGTAACCGTAGTTTGCCGTGACCGCATTGGCTTCGGACAAAAGGTCGGCGCCTGCACTTGCCGCCGTTGCGGCGCTCACCGCGCCGGAGTCGGCGGCACTCTGCATGTTCTTATGTTTGTAGTACCACCATCCCACTTCGGTACCCAGCCCTGCCGTGCCGACCAGGACCGGCATGAGCAGCGCTGAAATGATCACATAGCTGCCCGACTGGTCTCGAACGAATTGTCGAACCAAGCTGGTCTGATGTTGGTGCCGGCGAGTAATACCCAATGGCCGGTATGACGATGCAATGAATAAACGGCTGTGCCTCATGTGCTCTCCTGAGACGCTTGCCAATTTTCCGAAGTAAGGTGACGCAAGCGACTTAAATGCGCACCAACGGGAACCCGACAATTTTAGGAAAATTGTGCGCAACGGGCGGACGACACCCGGTCCCGATCGCACCGATTGGAATACGGGGCGCGTAGCCCGCAGAAGCTGACGTCCGCAGGCTTACGACCGTCGTGCAGATTCCGCGTCATTCCAGTGGAAGCGCGGCATACAGGTCGCCGTGGCCGTTCGATTCAAAGCGCCGATGTCTCGTGAGTAGGCACGAGCTTTCACGGATGACGACAGTCGAAGGACGAGGCGCTCAATAATCCTTCAGCAGCCGCTCGATGTAGTCGAGCTCGATCTGCGGCCGCGACGGATCGGCGAGGCGGCGGCGCAGCTCTTCGAGGATGCGGCGGACGCGCTGCACGTCGATCTCGCCGGGGATCTTCACCGTGTAGTCGTCGCCGAATTCCCGGCCATGCAACGGGCGGCCGAGCGGATCGGTCTGGTTGCCGCCGCTCTGCTGGCGGCCGGCGCGGTTGCCGGGGCTGTCGCCCGGCTGGTCGCCATCGCCCTGCTGCATCGCGTCGGCGAGGCTCTGGGCGCCCTTGCGCAGCGCATCCAGCGCACGGCCCTGCGAATCCACCGCGCCGTCGGCATTGCCCTCGCCGAGCCGCCCGGAGGCATCGCCCATCGCGGAATCGGCCTGGTCGAGCCCGTCATCGCCGTCATCGCCCTGGTCGCCGCCTTGATCGCCCGGCTGCGCCTGGTCGCCCTTCTGACCCTGGCCTTTCTGGCCCTTCTGGCCGCGCTGGTCCGGTCCCATGCCGCGCTTGGCGAGTTCTTCCTGCAGCTTCTTCAAGCGGTCGCGCAGCGCCTGCTGGTCCTGCTGCAGGTCGCCCATCGACTGCTCGCCCTGCTTGCCGCGCATGCGGTCGCGGCGGGAATCCTGGCCCTGCTTGAAGGTCTTGTCGCGCAATTGCTGCTGCTTGCGGATCATGTCGCCGAGCTCGTTGAGCGACTGCTGCATGTCGTCGTCGCCCTGATTGGGCTGCGCCATTTGCAGGTTTTCCAGTATCTGCTGCATCTGCTCGAGCAGCTGCCGCGCCGCATCCTTGTCGCCGGAGCGTGACAGCCGCTCCATGCGATCGAGCATGTTCTTGAGATCCTGCTGGCTCAGCACCTTGGCATTGGGATCGAGCGGCCGGGCGAGCTGCTGCGGATTGTTGCGGAACTGCTCGACCATCTGGCGGAGGAAATTGTCCAGCGCGGCGCGCAGATTGTCGGTGAGCTTCTTGATCTCCTCGTCGGTCGCGCCGCGCTCGAGCGCCTGCTTGAGCGCGTCCTGCGCCGCGCGCAGCGCCTTGTCGACGTCCGAGATATTGCCGTCCTCGATGGTGACGGCGAGCGACCACAGGCTGGCGACCACCTCGCGCAATTGGTCGTCGGTGCGCGCCGCCTCGAGCTGCCGGCTCACGGTGTGCAGGCCAAGGTAATAGCCGGTCTCCGGCATGAACATTTCGGGCGCGATCATCAGCGCCTCGAGCGCGGCGAACACCTGGCCGTTCTGGTTGGCGTCGAGCGCCAGGATACGGCGCTGCTCGATCAGCGCGCGCGCCAGCGGCTTGGTGAACAGGCGCTCCGGCAGCCGCATGTTGAACGGCTCGCTCTTGCCCTCATTGCCGGCCTCGTCCTTGGCCGTCAGCGTCAAGGTCACGTCGGCGCCGGCATAGGGATCCTCACTGAGGTCCTTCACGGTCTGGCCGACGCCGTTGCGGGTGCGCGCATTCGGCAGCACCAGCGCGAATTGCGGCGGCTCGAACAACGGCCGTGGTTGCGCCGCCTTGCCGTCGGCCTCCTTCTTGCCGTCAGCCTCCTTCGGCGCATCGGTCGGCCGCACCGCGAATTGCGCGCGCGCTTCGCTGACGCCGTAATCGTCCTCGAGCCGGTAGGACATCTGCAGCGCGCCGCGCGCCTGCCGCTCCGGATCCTTGGCGAGCGCAATCGACGGCGGGCGGTCCGGCGTCGCGGTGAATTTCCACTGCGGCTGGCCGGCCGGCGCACGGACATGCGCGGTGCCGTCGCCGGTGATCTTGAAATGCCGCTCGTTGGTGCCCTTGGGCGCCTGCCCGTCCGGCGCGACCTCGGTAACACCGCCACCGACGACGACGTCGATGCTGCCGCCGCTGGAGCGCACCAGGAGCGTGCTGCCGGCCGGAACCGCGAGCGGGGTGGTGTCCGCCGCGTTGGCGTCCTTGTTGGCGTTGGACAGAATGATCGGCGGCTTGCCGGTGTAGTTGGGCGGCGTCACCCAGGCATCGACCCGGACATTGGCCGGCGCCATGATGCCGTTCCAGTCGAATGCGGAGGCGACCCGCAGGCCGCGCTCGTCGCCGGCGGCGACATAGCTCGCGACCAGCATCACGATGACCAGCGCGCGCAGCGCCCAGGGGTCGTGCAGCGACACGCGCGGCCGCGGCAGCCCGGCGCGGATGCGCTTGATCGAGGCCAGCGTGCGCTCGCGCTGCGCCTGCCACAGCGCCAGCGCAAACGGGTCCTTGTTGGTGAGCGTGTCGGAGAGCGTGGTCGCCGGACGATGGCGAATGCCGGCGCCGCGGTCGAGCCGGCTCAGGCCCTCCTCGCGGCTCGGCCAGCGGAAGCGCACCAGCGGCGACAGCGCCGCGAGCGCGGCAATCGCGAACAGGCCGGCACCGGCCACGCGTGCGACAAACGGCAGCACCAGCCACAACCCGGCCCAGGACGCGACCAGGAACAATCCTGCGACCGTCAGGAACCGGGCCAGATGCGGCCAGGCCCGTTCCCACCCAATCGCGAACCTTGCCCGCTGCAGAGCCTCTGTCAGTTTCAGCCGCGCGATCGCATCGCTGTCGCGGACGGCGCGCGACGGGTCAGAGGGGTCGATGTTGGCTCCGCTCAATAAAATCTCCGGGGTAGCCGGCAGGTCAGCCTAGCACGGCGGCGGCTTTGAGGCACCCGTTCCAGGCAGTAACCCACACCGGGAAATACGCATAACACGAAGGCGTGACTGCGGCGGTTCGACCCCGTAACGTCCCGGCCGAACCATCGCATTAACGCATGAGGAACGCGATATGGACCAAAAAACGCACGACAAGGGGCTCGAAATCCGCAAGGCGGTGCTGGGCGAAGCCTATGTCAACAATGCGCTGAAGAATTCGGACAGCTTCAACAAGCCATTCCAGGAACTCGTCACCGAATATTGTTGGGGCGCGGTCTGGGGCCGCGAGGAACTGCCGCGCAAGACCCGCAGCATGCTCAACCTCGCCATGATCTCGATCCTGAACCGGCCGCACGAATTGAAGGCCCACATCAAGGGCGCGCTGACCAACGGCGTATCCCGCGACGAAATCCGCGAGATCTTCATGCAGGTCTCGATCTATGCCGGCATCCCCGCCGGCGTCGACAGCTTCCGCATCGCGCGCGAGGTGTTCGCCGAACTCGACAACAAGGCGTGAGCGAGCTCCACTCGTTGTCGTCCCGGCCAAGCGAAGCGCGAGCCGGGACCCATAACCACAGCTCGTCGTGGTTACGACGGCTGTGGCCCCGACTGCACCAAACAACTTAGTCCTGGGGTTATGGGTCCCTGCTTTCGCAGAGACGACATCGTGTGGGAGGCGCGCATCGCACATAACGACGACATAGAGGAAACCACTCATGGAAATCGGATTCATCGGCCTCGGGAAGATGGGCTTCCCGATGGCGCGCCGGCTGATCGAGGCCGGCCACAAGCTCACCGTGTTCGACACCAGCAAGGACGCGCTCGACAGGCTGGTCGCACTCGGCGCGGTGGCCGCAACCTCGCCCAAGGACATCGCCGACCGCGTCGAGACCGTGATGGCGAGCCTGCCCTCGCTGCAGGCCTCACTCGAGGTGGCGACCGGCGCGGGCGGCGTGATCGAGGGCACGCGCGTCAAACGCTTCATCGACCTCTCCACCGTCGGCTCGCGGATGGCGGTGAAGATCCACGAGCTGTTGGCCAAGAAGAACATCGTGCAGATCGACAGCCCGGTCTCCGGCGGCGTCGCCGGCGCCGAGAAGGGCACGCTGGCAGTGATGGTGTCGGGCCCGCGCGCCGATTTCGAACTGGTGAAGGGCGCGCTCGACGTCATCGGCAAGGTGTTCTTCATCGGCACCAAGCCGGGCTCCGGCCAGACCATGAAGCTCGCCAACAACTTCCTGTCGGCGACCGCGATGGTGGCGACCTCGGAGGCTGTTGTGATGGGTGTCAAGTCCGGGCTCGATCCGGCCGTGATGATCGACGTCATCAATGCCGGCTCCGGGCTGAACACCGCGAGCCGCGACAAGTTTCCGCGCTCGGTCTTGCCGCGCAGCTTCGACTTCGGCTTCGCCACCGGCTTGATGGTGAAGGACGTGCGGCTTGCGGTCGAGGAAATGCGCGCGCTCGGGCTGTCGATGGAAGTCGCCGAGGCGGTCGGCCGGCTCTGGGAAGTCATCATCCGCGACGAGGGACCGGAGTCGGACTTCACCGCGGCGATCAAGCCGATCGAGAAGGCCGCGGGCGTGATCGTCGGCGGCGGTAAAGGCGGCGCGCACGCCGCGAAGTAACGCTCTCGCCGAAATAAACGCTGTCGTCCCGGACAAGCCAACGGGTCGGCGCGAAGCGCCGCCCGATGACAGGCTCCGCGCGACCCGGGACCCATCACCACAGGACTTCGTGGTTTAGCTGAGCTGCGGCCCCGGCTCAGGACAACAATCAGGAGCGGTGGTTATGGGTCCCTGCTCCCGTGCGCAATTGCGCACTAGGCAGGGACGACACCGTTAGTGAAGCGCGACACCGGCCATCACAGCCACGGCGCCGGCTTGTCCATCGCGATCAGGGCGTCGACGTCGATGCGCGGGCGGACCACGGCGTACTGGTCGTCTTTGACCAGCACTTCGGGCACCAGAGGCCGCGTGTTGTAGGTGCCGGACTGCACCGCGCCGTAGGCGCCGGCGGTCATGATCGCCAGCAGATCGCCGGCCTTCGGCTGCGGCAGCGAGCGGTCGAGCGCGAGATAGTCGCCGGTCTCGCAGACCGGGCCGACTACATCCGCGACCATGGTCGGGGTGCCGGGCGCGGGCTGGCGCACCGGCAGAATGTCGTGATGCGCTTCGTACAGCGTCGGCCGGATCAGGTCGTTCATCGCCGCGTCGATGATGACGAAGTTCTTGGCATCGCCCGGCTTCACATGGATCACGCGGGTGACGAGGATGCCGGCATTGCCGACGATCATGCGTCCCGGCTCGAACATCAGCGTGCAGCCGAGATTGTGCGTGACGCGCTTGACCATCGCCGCATAGGCGTCCGGCGCCGGCGGCGCGGCGCGATCCATGTAGTAGGGGATGCCGAGGCCGCCGCCGAAATCGATATGCGAGATGTCGTGGCCGTCGGCGCGCAGCGTCTGCACGAATTCGGCGAGCAGCCGGAAAGCGACCTCCAGCGGGCCGAGATCGGTGATCTGGCTGCCGATATGCACATCGGTACCGGTGACCTTGATGCCCGGCAGCTTTGCCGCGCGGGCATAGACCTCGCGGGCGCGGGCGATCGGAATGCCGAACTTGTTCTCGGACTTGCCGGTCGAGATCTTGGCATGGGTGCCGGCATCGACATCGGGATTGACCCGCACCGAGATGCGGGCCGTCTTCTTCATCTCGACCGCGAGACGCGACAGCATCTCGAGCTCCGGCTCGGACTCGATATTGATGCAGAGGATGTCAGTTGCGAGCGCGGCGCGCAGCTCGCCTTCGGTCTTGCCGACCCCGGAGAACACGATCTTCGAGGGCGGAATGCCGGCCGCCAGAGCCCGCTTCAACTCGCCGCCGGATACCACGTCAGCGCCGGCGCCGAGCTTGGCCAGCGTGCGCAGCACCGACTGATTGGAGTTCGCCTTCATGGCGTAGCAGACCAGCGCCTTCTCGCCGGCGAAGGCTTCGGTGAAGACGCGGTAGTGACGCTCCAGCGTCGCGGTCGAATAGCAATAGAACGGCGTGCCGACGGCCTCCGCCAGCTCAATGAGATTGACCGCCTCGGCATGCAGCACGCCGTTGCGATAGTCGAAATGGTTCATGACACGCTTTTAAATACTAATTGCCGAGCAGCGGATCGAGGAGGAAGGGCCGTTTATTGCCTCGCGGCGCGGCCGGCGCGGCCTCCGAGCCATAGGTCGGATTGAACACGCTGGGCTGCGCCGCCCGCTCGCTCTCGGTGTCGCTCGGTGCCGCGCCCGGCGCGACGTTCGCGGTCGGCGGCAGGTCGAGCGGTCCCTTGCGGCCGCAACCGCCGAGCGCCAGCGCGGATACGCCCAGCACAATGATGGCCCATCCCGAGGGGGTCAGGCGGTTCTTGCTAATCACGACGAATTCCCCAATTCGGGCGGCACCATACAAACATTGGCGTGCTCTGGCGAGAGGCGGAGCGCCATGAAATCACGGCCAAATTTTCCGGTTCAGCCCAATTTTCGCTCTTTTTCCAGCCGCTTGGCCCAGGCCTTGGCCTGCGCCATCACATTCTTCGGCGCCGTGCCGCCAAACGAGGTCCGGCTCTGCACAGAGGATTCGACGCTGAGCACCCTCAGCGCGTCGGCCGTGATCTTCGGCTCAACCTCCTGCATGGCCTTGAGCGGCAGCTCGTGCAGCGCCACACCCTGCTTCGATGCCAGGCCGACGATGCGCCCGGTAACGTGGTGGGCGTCACGGAACGGCATTTTCAGGGTGCGGACCAGCCAGTCGGCGAGGTCGGTCGCGGTGGCATAGCCCTCGCCGGCGGCGGCCTTCATCCTGGCCTCGTCCGGCACCAGGTCCTCGACCATGCCTGTCATGGCGCGAATTGCCAGTGACAGCGCCTCGAAAGCCTCCATCGCGCCCTGCTTGTCCTCCTGCATGTCCTTTTGATAGGCGAGCGGCAGGCCCTTCATCACGATCAGCAGCGCGGTGAGCGCGCCGATCACGCGGCCGGTCTTGGCACGCACCAGCTCGGCCGCGTCCGGATTGCGCTTCTGCGGCATGATCGACGAGCCGGTGGTGAACTTGTCGCTGAGCTTGACGAGGCCGACCAAGGGCGAGGTCCAGATCACGATCTCCTCGGCGAAGCGCGACATATGCACTGCGCAGATCGCGGCCGCCGACAGCGTCTCCAGCACGAAATCGCGGTCGGATACCGCGTCGAGCGAATTGGCCATCGGACGGTCGAAGCCGAGCGCCTTTGCGGTCGTGGCGCGGTCGATCGGAAACGAGGTCCCGGCGAGCGCGGCCGCGCCCAGCGGCGATTCGTTCAACCGCTTGCGCGCGTCGGCGAAGCGGCCGCGGTCGCGGCTGGCCATCTCGACATAGGCTAGGAGATGATGACCGAAGGTCACGGGCTGCGCGGTCTGCAGATGGGTGAAGCCCGGCATCACCGTGCCGGCATGCTCCAGCGCGCGGGCGACCAGCGCCTGCTGGAACGCGGCCAGCGCCGCATTGGTCTCATCGATGGTGTCGCGGACATAAAGCCGGAAATCGGTCGCGACCTGGTCGTTGCGGGAGCGCGCGGTGTGCAGCCGGCCCGCCGCGGGCCCGATCAATTCGGACAACCGCGACTCGACATTCATATGAATGTCCTCGAGCGCGCGCTTGAAATCGAAATCGCCCTTGCCGATCTCTGACAAAATCGTGTCTAGACCTTTGCCGATATTTTTCGCATCAGCGGACGTGATGATGCCCTGCGCGGCGAGCATCGCGGCGTGGGCCTTGGACGCGGCAATGTCCTGGGCATAAAGGTGACGATCGACGTCGATGGAGACGTTGATTTCCTCCATGATCGCGTCGGGACGTTCCGAGAAGCGGCCGCCCCACATCTTGTTGCTCATGACATCTCGCTCACGAATTCGCATTTCAGCCTTGCGGTTTCATGGCCGGAGGCGGCGAAACAGCACCGCAGTTCCGGTCGTATTCCCGGCACTGCTTAGCCACATCGACCCAGGATGACAAACGATATGCCCGAGACGACCCAACCCAACCCGACCGCCAGGCCGACCGCCAAGTGGCGCATCCCGCTGGTGATCGGCGCAGTGCTGGCCGGGGCTGTGATCGGCTATGCGGGGGTCTCCAGCCTCAAGCATCCCGCGGGCGGCGATATCGCCTGCAACACCGCAGTGGCCCTGGCGAAGAAGATCTCCCCGCTCGCCCATGGCGAGGTCGCGGCGCTGACCATGGCAACCACTCCCTTGATGCTGCCCGACCTGACCTTCGAGGACGCCAACGGCCAGCCGAAGAAGCTCTCGGACTGGCGCGGCAAGACCGTGCTGGTCAATTTGTGGGCGACCTGGTGCGTGCCCTGCCGCAAGGAAATGCCGGCGCTCGACAGCCTGCAGACCAAGCTCGGCGGCAAGGATTTCGAGGTGGTCGCGATCAACATCGACACCCGCGACCCGGACAAGCCGAAAAACTTCCTGAAAGAGGCCAATCTGACGAGTCTCGGCTATTTTTCGGATCAGAAAGCCAAGGTTTTTCAGGATCTTAAGAACATAGGCAAGGCGCTGGGCATGCCGACCTCGGTGCTGGTCGACGGCAAGGGCTGCGAAATCGCCAATATCGCCGGTCCCGCCGAATGGGCGAGCGACGACGCGATCAAGCTGGTGAAGGCCGCGCTGCAGCCAGCCGCAGCCGGGTTCTGATCAGGCGACGGTGTCGAGGTTGTCGCCCATGCCGGGCGACAAGTTCGCGGTGGAAGGCGTGCCGAGCAGGGTCTGAACCGCGAACTTCTCGGCGTCGAGGTTCTGCTTGGTCACGCGGGTTGCGATCTCACCCTGCAGACTACCCTGCTGCATCGACAGGATGCTGGTGACCATGCTCATCATGTCCATACGCGGCACTCCCAAAACTGGGGTTTGAGGTAACGCGCGAAAGTTAATGCTTGGGTAATCGATGGCCGCGTCAGGCTGACGCATCGTCCTCGAAATTCCCGCTAGCGCGATGATCCGCGTCTCAGGCCGCGTTCGCCGCGAAGGCGGCGCCGAGGGTGCGCAGCGCCTGCCGTGTCCGCGCATCGGACAGTTTTGAGTGAAGCATGACGTCGCGGGACGGCAATGGCGGCAGGCCAAGCCGCGGCCCGAGATCGACGGTGTCCGCCGGCGCCACCCGGCGCGCCAGCGCCGCGACCGCAAGGCCTGCGGAGATCGCAGCTCCGATCGTCGACAACCCGCCGCCGACGAATGCCTCGGTCCAGGCGATGCCGGCGGCGTCGAGCGCTTCGACCGCCATGGCACGCACGCTGCACGGCTCGGCTTGCGTCGCGAGGCGCAACGGCTCGCCCGGTCGATGGTGAAAATCGGGTGCGGCCATCCAGCCGAACGGCTCTTCGAACAGCACGTCGCCATCGCGGCGCTTGGCGTCGTGGCGGAGCACGATCGCAGCATCGAGCCTGCCGTCGTCGAATGCGCTAAGCACCGAACGCGACGTGTCGACGTGCAGCTGGATCACCAGCCCGGGATCGGTGCTGTTCATCCGCTTCAGCAGCGAGGCGAGTTCCGAGCCGACGATGTGGTGGCTGATGCCGACGACCAGCCGCCGATGCTCGACGGCAAACGAGCTGATCGCCGATTGATGCGCGGCCACCAGATTGCGCGCGGCGCCGAGGAAGGCGGCACCTTCAGCTGACAGCCGAACCAGCCGCGGCGTTCGCTCCAGCAGCCGCCGGCCGAGGCCGTCTTCCAGACGCCTGATCTTCAGGCTGACCGCGGACTGCGTGGTCTCCATCGCCTGCGCCGCGCGCGTGAAGCTGCTGAGATCGGCCACCAAGACGAACGCCTGGACCGCCTCGAGGTCGAGCGCCTTCATGGTCATTCATTTAAATATGAAATCATTGAAATGCTTTATCATACCGTTTTTCAATGAACAAGAGCCTCTAAGATCGGCGGCACGTCACGCCACCAGGAGAGCCACCATCATGCCGCTGACCCGCGTTTCATTGCGACGGGGCAAGCCCGCTGTCTACCGCAAGGCCGTTCTCGAAAGCCTTTATCGCGCCATGCGCGAGACCTTCGACGTGCCGGAAGGCGATCGCTTCATGACAATCTCCGAGCACGATGACGATGATTTCCTCTATGGTGCCGACTATCTCGGCATCAGGCGCAGCGATGATCTGATCATCATCCAGATTACTGTCAGCAATACCCGCCCGGTGGCGCAGAAGCAGAAGCTCTATCGACGGATCGCGGAACGGCTGACCGAAAGCCCCGGCCTGCGCGCCGAGGACATCTTCATCAACCTTGTCGAGGTGCTCCCCGAGAACTGGTCGTTCGGCAACGGTGAGGCGCAATACGTCCGATGACCGCTGCACCGCTTCTCTCACCGCGCATGAGCGGCATCACGGCATCGCCCGCATCGGTGCTGCGCCGCCGCGCCCGCGAACTGCGCGCCGCCGGGCGCGACATCATCGAGCTGTCGTCGGGCAATCTGGACTTCCCGACACCGGAGCATGTGATCACGGCGGCGCATGCAGCCGCATTGCGCGGCGAAACCCGTTACACCGATGTCGACGGCACGCCGGAACTGAAGCGGGCGGTGCAGGCCGCGCTGATGCGCGACCATCATCTCGACTACGGCCCGGACGAGATCGTCATCACCAACGGCTCGACGCAGGCGCTGTTCAACGCGCTGCTGGCGACCCTGGCGACCGACGACGAGGTGATCATCCCCGCGCCGTATTGGGCGCCCTATCTCGATCAGGTGCGGCTGGCCGGCGCGGCGCCGGTGGTGGTGCCGTGTGCGCAGAACGACGGCTTCAAGCTGCGCGCGGAGGATCTGCAGGCGGCGATCTCGGCGCGAACCCGCTGGATCATCGTCAACAATCCGGTCAACCCATCCGGCGCGCTGTATTCGCGTGATGATCTGTCCGAGATCGCCACGGTCCTGCTACGGCATCCGGACATCTGGGTGCTGGCCGACGGGCTCTACGAGCACATCGTGTTCAACGGATCTCCGGCGCCGACGCTTGCGGAAATCGAGCCGCGCCTGAAGCCGCGGACGCTGACCGTCAGTGGCCTCGCCAAGAGCTACGCCATGATGGGATGGCGCATCGGCTATGCCGCCGGACCCGCGGCGCTGATCCGCGCGATGATCACGATCCAGTCGCAGACCACGTCCGGCGCGTCGTCGATCAGCCAGGCCGCGGCAATTGCCGCGCTCGACGGCGCGCAGGATGTGCTGCTTGCGCGTGCCGCCATCCTGCGCGCCAAGCGTGACCGCTTTGCCGAACTCGTGAACGAATGCGCCGGGCTGTCCTGCACACCGCCGGAAGGCACGTTCTATCTGCTGGTCGCCTGCGCCGGCATAATCGGCAAGCGCGCGCCCGACGGCAGAGTGATCCGGACCGACCGCGATTTCTCGGCCTATCTGCTCGAGGCGGCCGACGTGGCAGTGTTTCCCGGCGAGGATCTCGGGCTGTCGCCCTATATCCGCCTCAGCTTCGCCAATCCGTCATCGACCATCGAGGAGGCCGCAAGGCGGCTGAAGCGCGCCTGCGCGGCACTGCAATGACGCCTCACGGACGGACCCCGCGCCTCGCGCTGACAGCACATCTGCTCGGACTTGGAACGGGTGTGACGATGATTGTCGGTCTGGTGCCCGCGACGCTTGCGCTGCTGCGGGCACTGATCTGAAGACGCGACGATTACCGCGTCGGGATCGGCTTGTCGCCGCGATAGTCGTAGAAGCCGCGCTGGCTCTTGCGTCCGAGCCAACCGGCCTCGACATACTTCACCAGCAGCGGACACGGCCGGTACTTGGAGTCGGCCAGCCCCTCGTGCAGCACCTGCATGATCGACAGACAGGTGTCGAGGCCGATGAAATCGGCGAGCTCGAGCGGGCCCATCGGATGGTGCGCGCCGAGCTTCATCGCGGCATCGATCGCCTCGACGTTACCGACGCCTTCATACAGCGTGTAGATCGCCTCGTTGATCATCGGCAACAGGATGCGGTTGACGATGAAGGCGGGGAAATCTTCCGACACCGCGACCTGTTTGCCGAGCTTGGCGACGAACGCCTTGGCGGTGTCGAAGGTCATGTCGTCGGTGGCGATGCCGCGGATCAACTCGACCAGTTCCATCGCCGGCACCGGATTCATGAAATGAATGCCGATGAACTTCTCCGGGCGGTCGGTCGAGGCGGCGAGCCTTGTGATCGAGATCGACGACGAGTTGGTCGCGACGATCGCCTCCGGCTTCAGTACCGCACAGACCTCGTGGAAGATCTTGCGCTTGGTCTCTTCCTTCTCGATCGCGGTCTCGATCACGAGATCGCAATCGGCGAGCGCGTCGAGCGACTCGGCGGAGGCGATGCGGTCGAGCGCCTGCTTGCGGTCGCTCTCGCTGATCGCCTTCTTCGCGACCTGCCGGGTCAGATTGCCGTTGATGGTCGCCAGCGCCGACTTCAGCCGGTCGCCGGACACGTCATTGAGCACCACGTCGAAGCCGGCCAGCGCCGCCACATGGGCAATGCCATTGCCCATCTGGCCCGAACCGATCACGCCGACCTTTTTGATTGCCACCGTCATCTTGTCATCCACCGGAACGGCGCGCACATCGCGCCTGCCCAATTCCAACGATACCCGAAGTAAAGCCTTCCGGGTTGCCCAATCCGCCGGAAAACGTTTTCCGGGACCATGATGTGATGACAGGTCATCATACCCGGGTCCCATTTTCCCCCGTCGAGCACGATCCTTTCGGAAAAACGTTTCCGGATCATTGCCTCGAAAATAATAACACCGGCCGGAGCTTACCCACCCGGCCGGTGTCTTGTCGCTTACTTTCCGAGCTTGCCGAGCGCTTCGGTGAGCTCCGGAACCGCCTGGTAGAGGTCGGCGACCAGGCCGTAATCGGCGACCTGGAAGATCGGCGCGTCCTCATCCTTGTTGATGGCGACGATCACCTTGGAGTCCTTCATGCCGGCCAGATGCTGGATCGCGCCGGAGATGCCGACCGCGACATAAAGTTCCGGAGCCACCACCTTGCCGGTCTGGCCGACCTGCCAGTCGTTCGGCGCATAGCCGGCATCGACCGCGGCGCGCGAGGCGCCGACGCCGGCGCCGAGCTTGTCGGCGAGCGGCTCGATGTACTTGGCGAAGTTCTCGCGGCTCTGCATGGCGCGGCCGCCCGAGACGATGATCTTGGCCGAGGTCAGCTCGGGACGGTCGCTCTTGGCGACTTCCTCGCCGACGAACGTCGACAGGCCGGGATCGGCGGCCGCAGCGGCGTTATCGATCGCAGCGCTGCCGCCTTCGCCGGCGGCGGCGAAGGTCGAGGTGCGCACCGTAATCACCTTCTTGGCGTCCTTCGACTTCACGGTCTGGATCGCGTTGCCGGCATAGATCGGCCGCTCGAAGGTGTCGGGGGCGACGACCTTGATGATCTCGGAGACCTGCATGACGTCGAGCAAGGCCGCGACGCGCGGCATCACATTCTTGAAGCGCGAGGTCGCGGGCGCGACGAACGCGTCATAGCCAGGAGCCAGCGCGACGATCAGCGCGGCCAGCGGCTCGGCAAGGTCGTGTTCATAGGCCGGGCCTTCGGCCACCAGCACCTTGGTGACGCCGGCAAGCTTGGCGGCTGCTTCCGCCGCCGCCTTGGTGCCCTGGCCGCCACCGGCAACCAGCACATGGACATCGCCGCCGAGCTGGCTCGCCGCGGTCAGCGCCTTGTTGGTCGCGTCCTTCAGCGTCTCGTGGTCGTGTTCAGCAATCAACAGCGTCGTCATCAGAGAACCCCGGCTTCGGTCTTGAGCTTGTTCACGAGTTCGGCGACGTCCTTGACCTTGACGCCCGCCTTGCGGCCTGCCGGTTCCGCGGTCTTCAGCACTTCCAGACGCGGCGTCACATCGACGCCGTAGTCAGCGACGCTCTTGTCGTCGATCGGCTTCTTCTTCGCCTTCATGATGTTGGGCAGCGACGCATAGCGCGGCTCGTTCAGGCGCAGGTCGGTGGTGACGATCGCCGGGCCCTTGAGCTTGATGGTCTGCAGGCCGCCGTCGACTTCGCGGGTGACCTTGAAGTCGGATCCTTCGACCTCGAGCTTGGAGGCGAAGGTCGCCTGCGACCAGCCGAGCAGCGCGGCCAGCATCTGGCCGGTCTGGTTCGAGTCGTCGTCGATCGCCTGCTTGCCGAGAATGACGAGGCCGGGCTGCTCCGCCTCGACCACCGCCTTCAGGATCTTGGCAACCGCGAGCGGTTCGACATTGCCTTCGGCCTTGACCAGGATGCCGCGGTCGGCACCCATCGCAAGTCCGGTGCGAATGGTCTCGGAGGCCTGCGCGGGTCCGATCGACACCACCACCACTTCGGTCGCCTTGCCGGCTTCTTTCAGCCGCAGCGCTTCCTCGACGGCGATTTCGTCGAACGGGTTCATCGACATCTTGACGTTGGCGAGCTCCACGCCCGTCCCGTCACTCTTGACGCGGACCTTGACGTTGTAGTCGACGACCCGCTTTACCGGCACAAGAACCTTCATCGATCCTCTTTCGCTTTGATTTTATGGGTTTCGGTTGGCTGGCGCGGAACCTAAAGGTCCCGTTTCTCCCGGTCAACGCGCCAAAGCCAAAAAACCGTCCCCCGGTTTTGAACCAGTTTAGCGGTTCTGGCCCGGCACCCACAACACGTCTCCCGCTCCCTTATTGTTCTGGAAGCGGCTGGCAACGAACAGGAAATCCGACAGCCGGTTCATATACTGGATGCCAGCCTGATTGACCGGCTCGTCGGGTTGGGCGGCGAGTTCCACCATCATCCGTTCCGCGCGGCGACATATCGTCCGGGCGAGATGCAGATAGGCAGAGGCAGGCGTGCCGCCGGGCAGCACGAACGAGGTCAGCGGCGCGAGCTGGTCGTTCAGGCTGTCGATATCGCGCTCGAGCCGCTCGACCTGGCTTGCCAGCATCCGCAGACGTTCGGCCTTGCCCTCGCGTTCGGGCACCGCGAGGTCGGCGCCGAGATCGAACAGATCGTTCTGGATCCGGCCGAGCATCGCATCGACCGCGGGGCTGCCGGCAAGATGCAGCCGCACCACGCCGATCGCGGCATTGGTCTCGTCGACCGTGCCATAGGCGGCAATGCGCAGATCGTATTTCGGCCGCCGCTCGCCGGAGCCGAGCGCGGTGGTGCCGTCATCGCCGGTGCGCGTGTAGATCCGATTGAGAACAACCATGGCAGGCTCCGGTGTTCGATGTTCGAGTCCACCACTCCGATCGGGAGAGGTGGAGAATAGCCCGACAAATCTACCTCACCTAACGCCCCATCGCCCAGACCGCGAGCATTGCGATGACGATGGCGACGAACTGCAGCAGCACGCGCAGCCGCATCAGCTTCTGCGACGTGTTCGGCGAGCCGCCCTTCATCATATTGATGAGGCCGAGCAGGAGCACCAGCGCGACGGCGCCGACGGCGATGGGAAGAATGATCGTGCTGAGGAGAGATGTCATTTGCGGTACATAACACTGCAGGACGCGGACTTCCACACAGCCCGGCCATGCAACCAACTGGCTTTTCAGCGCGTAATATCAGATGCTGGGTCGGTTCTCGGGCCGAGCGGTTTTCGACAATGCCGGGTGGAATGTGAAGCAGCTTCGTTACGTCACCCACGTCGTGATGGATGCCTTTTACACGTTCCTCGCCGACGACGGCTGGGCGATCGCGAGCCACATCGCGCTGTCGACGCTGATGGCGCTGTTTCCGTTCCTGATCGTGCTGACCTCGGTGGCCGGCTTCTTCGGCTCCAAGCAACTCGCCGACCAGGCGGTCGGGCTGATGCTGCAGGTCTGGCCGCAGCAGGTCGCCGAGGCGCTGTCCGGCCAGATCCACGACGTGCTGACCAACACCCGCGGCGATATCCTGACCATCGGCGCGGTGCTCGCGGTCTACTTCGCCTCCAACGGCGTCGAGGCGCTGCGGGTGGCGCTGAACCGCGCCTATGCCGTGATCGAGCCGCGGCGCTGGTACTGGCTGCGGCTGGAGTCGATCGGCTACACGCTGGTCGCGGCGTTCACCTCGCTCGCGATGGCTTTCCTGATCGTGCTCGGACCGCTGATCATCGAGGCGGCGCGGCGCTATATCCCGTTCTTCGTCGAATCAAACGAGAGCCTGCTCAACACCGCCCGCTACGGCGTCACGATCCTGGCGCTGGTCGTCGCGCTCTTCATCCTGCACGCCTGGCTGCCGGCGGGCCGTCGCAGCTTCACGCAGATCCTGCCCGGCATCATCTTCACCATGGTGGCCTCGCTGCTCTCGGGCATCGGCTTCGGCATGTACCTGGCACGCTTCGCCAACAACTACGTCACGATGTATGCGGGGCTGGCCTCGGTGGTGATCGCACTGGTGTTCCTGTATTTCATCGCCGCGATTTTCGTGTTCGGCGGCGAGTTGAATGCGGCGATCATCAAGTCGCGGTTGCCGCACGGCGTGTCGCTTCATGCAGCGCAGTCGCGAGCGCCCGCGGGGACACAGGCTTGACCAGGAAGCCGTCTGCACCTGCAGCGCGCGCCGCGGCTTCGTCCTCGGCCCGGCCGGAAATCCCGACAATCATGATGCGACCGTGCGGTGGCGGCAGCGCGCGGATGCGCTTGATCGCCTCGATGCCGCCGATGCCGGGCAGCACCATGTCCATCAGCACGGCGTCGAAGGCGCCCTGCACGAGCCGGTCGGGCGCGGCCTCGCCCTGACCGACGAATTCGGCGTGGTGGCCGAGCTCGGTCAGGATCGTGTTGAGCACGACGCGGCCGAACGGATTGTCCTCGACACTGAGCAGCCGCAGCCCTTGCGATAGCAGCGCCGCCGCGCTCTCGCCGGAGGCGGTGCCGGCTGGCCCTTCGGCGGGCGCCAGTTCCACCTTGAGCGTGAAGGTGGTGCCCCCGCCGGCGCGCCGGTCCGCGACGATGTCGCCGCCCATGGCGCGCGCGAGCTGCCTGACGGACGACAGGCCGAGCCCGGCACCGCCGAACCGCGCGGCGATCGAGACGTTGGCCTGCGAGAACGGCCGGAACAGGCGCTTGACCTCCGATAGCGTCAGGCCAATCCCGCTGTCGGAGATCGCGAACGCGACGCCGATCTTGTCGCCGGACCTTCCCTTCACCGCGCCCACCGGCACGATACGCAGCTCAATGCTGCCCTGCTCGGTGAACTTCACCGCGTTGTCGATCAGATTTTCCAGCGCCGCGCGCAGGCGGACGGGATCGCCGACCGCGAAGGCAGGCAACTGGTCGGAGACCTCGACGGAAGCCTGCAGCCCCTTGGCCGCCGCGCGGCCGGCCAACGAATCCGCTGCGTGACGCGCCAGCGTGCGCAAGTCGAAGAAATCCTGCCGGATCTCGAGCCCCGGCCCCTCGCTCCGGGCGGCGTCGACGAACAGGGTCGCAAGGCTCGCCAGATGTTCGGCGCCGGCCTTGATGGTGTCGACCCAGCGCCGCTCGCGCTCGCCGAGATCGGATGTCGCGAGCAGATTGCTGATCGCAAGGATTCCGGTGAGCGGCGTCCGCACCTCATGGGCAAAGGCGGCAAGCGCGGCATCGACCATGCCGGGACCGGCCTTCGGGGCCGGCTTGGGCACGGCCCGCTTGCGGCGCGGCCTGGCGGCCACCTTGGCGGCGCGGGCCTTGGCCGTTCGTGTCTTGGCAGTTCGTGTTTTGGCAGTTCGTGTCTTGGCAGCACGCGGTTTGGCGGCGCGCGCCTTCGGCGGCGTCCTTTTGGATGGCCGCTTGCTGCGCCGTGCGCGCGATTTTGACGCCATGGTCTCCGTGATCCCCGCCCCGGTCAACAACATGGCATGCCAGGCGGGCCGGAGTCACGGCGACGTTTAAGTCGGAGGCCAAGCGGTCTTAGGAAGACAACTATAACACTCAACTCCTTGGCTCACAGAACGACATGGCTACGATCCGACTTCGCAATTCGCGCAGTCCGGTCGCCTGGGTCGATTTCGACAGCTTTTGGCCGGCCGCGTCTCGGATCAGCCGGTGGTGCCGGTAGTTTGGCGCGGGCAGGCCGAGCAGTTCCTGCAACAGCCGATGCACGCTGGTCGACCAGAACAGGTCAACGCCCCTGACGACATCGGTAACGCCCTGCAGGGCGTCATCGATCACGACCGAGAGATGGTAGCTGGTTGGGGTCTCCTTGCGCGCCAGGATCACGTCGCCCCAGGCCTCAGGCCGGGCCACGACGTCTCCGCTCTCGCCAGCCGGCCCCTCGCCCGCTTCCAGCCAACGCAGGTCGCCGGCGCGCGCGCGGGCTGAGGCCATGTCGAGCCGCAACGCGAACGGCACACCCTGCCCGATCAGCCGGTCGCGCGCCGCGGCCGACAGCGATTTGGCCAGCCCCGGATAAAGCGGCACGCCGTCCGGATCGCGCGGCCACGCGCCGCCGGCCTCGCGCTCCGCGACCAGCCGCGCGATCTCGGCCCGGCTTTCGAAGCTCGGGTAGACCAGCCGCTGGGCCGACAGGCGGTCGAGCGCCGCGCCATAGGCGCCGAAATGCTCGGACTGCCGCCGCACCGGGGTCTCCCAGGCGATGCCGAGCCAGGCCAGATCCTCATAAATCGCCTGCTCGAATTCCGGCCGGCAGCGCGTCGCGTCGATGTCCTCGATCCGCAGCAGCAAGCGTCCGCCCGACTGCCGCGCGAGGTCGTGGTTGAGCAGCGCCGAATAGGCGTGGCCGAGATGCAGGTAGCCGTTCGGACTCGGCGCGAAGCGGAAAACGGGTGGCATGGTCATCGGTCACGCATCATTGCCGGGCTTGCCCGGCGTCTCTGGTTCATGCGCCCGGACAAGACTCTGTTACGATAGGAGATCGATGCGCGGGTCAAGCCTGCGCCTGACAAGCCGGTGCAGACCCCGCAAATGCTGATTCACCTCGAAACCCAGGCCGACCTCGACGACGCGATCCTCAAACTGGTCGACCAGGACCGCCGCCTGCGCCCGATCCTGGAGCTGACCGGCATGCCGGCGATCCGGCAGCGCGAGCCCGGATTTGCCGGGCTTGCCGCGATCATCTGCGGCCAGCAGCTCTCGACCGCGAGTGCGGCGGCGATCTGGGGGCGCGTCAGCACGGCGTTCGACCCGTTCCACCATGACGCGATCCGCAAGGCGCGGGCCGACCGGCTCGGCCGGCTCGGGCTGTCGGCGGCCAAGATCAAGACGCTGAAGCACATCGCGCGCGAGCTCGCCGAGGAGCGGCTGAATCTCGACGTCCTTGCCAATGAGGAGGCCGATGCGGCGCACAACACGCTGACGGCGCTGCCCGGGATCGGCCCGTGGACCGCCGATGTCTATCTGCTGTTCTGCCTCGGCCATGGCGATGCCTGGCCCGCGGGCGACCTCGCCGTGCAGGAAGCGGTCAAGGTCGGGCTCGGCTTGAAGGATCGGCCGACGCCGAAGCAGATGGCGCCGCTTGCGGAGCCGTGGCGTCCGCTGCGCGGCGCCGCAGCGCATCTGTGGTGGGCATATTATCGCGTGCTCAGAAATCGCGAGGGCGTGATCGCCGGTGCAAAGTAGTCGTGGAGAAAAACACACCAACTGCGTGATCGCGTGATATAGAATCAGCAGACATATAGTTTTTCAATTTGCCGGCCTCGCCCATTTTGCACGCGCAGCACGTCCTTATTGCAAGGAGACGGACCTGATTTCTTTCCGTATCCCGCTGACGCTTCTCTCGTTATCCCTGGGCGCGATCGCCGCGGCGTGGTGGTGGCTCGGCATCCCGGTCGACCTGCCGCGCGCGCCGATCGATCCGAACGACAAGGTGCAATGCATCTCGTACGCGCCGTTCCGTAACAATCAGACATCGCTTTCGCCGGCGACGCAGGTCTCGCCGGAACAGATCGCGGAAGACCTCGCGCAACTCGCGAAGATATCCGACTGCATCCGCACCTATGCGACCGATCTTGGTCTCGATCAGATTCCCGCACTCGCGGCCAAGGCGGGGCTGAAGGTCATCCAGGGCATCTTCCTCGATCGAGACCGCAAGAAGAATGCAACGCAGGTCGCCACCGCGATCCGCCTCGCCCAGGAATATCCGGAAACCATCATCGCGCTCGTGGTCGGCAACGAAGTCTTGCTACGCAAGGAAATGTCGGCTTCCGACCTTGCCGCCACGATCCGCTCGATCAAGGCGCAGGTCTCCGTGCCCGTCACCTATGCCGACGTCTGGGAATTCTGGCTGAGCAATCGCGAGCTTTCCGACGCCGTCGACTTCGTCACGGTTCACATCCTGCCCTATTGGGAAAATGTTCCAATCCGGGCGGAAGATGCCGCCGCTCACGCCGACGAGATGCGCCGGCAGATCGCCGCGGCTTTTCCAGGCAAGGAAATCTTTATCGGAGAAATCGGCTGGCCCAGCGAGGGGCGCATGCGCGAGTCCGCGCTGCCGTCCCGCATCAATCAGGCGCGAGTGGTTTCGGAGGTCCTCGACCTTGCCCGGCGCCAGCATTTCCGCGTCAACCTGTTCGAGGCCTATGATGAAGGCTGGAAGCGGGAGATCGAGGGCACGGTCGGCGGCTCCTGGGGCCTGTTCGATTCCGAGCAGCGCATGCCGAAATATCCGCCGGGCCAACCGGTCAGCAATTTTCCGCTCTGGAAGCTGCAAATGGTCAGCGGAATGGGCCTGGCGATCCTCGTCTTCGGCGCGGCATGGCTGACCTTACGCCGCAAGCCGAGAAAGCCCGCATTCGCGTCGTGGCTTGCAGTCGCGCTATCGGCGACCACGGCTGGCATCCTGTTTGGCGTCGCCGAGCAGAGATTGGTCTATGAAAGCTACGGAACGGGAGGCTGGCTTGTCTGGGGCTCGCTGCTGGTGGCGGCCACGGCTTCGCCCGTGTTGAGCGCCAACGCCCTGATGTCGGGCCGCGCACCGCCCAGCTTTTTCGAAGTGTTGGGTCCGAAGGGCCATCACACTGAATCGGTGCTGGCGACCCTGCACGGACTGGCCTTGATGATCACCGTCGTGATCGGCACGGCGACCGCAATCGGTCTCGTGTTCGACCCGCGCTTCATTGACTTTCCCTTCGCGCCTCTCACCATGGCGGCGGTGCCCTTTGCTGCCGTGACGCTGCTCAATCCTCCCACGAAGGGAATCCGACCACTGGCGGAGTCGATCTTTGCCGGCATTTTCATTGCAACGGCGATCTACACAGGATTCAACGAAGGGGCGGAGAACTGGCAGTCGCTGTGGACCTGCGCGGCCTTCCTTCTGCTCGCAGTGACGCTGTTGCGGGCGCGTGCCTGACAACGCGCTCTAGCCGCGCAGCCTGACGCGGTCCTCGCGCGCGCAGTCGGTGACGAAGCCGATGACGGCGCGCACCGCGGGAAGCTCGACCAGATCGGGATGGGCGAGCAGCCAGAGATCGGAGAGGCTCGAGAGCTTTTGCGGCGCGACCCGCACCAGATCGGGGTAGTCGGCCCCGACCAGGCAGGACAGCGCGCAAATCCCGAGCCCAGCCCGCGCCGCTGCCAGCATGTCGCCCTGCGAGGAACAGCGCATCACCAGCGTGCCCTGTCGGGTGATGACGTCGCTCCAGCGCGCCAGATGCGCGTTCGAGGCCTGGTCGGCAAAGCCGATCACATGGTGGCCCCGCCACTCGTCCCGCCGCTCCGGCAGCTTGCGGCCTGCCGCATAGTCGCGGGAAGCGTAGAAGCCGGTGCCGAGCCGCCCGATCTTGCGCCCGATCAGGTTCTCCTCGCCCGCATCGACCGGCCGTAGCACAACGTCGGCCTCGCGGCGGCGCACGCTGGCCGGGAACGGATGGGTGATGATCTCGAGCTGGATGTTGGCGTGATCGCGCAGGAACGGGCCGAGGCGCGGCATCAGCCAATGCGCGGCCAGCGTCGCGCCGATCGACAGCTTCACGACACCGCGCGCCTGCCCACCGGTGGCGGACGCGGCCGCCTCCGCGCGCAAGGCCGCCGCGGCCATCGCTTCGGCGTGCTCGCGGAATTTGCGGCCATGCGACGTCAGCGACAGGCCGTCATTGGAACGCGCGAACAGGCGGGTGCCGAGTTGCTGCTCGAGCGCCGCGACGTTGCGGCCGACGGTGGGATGGCTGATGCGCAGCCGCCGTGCCGCCCCGGCAAGGCTGCGTGTCTCCGCCACCGCGACGAATGTCTTGCAAAGCTCCCAGTCCATGCCGCTCCCCTTCTTGCGACATCGTTCATTTCTGGTCGATCCGATGTTCAATATTGAACGTCATGACCGAGCCGTCCAGCCTTATATTGCCGCGCCAAGAGCGCCACCGCTCCAGCCATCACAATAAATCGCGATCCGCCCCGGCTGCCGGCCGGGCGACGCGCATGGAGGATCCGAAAATGACGCTGCCCGTTTCGCTCGCCAACAGGCTTGAACTGCCAGTCGTCGGCTCCCCGCTGTTCATCGTCTCGGGGCCCGAGCTCGTGATCGCGCAGTGCAAGGCCGGCATCGTCGGCTCGTTCCCGGCGCTGAACGCCCGCCCGGCCGAAAAGCTCGACGAATGGCTGACCCAGATCGAGAACGAGCTCGGCGAGTACCAGGCGCTGCATCCGGAAAAGAAGGTCGCACCCTACGCCGTCAACCAGATCTGCCACGCCTCCAACGACCGGCTGATGCGCGACATGGAAACCTGCGTGAAGCACAAGGTACCCGTGATCATCACCTCGCTGCGCCCGCCGTCCGAGATCGTCGAGGCCGCGCACTCCTATGGCGGCGTGGTGTTCCACGACGTCATCAACGTGAAGCACGCGCGCAAGGCCGCCGAGCAGGGCGTCGACGGCCTGATCCTGGTCTGCGCCGGCGCCGGCGGCCATGCCGGCACGCTGTCGCCGTTCGCGCTGGTGCGCGAGGTCAAGCAATGGTTCAACGGCACGATCCTGCTGTCGGGCGCGATCTCCGACGGCTGGAGCAGCGCATCCGCGCTCGCGCTCGGCGCCGACCTCGCCTATATCGGCACCCGCTTCATCGCGACCGAGGAAGCCAACGCCGATATCAGGTACAAGCGGGCGCTGACTGAATACGCCGCGCACGACATCGTCTATTCGAACCTGTTCACCGGCGTGCACGGCAACTATCTCGGACCGTCGATCGCGGCGGCAGGCCTCGATCCGGGCAACCTGCCGGTCGCCGACAAATCCAGCATGAACTTCGGCTCCGGCGGCAACATGAAGGCCAAGGCTTGGCGCGACATCTGGGGCTCGGGCCAGGGCATCGGCCAGATCACCGACGCCCCGCCGGTCGCCGAACTGGTGGCGCGGCTCAAGTCCGAGTTCGCCGCGGCGCGCAGCGACTTTCTGCGCACCAGCGCCTGACGCTGTTTCACAAAGTCCGGGAGTGAACCATGAAACGAGCGCAACACGCGCTGGCAGCCGCGCTTGCGGTCTGCGCGATCGCCGGCACGGCCGCCGCCGACAACGGCAACGAAGCGATCCGAATCGGCCAGACGCTGCCCTATAGCGGACCGGTCTCCGGCTTCGGCACCATCGGCCGCGCCCAGGAAGCGTTTTTCGCGAAGGTCAACGCGGAGGGCGGCATCAACGGCCGGCAGGTGAAATTCATCACGTTGGACGACGCCTATTCGCCGCCGAAGACCGTCGAGCAGACCCGCAAGCTGGTGGAGCAGGAGGAGGTGCTGATGATGTTCGGCTCGCTCGGAACCGCCACCAACAACGCCGTGCACCGCTATCTCAACAGCAAGAAGATCCCGCAATTGTTCGTGCTGAGCGGCGCGACCAAATGGGCCGACCCGAAGACCTATCCGTGGACCATGCCAGGCATGGCGTCCTACGAATCTGAGGGCGTGGTCTATGCCAAATATGTGCTGCAGGCCAAGCCCGACGCAAAGATCGCGATCCTTGCGCAGAACGACGATTTCGGCCGCGACTATGTCGCCGGCTTCAAGCGTGCGCTCGGCGGCAAGGCCGCGAGCATGATCGTCGCGGAAGCGAGCTACGAGACCTCAGCGCCCACCATCAGCTCGCAGCTCGCGACCCTGAAGGCGTCCGGTGCCGATGTGCTGTTCGGTGTCGTGCTCGGCAAGTTCACGCCGCAGATGATCAAGGGCGTGGCCGAGATCGGCTGGAAGCCGGACCTTTTCTTCGTGCCGACCTCCGCGTCGTCGATCTCGTTCCTGGAGCCCGCCGGGCTCGAGAACGCGGTCGGCCTGATCTCGTCCAGCAACCAGAAGGACACGATGGATGCGCAATGGGCCGATGATCCCGCCGTGAAGGACTATCTTGCCTTCATGAAGCAGTACCTGCCCAATGCGGACCTCAGCAACTCGAACTACTCGGCGGGCTATCATTATGCGACATTGCTGATGGCCGTGCTGAAGGCCTGCAAGAACGATTTCAGCCGCGAAAACATCATGCGCCAGGCGGCGTCATTGCGCGACGTTCCGCTGCCGCTATTGTTGCCGGGCATGACGGTGTCGACCGGGCCGGACGACTATCTGCCGTTCCAGCAGTTGCGGCTGCGCCGGTTCAACGGCAAGAGCTGGATCAGCTTCGGCGAGATCCTGGACGATCGCTAGGAGACGAGGCGCGACATGATCATCAGCGGCGACAGACAGATCAGCTACGGCGACATTCACGCCCGCATCGCGCGGGCGGCCAGTGGCTTCCGGACGCTTGGTGTGGAGGGCGGCAAGCCGGTCGGCATGATGCTGCGCAACGATTTCGCGCTGTTCGAGGTGGTCGCGGCCTCGGCCGCGCTCGGCAGCCCGGTGGTGCCGATCAACTGGCATCTGAAGGCCGACGAGGTCGCCTACATCCTGTCCGACAGCGGCGCCGACACGCTGGTCTGCCACGCCGATCTGCTGCCGCAGATCCGCGACGGGCTACCGCCGGCAATCAAGCTGCTCGTGGTGACGACGCCGCCGGAGATTGCCGCGGCCTACGGCGTGGCGCCGGCGATCACCCGTGTGCCCGACGGCATGACCGACTGGGACGTCTGGCGGGAGACGCATCAACCACTGACCGACGCACCGATCGGCGCGGCGCCGATGTTCTACACCTCGGGCACCACTGGACTGCCGAAGGGCGTTAAGCGCAAGCCGATGCGGCCCGAGCAGCAGGCGGCAGCCGCGCGGGTCGGCGCCATCACCTACGGCGTCAAGCCGAACGAGGATCAGGTGATCCTGATGAACGGCCCGATGTATCATTCGGCGCCGCACTCCTACGGGATGCTCGCGTTCCGCAACGGCTGCGTGATCGTGCTCGAGCCGCGCTTCGATCCGGAGGATCTGCTGCAACTGATCGAGCGCCACCATGTCACCCACATGCATATGGTGCCGACCATGTTCGTGCGGCTGCTGCGCCTGCCCGAGGAGACGCGGCGCCGCTACGACCTGTCGTCGCTGCGCTTCATCGTCCATGGCGCGGCGCCCTGCCCTGTCGACGTCAAGCGCGCGATGATCGAGTGGTGGGGACCGGTCATCAACGAATATCTCGGCTCGACCGAGACCGGCATCCCGGTCTGGCATTCGTCAGCCGAAGCGCTGGCCAAGCCCGGCACCGTCGGCCGCGCGATCGAGGGCGGCATCGTCAAGATCTTCCGGCCCGACGGGACGCAATGCGACCTCGGCGAGCCCGGCGAGATCTTCATGCGTCAGACGTTGATCTCGGACTTCGACTATCACGGCAATGCCAAGGCGCGCGCCGAGGCCGATCACGACGGCCTGATCAGCGTCGGCGATGTCGGCTATCTCGACGCGGACGGCTATCTGTTCCTGTGCGACCGCAAGCGCGACATGGTGATCTCGGGCGGCGTCAACATCTATCCCGCCGAGATCGAGAATGCCCTTATCGGCATGGCAGGCGTCCGCGACTGCGCGGTGTTCGGCGTTCCCGACGACGAATACGGCGAGCGGCTGTTCGCCTGCGTCGAGCCGGAAGCCGGCGCGACCCTGTCGATCAGCGCGATCCAGGATTTTCTCCGCGGCAAGCTCGCCAACTTTAAGGTGCCCAAGGATATCCGCTTCATGGACGCGCTGCCGCGGGAAGCCACCGGCAAGATCTTCAAGCGCAAGCTGCGCGACCTCTACCGCGAAGGACAGCTTCGCTGAACGATGTGACGGCGAAGCGAACGGCGTTTGAAACTTAGTTGCTGTTGCAAAAGGCCGGCAATCGACGCAACGATGCCGGCGCATCGGAAGCTGGGATCATCGCCATGAACTCGACCGACTTCATCGTCATCCGCAACGACCTGCAACAGTGCAAGGTGATCGAGACGCAGTTGCCCGATGCCGCGGCGCTGCCGGCCGATGCGCTGCTGGTGAAGGTGACCCGCTTCGCCTTCACCGCCAACAACATCACCTACGCCGTGATCGGCGAGCAGCTGAAATACTGGCATCTGTTCCCGGCGCCCGAGGGCTATCGGCGAAACGCTGTTCGGCTATCTCCCGATGGCGGCCCATCTGGTGATCGAGGCGGCCGACGTCAACAAGCGCGGCCTGCGCGATGGCGCGGCACACCGGCAGGAGGTCTCGCCAGTCTACAACGCCTATGCCCGCGTCTCCGGCGATCCGACCTATGCCGGTCAGCAGGGCGATTTCCGCGCACTGCTGCTGCCCTTGTTCATGCTGTCGTTCCTGGTCGACGACGCCCTCGCCGAGAATGCGTTCTACGGCGCACGCCGCGTCATCCTGTCGTCGGCCTCGAGCAAGACCGCGTTCGGCCTCGCCCATCTCGTGCACAAGCGGGGTATCCCCGTGATCGGGCTGACCTCCAAGGACAATGTCGATTTCGTCAGCTCGCTCGGTTGCTATGACGAGGTCGTCACCTATGACCAGGTCGCCGCGATCCCGGCGGCCGAGCCGACAGCCTATGTCGACATGGCCGGCAACAGTGCGCTGCGCGAAAGTCTGCACCGGCACTTCGGCGCGCAGATGGTCTATTCCGGCCGGGTCGGGCTGACGCACCGTGCGAGCGAGCCGGAGGAGCCGACGCTGCCAGGCGCCAAGCCGGTCTGGTTCTTCGCCCCGGACCAGATCCGCAAGCGCGCCAAGGAATGGGGTCCCGGCGGCATCGACCAGCGTTTTGGCGCCGCATGGGCGGAGCTCGTGCCGCATCTGCCGAATTGGCTTGACGTGGTCGAGCGGCGCGGCCCGGCCGCGGTGCGCGAGGCCTATCTCGATACCCTGCAAGGCCGAGTTCCACCGGATCAAGGCCTGATCCTGTCGCTGGCCGAATAGGCTCTATCTCGTCGCGCCCTTTCTGCACGCCTTCGAATGGGTATAGGCTTCGCGGAAAGGGAACGCCGCCAAGAAAATATCAGCAAGGCGGCCGATGGCGAGAAACGCTCAATGCTCGACAAGACGGACGATATTTCGGTCGCCGCCGACAATTGGCTTGTGCAGTTCGAAGATGCGCTGGCGAGCCCGGACGATGTGCTGCTGAAGCCACTGTTCCATCCCGACAGCTACTGGCGCGACGTGCTGGCGCTGAGCTGGAACATCCAGACCGTCAACCGGGCCTTCGCAATCATCGAGGAGCTGCCGGCGCATGCGCGTCACAGCGCGCCGCATGACTTCCGCATCGATGCCGATCGCGCCCCGCCCCGACGGGTGACGCGCGCTGGTACCCATGCGATCGAGGCGATCTTCAAATTCGAGACGGCGGTTGGCCGCGGCCACGGCATCGTGCGGCTGATCCCCGATGCCGCCGACGACGATCGCCTGAAGGCCTGGACCTTGCTGACGGCGCTCGAGGAGCTGAAGGGTTTTGAGGAGCAGCAGGGCCACACCAGGCCGCGCGGGCAGTCCTATTCGCGCGACTTCCGCGGCCCCAACTGGCTCGACCTGCGCAAGGCATCCGCCGAATATGCCGACCGCAACCCTGATGTGCTGGTGGTCGGCGGCGGACAGGCCGGGCTTGCGATCGCCGCGCGGCTGCAGCAGCTCAAGATCGACGCGCTGATCGTCGACCGCGAGGCGCGCGTCGGCGACAATTGGCGCAAGCGCTATCACGCGCTGACCCTGCACAACCAGGTACAGGTCAATCATTTGCCCTACATGCCATTCCCGCCGAACTGGCCGACCTACATCCCGAAGGACAAGCTCGCCAACTGGTTCGAATCCTATGTCGACGCCATGGAGCTGAACTTCTGGACCGGCACCGAATTTGTCGGCGGCAGCTATGACGATGCGGATGGGCGTTGGACCGTCGAGCTGCGCCGCGCCGACGGCACGACACGGACAATGCAGCCGCGCCATGTCGTGATGGCGACCGGCGTCAGCGGCATTCCCAATCTGCCCGACATCCCCGGCTTGAAAGATTTTGGCGGCAAGGTGATGCATTCCAGCCGCTACGAGGACGGCGAGAACTGGACCGGCAAGCGCGCGCTCGTGATCGGCACCGGCAACAGCGGCCACGACATCGCGCAGGACCTGCATTCCTCGGGCGCCGAGGTCACGCTGGTACAGCGCTCCTCGACGCTGATCACCAATATCGAGCCGTCGGCGCAGCTGGCCTATGCCGCCTACAATGAAGGTACGCTCGAGGACAACGATTTGATCGCGACCTCGATGCCGCTTGTGCTCGCCAAACGCAGCCATGTGCTGATGACCGAGCAGTCGAAAGAGCTCGACAAGCCGCTGCTCGACGGCCTCGCGCGCAAGGGCTTCAAGCTCGATTTCGGCGATGGCGGCACCGGCTGGCAGTTCAAATACCTGACCCGCGGCGGCGGCTACTACTTCAACGTCGGCTGCTCCGATCTGGTCGCGAGCGGTGCGGTCGCGCTGCGGCAATTCGCCGACATCGACACCTTCGTGAGCGAGGGCGCGCGGCTGAAGAACGGCGAGATCGTTGCCGCCGACCTGATCGTGCTCGCGACCGGCTACCGGCCGCAGGAAGAGCTGGTCAAGAAACTGTTCGGCGAGGCGATGGCCGCGCGCGTCGGCCCGATCTGGGGCTTTGGCGACGGCCAGGAACTGCGCAACATGTACACCCGCACGCCGCAGCCCGGCCTGTGGTTCATCGCCGGCAGCCTCGCGCAATGCCGCATCAACTCGCGCTATCTCGCATTGCAGATCAAGGCGATCGAGGAAGGCCTGTTGCCGCGCGACGTCGGGCCGGTGGCGAAGCTTTCGTAGAAACCTGCCGTCGTTCCGGGGCGCGAAGCGAACCCGGAACCTCGAGGTTCCGGGTTCGATGCTGCGCATCGCCCCGGAATGACGATCTTGGGGAGACATCTTATGCCAATCACCCTCGGCACCGGCGAACACCGCTATCGCGTGGTGGAGAACTTCGCAAAACTGCCCGACGGCCGGAGCCTGACCGATGTCGCGTCCGTCGCAGTCGACAGCAAGGACCGCGTCTATGTCTTCAACCGCGGCGACCATCCGATGGTGGTGCTCGACCGCGCAGGGAATTTCATCAAGAGCTGGGGCGAAGGCGTGTTCTCGCGTGCCCACGGCCTGCATATCGACGCCGACGACAATCTCTATTGCACCGATGACGGCGACCACACCGTGCGCAAATGCTCGACCGACGGCAAGGTGCTGCTGACGATCGGCATCCCGAACAAGCCGGCGCCGTTCATGAGCGGCGAGCCGTTCCACCGCTGCACCCATACCGCGCTGTCGCCGAAGGGCGAGATCTATGTCTCCGATGGCTACGGCAATGCCTGCGTCCACAAATACACGCCGGATGGCAAGCTGATCAAAACCTGGGGCGAGCCCGGCACCGACCCCGGCCAGTTCAACATCGTGCACAACATCGCGACCGACGCCGATGGCTGGGTCTATGTCGCCGACCGCGAGAACCACCGCGTCCAGGTGTTCGACGGCAACGGTAAATACGAGACGCAGTGGAACAACCTGCACCGGCCCTGCGCGCTGTGCTGCTGCGGCGGTGGCAAGCAGCCGAACTTCGTGATCGGCGAACTCGGCCCTGGCATGGCGGTGAATCGCAAGGTGCCCAATCTCGGCCCGAGACTGTCGATCGTGGATCACACCGGCAAGCGCATCGCGCGCCTCGGCGGCGAGCAAGGCCCCGGCGTCGAGACCGGCAAATTCCTGGCGCCGCACGGCATCGCGCTGGATTCCCGCGGCGACATCTATGTCGGCGAAGTCGGCGTCACCGACTGGAAGACCAGCTTTCCGGACACCGAGATGCCGGCCGCGGTGCGCGTGACGCGGTGCCTGCAGAAGCTGGAGAAGGTTTAGATTCAGTCTCCCACCGTCACTCCATCACCGTCACCCTGAGGAGCGCGCATCGCGCGCGTCTCGAAGGGTCGACGGCCCCCGGCTGGTGGCCGTGCATCCTTCGAGACGCCGCTTCGCGGCTCCTCAGAGCCTGACTGAAAAATGGGTGAGTGATCTCAGTGGGGTGTGATTCCATCGGATTTGCAAAGATTCGAGG
>NZ_JAUMTJ010000068.1:0-49408 GCF_032654765.1 Bradyrhizobium sp. 33ap4 | reverse complement strand
CAAGCGGTCTTAGGAAGACAACTATAACACTCAACTCCTTGGCTCACAGAACGACATGGCTACGATCCGACTTGGGAATATTGGGACGATACTCGAAGGGCTTTCTTGTCGTCGTTCGCATGGAATTGACCCCTGTTTGGTTCTGCATCCTATGCAACGCCATTTGGGAACGCAGAAGATGCAGAAGATAGTAGGTGGTTACGTTGGTCGGCTTGTTCGGTTCATTACGAACCAAGGTGTCTATTTCGGCTGTCGGTATTGCGAAAATGATCGTTGGTTTTCAAAGGATTAGGATGCGTAAATTCGAAGTGTTGGGATAATCATCATGGAGAACGGCCATCTTCCCGGGGTAATAGATGCCGGACGTTGTGGGTGATGACGCAACGATTGACTTCGAAGTATTTTCTGTATCGATCGATAACGGCCTGCGTTGAACCACTGGCTCTCACGATAATGGACCCAGTCCGTAGATGAAAATCATATGCGAACGTGCCATTGCGATCGAACTGGATCCAAGGTCCACGCCGTTTTACTGAGTTGTTCCTGTTGCAGTGCATGCGGCCAAGACTGCGCAAGTCCAGGCTGCAGATTCTGAGCCGCCTCTCCCAGAACTCGCGAAAATTGAAATCGAGCAGATCACGAAGGGAGTGAATCCCGTTCCGACGCAAGGCGGCGCCGCCGGCGACGCGCCAATCGAGATGAACACAATGATTTTGCCCAGTTACTCTGCTGGGCTTGTCCGAATAGACCACGATGACATTTGGGGCATTCCTCGGTCCGGAATATCTTGACTGCGTGCCCTCATTCCCGACGAAAATTACTCCCTGATCGCGGTGATTGTTCTTGACCAGATGCTGCCAGAGGCAATCGACTGCCTCATTCTTATGGGGTTTGCAGCTGAATATCCAATCGAGACTGATCTCAGCATAGGTCAAATGATGATCACGAGTTGCGAGCGATTGCAGGGCGTCGGTAGTCGGCTGGAAGAGCGTGAGACGCTGGCAATAGCGCCGATTGAAGCGAGCTGGCCGATTGTGCACTCGCAGCTTTGCTCCGCCTCCATGTGGCCGTAACCAAGTGAACTCGGCCGTTGTCAATGGCCTCAGGAGCCACACACGAACAACATCCAAGTAGGCGTGTGTGCGAACGGGATTAAGCTTGTCAGCGGGCGAAAGCTGTCTTTGCATTAGGGGCCCTTGGCCAATAGCTTGGTTGTCGAAATCGAAGCGGCCTGTTTTCGCGCAGTAAGAAGCATTGTGAGCTTCGCATTGAGCAAGTCGTCTTGAGCCGAGCCTCTCCAGGCTGAGCTGCGCGACCGCAGTCCTGCGCATCAGGTTTGATCGTGGCTATCGGATACGGGGATCGGTAGTTTTGCCGACGCTAGCGCTATCGAGCGACAACGCACGGTCGAGTTCAGAAGCGCGCGCGACGATCGTTTTCGGGCCGAGCTTCTTCGCAGGAATTAGGCCCTTTTCTATGAGATAATAGGTTGTCCGAACGGGACGGTTAATATAGCGCGCGATTGCTCGAGCGCCCCATATAAGATCGTTCGGCAAAACTGCTGTTTTCGTCATAGTGAGGACTCCGTTACACCATGACGACAATAAGTGCATGATCGAGGCTGGGTGACTACGAACCCGAGTAATGACTAATCGCCGGTCTGCATCATGCGTTTGATAGTGCTGACCTTGAGCGTCCACCCGTAACGCTGCGCCAATAGTTCTTTGGCGTCTTTCGCAGCCTCATGTTCGGCGTCGGTTGCGTTCATGCCGCCGGCCCGCAACTCGCTTTTTCGTTGGCGTGCCCACGACCGCGCAACTGACTCTATTTGGCGATCTTTTATGAGATCTCGTGGACGCCCCGTGCGCCCATGGCCTTTGCCCCGGCCTGCGATCGCACACTCCAAGAGGATCTCGGCGGCTTCGATGGGCAAACTGATGGGCTTGTCCACCCTGCTCATTTTCCTTTTAGTCAATTCAAGCGTCACGTATTCGATGACAGTGTCGCGGTTCCAATGTTGCTCTTCGGCGTCCTCGTCCATCGGGATGAATCCCCTGCTTATGTCGCATTTTTGTTGCATGGACACAGCGAGACTGTCGACAACACATTGAAAAAGCACGAGATGTTGCTGCAACATATGCAACAACAAAATGGATCGACAGAAACTCTGAAAATAACTTATCTGATTGAGATTATTGTACTTTTAGTGGCGCGCCCGGAACGATTCGAACGTCCGACCCTCAGATTCGTAGTCTGATGCTCTATCCAGCTGAGCTACGGGCGCATTTTCGCGGGTGGGCTTGAGCCCGCATGGTCCCGGGAGGCCCGGAACGTCGCGAAAGAGCGCTCTAGCTACAGGCTCCGGGTCCGGTTGGCAAGGTCTGGAAACGCCAATTTCGGCCGCAGTTTTGGCCGCCCCGGAATACCGGAACGGCCTCAGGCCCTCGCCCGCTCGCTGCGGACCGACAGCAGTTCCACCGGACGATCCGGGATCGAAATCCGGAAGGTGGCGCCGATCGTGCCCTCGACCAGGTGGATGTGGCCGCCGTGGGCCCGGATCAGCTCGGCGGCAATGGCAAGGCCGAGTCCGCTGCCGCCGGGGCGGCCGGAGGTCTGGAATGCCTCGAACAGATGCTCGCGCGCCTTGGTCGGGACGCCCGGACCGGTGTCGGAGACCTCGATGATCGCAACCGTCCCCTCGCGGCGGCCGGTGATGCGGATCTGCTGCGCGCCGCCGTCACCTGCGGGCCGGGTTTCCAGCGCCTGCGCCGCGTTGCGCACCAGATTGAGCAGCACGCGGAACAGCTGGTCCGGGTCGGCGTCGATGGTCAGGCCGCGCTCGATCGCGCTGATCCAGGTGATCGAGACATCGGTGGCAAGCCCGGCCGACTCCCGCACCTCGGCAACCGCGGGCTCCACCATGATGACGCGGCGATCAGGCGCCGCCTCCTGCGCGCGGCCATAAGACAGTGTCGACTGGCAGAAGGCGATGGCGCGCTCCAGCGAGCGCAACAATTTCGGCGCAAAGCGTTGCACCCGCGGGTCGGGCACGCTGGCGAGCTGGTCCGACAGCAATTGCGAGGACGCCAGCAGATTGCGCAGATCATGGTTGATCTTGGAGACGGCGAGCCCGAGCGCGGCAAGCCGGCTCTTCTGATGCAGCATCGAGACGAGGTCGCGCTGCATGTCGGACAGCTCGCGCTCGGCAACGCCGATCTCGTCGCCGCGCTGGCTCGGCACGATGATTCGCGCCGAACTCTCCGGATTCTCATGGAAGCCGACCAGGCTCGCGGTCAGCCGCCGCATCGGGCGCACGAACAGATAATGCAGCGCCAGATAGACCAGACCGGCGGTCAGGCCGGCGATCAACAATGCAACGACCAAAACGTTGCGCGAGAAGCGGTACATCGCCTGCCGCAGCGGCTTCTCGTCGATCACGACCTCGATGAATTGCGCCTGGCCCGGCGCGGGTCCGACCACGCGGATGGTCTGGTCACCGTGCTCCAGCATGATCTCGAAGGCATCGACGATCGCCGACCATACCGTCATGGTCCGCATGTCGACGTCATGGTCGATCGCCGCCGGCAAATCGGCGCTGGCGAGCAGCCGGCGCTGCTGTCCCAATTTGATGGCGACGGCACGGGCGCCGATGCTGGTCAGGATCTGTCGCGCCAGCGAATCCGGCACCAGGCCGGACGGGGCGGCATCGAGCACCAGCGCCGCGGTATTGGCGGCGGCCAGGCGGTCATTGAGCCGGTTCATCCGGAAGTTGGCGATGGCCGGGACGTAGATCAGGAGCCCGGCGATCATCACCAGGGGAATCGTCAGCAGCAAAAGCTTGCCCGACAGCCCGAGCCGGGGGGACGGCTTGGGCCGCTGCTTCTGCGCGGTCGCCTGATCGTCAGTTAGAGCCACAAGATAAGGCCTTGTTTGGCTTAGGGGTCAGAAGATGCGGCCCCGCCCCCAAGCCGGTCAAATTACGGATCGCTAATGTGGACGGTTCCCCGAACGCCCCAAAGCGTCTCCATACCGTCAAATACCTCGCGAAATCAGATATATTCGCCCCAATTACGACGTTTCGAAGAACCCTTTTTGCGACGGCCTGTGACATTGACGAAAACAGGGCGCTCCCTTATAAGCCGCGCCAACTGTCCGCGATGGCCCGGTTCTTGACCCGGGGGCGGCTCTTTGGGGCCGTCAACGGCTCGTTTGGGCCCGCCAGCATCACCGGACTCCATCTCAATACAACGGCAAATTGCCCGGTCAGCGGAGAATTACCCGTGAAGCGGACTTATCAACCCAGCAAACTGGTGCGCAAGCGCCGTCACGGCTTCCGCGCCCGTCTCGCCACGGCCGGCGGCCGCAAGGTCCTCGCTGCGCGCCGCGCGCGTGGCCGCAAGCGCCTGAGCGCCTGAGCCCGGACGTCTCCTCTCCGGAGATACCCATTATGGATCGGCTGAGGCAGCGGGCGGATTTCCTCGCCGTTGCCAATGGCGCACGGGCGAATACCACAGCTTTTGTGCTGCAGGGCCGCCGCCGCGACGATCAGGGCCCGATCCGCGTCGGCTATACCGTCACCAAGAAGAACGGCACCGCGACCGAGCGCAACCGCATCCGCCGCCGGCTTCGCGAAGTGATGAGACAGGTCGACGCCGTATTCATGCGGCCGCACCATGATTATGTGCTAGTGGGCCGTCGTGACGCGCTGACCCGCGACTTTGCGACCATGCTTGACGACCTGCGGTCGGCGCTGCGCCGCCTCGACCGGCCTGCGCCCAACACGGGTAATAACAAGACGGGTACCAACAAGGCGGGTAACAAGAGCGCGCCCAATCCGAATGGAATGACGAGACCCTAAGAGATGTCCGACAACCGCAACACGATCCTTGCCGTCATTCTGTCCGGCCTCGTCCTGATCGCCTGGCAATATTTCTACAATGTGCCGCAGATGGAGAAGCAGCGCGAGGCGCAGCGCCAGGCGGAGTTGCAGAAGCCGGCGCCGCAGGCGACTCCGGGTGCTGCTCCCGGCACCGCTCCGGGTACCTCGGCGACTCCCTCTCCGGCTCCCGGCGCGCCTGCTGCTGACGCTCCGGTCGCGAGCCGCGAGACGGTGCTTGCCTCCGGCCCGCGCATCAAGATCGAGACCCCGCGCGTCACCGGCAGCATCGCGCTGAAGGGCGCCCGGATCGACGACCTGGCGCTGGTTCAGTTCCGCGAGACGGTCGATCCCAAATCGCCGGCCGTCGTGCTGCTTTCCCCGTCGGGCACGGCCGAGCCTTATTACGCCGAGTTCCTGTGGCTGACCGCCAACGGCTCATCGGTGAAGACGCCGAACGCCGAAACCGTCTGGCAGCAGGAGGGATCGAACAGCCTGTCGCCGAGCACCCCGGTGATTCTGAAATACGAGAACGGCCAGGGCCTGACCTTCCGCCGCACCATCTCGATCGACGATCGCTACCTCTTCAGCATCAGGGACGAGGTCATCAATCAAGGCAGCGCGCCGGTGACGCTGTATCCGTTCGGTCTGATCTCGCGCGGCGGCAAGCCGCCGGTCTCCGGCTACGCGATTCTGCATGAAGGCCCGATCGGCTATCTCGGCGAACACGGCCTGCAGGAATTCAGCTACAAGAACATCGACGAGGCCAAGACCTCAACCGGCGGAAATTCGCGCGGCATCGTGTTCACGAAGGTCACCGACGGCTGGCTCGGCATCACCGACAAATACTGGGCCACGGCACTACTGCCGGAGACCACCGCAACGCTCGAAAGCGCCCGCTTCACGACCGGCGACAAGCGCTACCAGACCGACTACATGCTCGGCGCACAGACCATTCCGATCGGCGGCACCGGCGTTGCCAACGGGCGGCTGTTCGCCGGCGCGAAGGAGGCCGCCACGGTCGGCCTCAACTTCCCGCTGGTCGGCTTCGGCGGCTACAACAAGCAGCTCGGCCTCAACCATTTCGATCTCCTGATCGACTGGGGCCATTTCTACTTCATCACCAAGCCGATGTTCCTGGCGCTCGACTGGTTCTATCGCCTGGTCGGCAATTTCGGCATCGCAATCCTCTTGGTGACCGTGATCGTGAAGCTGTTGTTCTTCCCGCTCGCCAACAAGTCCTACGCCTCGATGGCGAAGATGAAGTCCGTGCAGCCGCAGCTGCAGGCGCTGAAGGAACGTTATCCTGATGACCGCGTGAAGCAGCAGCAGGAGATGATGGAGATCTACAAGAAGGAGAAGATCAACCCGATCGCGGGCTGTCTTCCCGTCGCCTTGCAGATCCCGGTGTTCTTCTCGCTCTACAAGGTGCTGTTCATCACCATCGAAATGCGGCACGCGCCGTTCTTCGGCTGGATCAAGGACCTCTCGGCGCCTGATCCGACCAATCTGTTCACGCTGTTCGGCCTGATTCCGTTCGATCCGATCGCGCTGCTCGGACCGCATTTCGGCGCCTATCTGGTGATGGGTATCTGGCCGATCATCATGGGCATCACGATGTGGGTCCAGATGAAGCTCAATCCGGCGCCGCCGGATCCGACCCAGAAGATGATCTTCGACTGGATGCCGCTGATCTTCACCTTCATGCTGGCCGGCTTCCCGGCGGGTCTCGTGATCTACTGGGCCTGGAACAACCTGCTGTCGGTGCTGCAGCAGAGCTACATCATGCGGCGCAACGGCGTGAAGGTGGAGCTGTTCGACAATCTGAAGTCGACGTTTCAAAAAAAAAGCGTGACGACTGAGACAAAGAAGGCGACGTAGCTTCCAGCAACGGCGCTTCGTCACCACGTCATGCCCGGCCTTGTGCCGGGCATCGACATATTGGAGGACGGCCAGAACCGAGGCTCTGGACGTTGACCTGGATGGCCGGGTCGTCCTACGCCAAGGACCCGCCTTGGGCCTTTGTCTGGCCGCGACGAGATGGAATCCTTCGCATGAGCACCGAAGCCGATGCGGCGCTAATTGAGCAAGGCCGGAAACTGTTCGCCGGCGACTGGCGCTTCATCTGGGCCTCGCCCTCGATCGAGACGCTGCCGCCGATGGCCGGCCTCGAGGTCGCCTTTGCCGGCCGCTCCAATGTCGGCAAGTCGACCCTGATCAACGCGCTGACCGGCCGCAGCAACCTGGCTCGCACCTCGCACACGCCCGGGCGCACCCAGGAGCTGATCTTCTTCGAGGGGCCGGAGAAGGCGGGCTTCCGCCTGGTCGACATGCCCGGCTACGGCTACGCCTCGGCACCCAAGACCAAGGTGGCGTCGTGGACGGCGCTGATCCACAAATTCCTGCTCGGGCGCGCGACACTGGCGCGGGTCTACGTGCTGATCGACGCGCGCCACGGCATCAAGGACGTCGATCTCGACGTGCTGAAGACGCTGGACAAGTCCGCGGTGAGCTATCAGGTCGTGCTGACCAAGGCCGATCAGGTGAAGGCCGGCGAACTCAAGACCGTCATCGCCGACACGTCAGCAACGCTCGCAAAACATCCCGCCGCCTTCCCCGAAGTGCTGGTGACCTCGTCGCGCACCGGCGACGGCATGCCGGAGCTGCGTGCCGCCATGGTGCGCCTGATCGAGGAACGGCGCCGATGAGCGGCGCATCCCGCTTCCTGATCGGCCTTGCCGCCATCATGGGCGCTTGCGGCGTGGTGCTGGCGGCGGCTGCAGCCCATCTGCCTGACGCCACGCGGCTGGCGGCGGCATCCTCGATGCTGCTGTTCCATGCACCCGCCGTCGTCGCGACCATCGCGGTCGCGGATCGCGCGATCATCCATGCGAAGCTCGCAGTCGTGGCGGCGGCCGGCTTCGTCATCGCGGCGTCATTGTTCGCGGGCGACCTCGTGCTGCGCCAATATGCCGGCCATGGATTGTTTCCGATGGCTGCGCCGACCGGCGGAACGCTCTTGATCCTGAGCTGGCTGGTACTGGCGGTCGCGGCGGTGTGGCCGAAGCGGTGATGACCGCCATACTTCCTTCTCCCCTTGTGGGAGAAGGTGGCGCGGATGCAATCCGCGCCGGATGAGGGGTCTCTATCCGCGGAGACAGACCCTCACCCGGCTTCGATGCCGTCGCATCGAAGCCACCCTCTCCCACAAAGGGAGAGGGTCAAGACCGCTTTGCGCCCTGCCCGCCAATCAGATAGAACCGCGCCACCCCTCCGCTGACGACGAGACCAGCCCCATGACCGACCAGCACATCAGCCCGCTCGATCAGGCCCGCATCCTGTCCGAGGCGCTGCCGCACATGCAGGAATATGACGAGGAAACCATCGTCATCAAATATGGCGGCCATGCCATGGGCGCCGAGGACACCGCGAAGGCGTTCGCGCGCGACATCGTGCTGCTCGAGCAGACCGCGATCAATCCGGTGGTCGTGCATGGCGGTGGGCCGCAGATCGCGACCATGCTGAAGCGCCTCGGCATCCAGTCGGAATTCGCCGCGGGCCTGCGCATCACCGACGCCGCGACCATCGAGATCGTCGAGATGGTACTGGCGGGCTCGGTCAACAAGCAGATCGTCGGCTACATCAACGAGGCGGGCGGCAAGGCCGTAGGCCTCTCCGGCAAGGACGGCAACATGGTGAAGGCGTCGAAGACGACGCGCACCATGGTCGATCCGGATTCCAACATCGAGAAGGCCATCGATCTCGGCTTCGTCGGCGATCCCGAAAAGGTCGACCTCACGCTGCTCAATCAGCTGATCGGCTATGAGCTGATCCCGGTGCTGGCGCCGCTGGCGACCTCGCAGGACGGCCAGACCCTGAACATCAACGCCGACACCTTCGCCGGCGCAATCGCGGGCGCGCTGAAGGCCAAGCGCCTGCTGCTGCTGACCGACGTGCCGGGCGTGCTCGACAAGTCCAAGAAGCTGATTCCGGACCTGTCGATCAAGGAAGCCCGCAAGCTGATCGCCGACGGCACGATTTCCGGCGGCATGATCCCGAAGGTCGAGACCTGCATTTACGCGCTCGAACAGGGCGTGCAGGGCGTCGTGATCATCGACGGCAAGACGCAGCACGCGGTGCTGCTCGAGCTCTTCACCAACCAGGGCACCGGCACGCTGATCCACAAGTAATGGCAGACGCGGGACACACGGCGAGGATTCCTCGCCGGTCGCTGCCGGCGCGGCTCGCGATGGCGCTGCCCGCCGCGCTGGTGTCGTTCCTGTTCTCGTCGGCGCCGGCGCATGCCGATCTCAAGCTCTGCAACCGCATGAGCTATGTGATCGAGGCCGCGATCGGCATCGACGACAAGGCCGCGACCGCGACACGCGGCTGGTTCCGCATCGATCCCGCGACCTGCCGGGTCGTGGTGCAGGGCGCGCTCACCGCCGACCGCGTGCTGCTCAATGCGCGGGCGCTCGGCGTCTACGGCGCCTCGCCGATCCCGCAGAACGGCACCGACACGCTCTGCGTGGCGCAGGACAATTTCGTGATCGCCGCCGCGCGACAATGCCGTTCCGGCCAGATGCCCGCGCAATTCACCCAGATCACGCCGACCAAGACCGACGACGGCCATCTGGTCGCCTATCTCGCCGAAGACAGCGAATATGACGACGAGCAGGCGCGCCTCGCCGGCATCCAGCGCCTCTTGGTGATCGCGGGCTACGATGCCGCGCCGATCGACGGCGTCGACGGGCCGAAGACCCAGAGTGCGCTGGCGGCATTCCTCAGGAGTCGCGGGCTCGCCAGCGACATCGTGCAGTCGCCGAATTTCTTCGCCACCATGATCGATGCCGTGCAGAAGCCGTCGCCATCGGGGCTGACCTGGTGCAACGACACGCCGCACAAGGTGATGGCCGCGGTTGCAACCGACGACGGCAAGGTGGTGACCAGCCGCGGCTGGTATCGCATCGACCCCGGCAAGTGCCTGCATCCGGACGTGTCAGGCACGCCGAAGCAGATCTATTCGTTTGCTGAAGCGGTCGACAACGACAACCGGGCCATCCGCATCAAGGACAAGCCGCTGAACTGGGGCGGCGGGGTCCAGCTCTGCACCCGCGAAAGCAAGTTCGAGATCAACGAACAGGGCGACTGCAGCACCCGCGGCCTCGCCGCACTCGGCTTCACCACCGTCGACATGACCAGCGGCGGCAAGACGCTGCGCTTTGCGATGCCGTGATGAAGATAATGAGGCCGCAAACATCGATGTCGTCCTGGCGAAGGCCAGGACCCATTACCACAAGACTGCGTTTGGCGAAGAACGACGAGCACCGTGCCACATTGATAGATTCCGCGGTATGGGTCCTGGCTTTCGCCAGGACGACGGCGGAGGGCGGAACGACGTTCACGCTGACAAGTGGAGAGCCACAATGAATACTCCCCGCAGCTTCAGCCATGTCGAGACCTGGGTGTTCGACCTCGACAACACGCTGTACCCGCATCACGTCAACCTGTGGCAGCAGGTCGATGCGCGGATCGGCGAGTTCGTCAGCAACTGGCTGAAGATCTCTGCCGAGGAAGCACGGCGGCTGCAGAAGGACTACTACCTGCGCTACGGCACCACGATGCGCGGTATGATGACCGAGCACAGCGTGCAGGCCGACGACTATCTCGCCTATGTGCACAAGATCGACCACTCGCCGCTGCAGCCGAATCCGGCGATGGGAGCCGCGATCGCAAAACTGCCGGGGCGCAAGCTGATCCTGACCAACGGCTCGGTCGACCATGTCGATGCGGTGCTGGGCCGGCTCGGCATCGGCAACCATTTCGACGGCGTGTTCGACATCATCGCCGCCGATCTCGAGCCGAAGCCGGCACCGCAGACCTACCAGAAGTTCCTCAGGCTCCACGACGTCGATCCGGCGAAGGCTGCGATGTTCGAGGACCTCGCGCGCAACCTCGTGGTGCCGCATGAGCTCGGCATGACCACCGTGCTGGTCGTGCCCGACGGCAGCCAGGAGGTGGTGCGCGAGACCTGGGAGCTCGAAGGCCGCGACGCCGACCATGTCGACCATGTCACTGATGATCTCACCGGCTTCCTGCAGCGGCTGAACGGAAAGCCCTGACCTCTCCCCACGTCGTCCCGGCGAAAGCCGGACCCATAACCACCAATCTCTGTGTGGCTACGCGCCGTGGCACCAGCGTGCCGCAACACGGGCATTTGTGGTTATGGGTCCCGGCTCGCGCTTCGCTTGGCCGGGACGACGGAAGAGAGACCACTCGGCGACGGAGGAGTTTGCCTTGACTCCGCGGCCCCAAATTCCGAAAAAGCCCCGCAAAATCCCGTCATAATCCCCGATACGCCAAGGATTGTCCCGATGTCGCTGTCCGCCCTCGAAACCACCGTCAACACCGCGTTCGACGCCCGCGAAGGCATTTCGACCTCGACCAAGGGCGAGGTCCGCGAGGCGGTCGACCACGCGCTGGAGCTGCTCGACAAGGGCGAGGCCCGTGTCGCCGAGCGCGAAACGAGCGGCAAGTGGAAGGTCAATCAGTGGCTGAAGAAGGCCGTGCTGCTGTCGTTCCGCCTCAACGACATGGGTCAGATCGCGGGTGGCCCGGGCAAGGCATCGTGGTGGGACAAGGTGCCGTCGAAGTTCGAGGGCTGGGGCGAGAACCGTTTCCGCGACGCCGGCTTCCGCGCCGTGCCGGGCGCGATCGTGCGCCGCTCGGCCTTCATTGCCCGCAACGTCGTGCTGATGCCCTCCTTCGTCAATCTCGGCGCCTATGTCGATGAAGCCACCATGATCGACAGCTGGTCGACGGTCGGCTCCTGCGCCCAGATCGGCAAGCGCGTGCACATCTCCGGCGGCGTCGGCATCGGCGGCGTGCTCGAGCCGCTGCAGGCCGAGCCCGTGATCGTCGAGGACGACTGCTTCATCGGCGCGCGCTCGGAGGTCGCCGAGGGCGTGATCGTGCGCAAGGGCGCGGTGCTGTCGATGGGCGTGTTCCTCGGCGCCTCGACCAAGATCGTCGACCGCGAGACCGGCGAAATCTTCGTCGGCGAGGTCCCGGAATATGCCGTCGTGGTGCCCGGCACCCTGCCGGCCAAGCCGCTGAAGAACGGCCAGCCGGGACCTGCCACCGCCTGCGCCGTGATCGTCAAGCGGGTCGACGAGCGCACCCGCGCCAAGACCAGCATCAACGAGCTGCTGCGGGATTGATCGCTTTTTCGCCGCGAGATCAGTCCATCACCGTCACCCTGAGGAGCCTGCGAAGCAGGCGTCTCGAAGGGTCGACGGCCACCAGCGGGGCCGTGCATCCTTCGAGGCTCGCCCAGCGGCGCAATTGCGCCGCAAGGCTCGCACCTCAGGACGACGGGTCTGGACTGATCGAACCAATTTCGATCCGACGCCGACATATCTCCGGGCCGCGAAGAATTGCCGCAGCCCGGAGCTTATTTTCATGGACTGGGCCAATTACCTGTTCGGCTTCAAGGGCCGCGTCAACCGGGCCAAATTCTGGCTCGCAGGGCTGATCATCGTCTGCTGGATGATGTTCCTGGCTTTACTGGCGGTCTCGGCCGGCCTCGGCGGCAAGAACGGGTTCAGCTTCAATGTCGACGACATCTTCCGGGCCTTCGACCCCGACAGCTACAAATCGCTGAGCTGGGCCGGATTGCCGGCATTGCTGGTCAAGGCCTGCGGAACGTTCTTGTTCGTTTGGGTCTATGTCGCGGTCTCGATCAAGCGCCTGCACGACCGCGACAAGAGCGGCTGGTGGATGGTCCCGTTCTTCGCGATCCCGGGTCTCATGAGCCAGTTCTCGGACCGGCTCTCCGATGAATCCTATTGGGTGACGGCCGCGGGCCTGATCGTCTTCGTGCTTTACGTCTGGGGCTTCGTCGAGCTCGCCTTTCTGCGCGGCACCAGCTACCCCAATCGCTACGGCCCCAATCCGCTTGGGAAAACCCATGTGCGGCAAGGCCGCGACAGCGGGTCGCGCTCCGCGCGCGGCTGGGATCAGCAGAGCGAGATCGATATCGTGCCGCACAAAGCTGGTCCACCCGCCGTGTGACGTGTTAAGCGAGGCGCATGAGTGATGCCGTCTCGATTACCCGCGATCTCGTTCGCTGCCCCTCCGTCACCCCGGCCGACGCCGGCGCGCTTGGCGTGCTCGAAAACCTGCTGAAAGCCGCAGGCTTCGAAGTCCACCGCGTGACGTTCTCCGAGCCCGGCACCGCCGATATCGACAACCTCTATGCGCGCATCGGCACCTCGGCGCCGCATATCACCTTCGCTGGCCACACCGACGTGGTGCCGCCCGGCGATGAAGCGGCGTGGACGCTCGGCGCGTTCTCCGGCGAGGTGAAGGACGGTTATCTCTATGGCCGCGGCGCCGTCGACATGAAGGGCGGCATCGCCTGCAGCGTCGCCGCGGTGCTGCAATATCTGCAGGACCGTGGCGGCAAGCCACAAGAGAATGGCAACGGCTCGATCTCCTTCCTGATCACCGGCGACGAGGAAGACGTCTCGATCAACGGCACCGTCAAGCTGTTGAAATGGTGCGCTGAGCGTGGCGAGACATTCGATCATTGCGTGCTCGGCGAGCCCTCGAATGTCGAAGTGCTGGGCGACATGATCAAGATCGGCCGGCGCGGCTCGCAGTCCGGCACGCTGGTGGTCGACGGCGTGCAGGGCCATGTCGCCTATCCGCACCGCGCCTCCAACCCGGTGCCTGATATCTCGCGGCTGATCGTGGCGCTGAGTGACGAGCCGCTCGATCACGGCAGCGCGCAGTTCCAGGCCAGCAACCTCGAATTCACCACCGTCGATGTCGGCAACACCGCGAGCAACGTGATCCCCGGCCAGGCACGGGCGAAATTCAACATCCGCTACAACGACAACCACACCCAGGAGAGCCTGCGGCAGATGGTCGATGAGCGGCTGGCGAAAGCCTGCGGCAACCGGATCCGCGCCCATATCGATTGGCAACCGTCGAACTCGAACGTGTTCGTCACCCAGCCCGGCCCGTTCACCGACCTCGCGGTCGCCGCGATCGAGGAGATCACCGGCCGCAGGCCGGAGCTATCGACCTCCGGCGGCACCTCGGACGCGCGCTTCATCTCGAGCTATTGCCCGGTGATCGAGTTCGGCCTGGTCGGTCAGACCATGCACCAGGTCGACGAGCGCACGCCGGTGGCCGATCTGGAGAAGCTGACGCGGATCTATCGGGGCGTGTTGGAGCGGTATTTCGGGTAGGCCAGCCGCCCGGCTGGACAAAAACATCGAAAACAACCCCATGCACAGTAGGGATTGGGGCCGCTAGTATCCACTCGCACTAGATCTAGTATCCACTCGCACCAGATACAGCCTGTAGGATGGGTAGAGCGCAGCGAAACGCATTACCTCGAATCGCGGCGCACATGATGGGTTTCGCCTCGCTCTACCCATCCTACAAGATCATTCACACCGCCTAGTAATCCACCCGCATCAGGTAGAGCCCGTCCGGCGGCGCCACGGGGCCGCAGGCGGCGCGGTTGCGGGCGGCGAGCGCACCGGCAAGATCGTCGGCGCTCCAGCGACCCTCGCCGACCCAGACCAGCGAGCCCACCATCGAACGCACCTGGCTGTGCAGGAACGAGCGCGCCGACGTCACGATGTTGACGGCGGCGCCGTCACGGGTGACATCGAGCTGATCGAGCGTCTTCTCCGGCGATTTGGCCTGGCACTCGGTGTCGCGGAAGGTGGTGAAGTCGTGCTTGCCGAGCAGGCGCTGCGCGGCGGCGTGCATCGCGTCAGCATCGAGCGCGCGCGGCACGCGCCAGACGCGGCCGATGTCGAGCGCGAGGTTCGCGCGCGTGTTGGTGATGCGATAGAGATAGTGCCGCCTGGTCGCGGAGAACCGCGCCTCGAAATCGTCGGGCACGATGTCAGCCGCGAGCACGCCGATCGGATTGGGCCGCAGATGCGCATTCAGCCCGTCGCGAAAGCGGCCGGGCGGAAAATGCTTGGCGATGTCGCAATGCGCGACCTGGCCGCGCGCATGCACTCCGGCATCGGTACGCCCTGCGCCATGGACGCGCACGTCCTCGCCGCAGATCGCCTTGACCGCCGCCTCCAGCGCGCCCTGCACGGTCGGCGCGGTGTCCTGGATCTGCCAGCCGGAGAACGGCGTGCCGTCATACTCGATGGTGAGCTTGTAGCGGGGCATCAGCCGAGCCGCGCAGGCGGCTTCAGCGGCGTGCCGCGCAAGAAGTCCGCCGCCTTCATCGGCGCCTTGCCGGCGCGCTGCAGTTCGAGGATCCGGATCGCGCCGTCGCCGCAGGCGATCGCGAAATTGTCGTCGAGCACATCGCCCGGTGCGCCCGAGCCTTTCGCCTGCTCGCAGCGCAGGATCTTCAGCCGCACCGGCTCGCCTTCGCCGGTGAGCTCGCACCAGGCGCCGGGAAACGGCGAGAGCCCGTGAATGTGCCGCAGCACCGCATGCGCCGGCTGCTTCCAGTCGATCCGCGCCTCGGCCTTCTCGATCTTGGCCGCATAGGTGACGCCGTCCGCGCTCTGCTTCGTCAGCTGCAAGCCGCCGCGCCCGAGCGCCGCCATCGCGCGCACCATCAGGTCGGCACCGAGCGGCGCCAGCGCGTCGTGCAGATCGGATGCCGTCATGCTGTCCGATATCGGCAACCGCTCGGCCATCGCGACGTCCCCGGTGTCGAGGCCGACATCCATCTTCATCACCATCACGCCGCTCGCGGCATCGCCAGCCATGATGGCACGGTTGATCGGCGCGGCGCCGCGCCAGCGCGGCAGCAGCGAGGCATGCAGGTTGAAGCAGCCGAGCCTGGGCGCGTCGAGAATGGCCTGCGGCAGGATCATGCCATAGGCGACGACGACGGCGGCGTCTGCGTCATGCGCGCGAAACTCCTCGAGTGCTTCCGGCGTTTTGAGGGTCTTCGGCGTCAGCACGGGAATGCCGAGGCGGCGCGCCTCCTGCTCGACCGGCGTCGGCTGCAGCTGCAGGCCGCGTCGCCCGCCCGGCTTCGGCCCGCGGGTGTAGACCGCCACGACCTCATGGCCATGGGCCACGAGCTCCAGCAGCGTCGGCACCGCGAAATCGGGCGTGCCCATGAAGATCAGGCGGAGAGGCATTAGACAGGCTCGGTAGCAGTTGGAGTGCTTAAGCGCGAAGCGCGTCTTCGCACAAGAAGCCCCGGGCATCCACGTTTTCGGCGACAGCGAAGCAAGACGTGGATGGCCGGGTCAAGCCCGGCCATGACGCGTCCGGGAAAGCGACCGCGCCTACTCCGCCGCGCGCTTGGCGGCCTTCTCGAATTTCTTGAACACGCGGTCGCGCTTCAGTTTCGACAGATAATCCACGAACAGCACGCCGTTGAGATGATCGATTTCGTGCTGGATGCAGGTGGCGTAGAGCCCTTCCGCATCCTCCTCATGCACCGTGCCGTCGAGATCGGTGAATCGCACGCGCACCCGCGCCGGCCGCTCGACCTCCTCGTAATATTCGGGTATCGACAGGCAGCCCTCTTCGTACACCGACAGTTCTTCCGAACGCGCAATGATCTCCGGATTGATGAAGACGCGCGGCTTCGCCGTGGTCTCGCCGTTCTCGTCGCGCTTGGCGAGATCCATGGTGATCAGCCGCAGCGGCTGCGCGACCTGAATCGCCGCGAGCCCAATGCCGGGCGCGTCATACATGGTCTCGAGCATGTCGTCGGCCAGCTTGCGGATCTCCGGCGTCACCTTCTCGATCGGTTTCGACACCAGCCGCAACTGCTTGTCCGGCAGGATGATAATTTCTCTTAATGCCATGGCGGCGATTTAAGCTGCTGACTTCATGGGGTCAATGCGCTCAGGAACCCGTTAGGACAACGTTAACCACGTTTCTTCACTCCGCATTAACCCGGAAAATCAGGGATGCATTTGCCATAACCGTTCCCTCTTCGTTCGCGCCGGGCCGCGAATCGGCTACAACTGCCGGCATGAACGAGATTCTCCTCACGATTGGCGACCTTCCCGTCCGTGTCTCCGACGCCTTGATCGGCCTTGGGGCGCTGGCGCTGATCCTGCTGTTCGCCATTGCGGTGGTGATCGCACGCGCCAGCCGGCGCGGCGCGGAACTCGCAATGGCCCAGGCCATCCGCGCCGAAGAGCTGGAGGAGCGCCTCGCCGACATGCTGCGGGCCCAGAGCGAATCCTCCGGGCGGGTCGATGCCAAGGTTGATACTATGGCGCAGGCGCTGGCCGGCCGCCAGGCCGAGATGGCCCGGGCCGTCAACGAGCGGCTCGATTCGGTGACCCACCGGGTCGGCCAGTCGATGGAGCAATCGACCCGCAACACGATGGATTCGCTGCGCGTGCTGCATGAGCGGCTCGGCATCATCGACCACGCGCACAAGAACCTCAACGAGCTCACCACCCAGGTGACGACGCTGCGCGACGTGCTCGCCAACAAGCAATCGCGCGGCGCCTTCGGCCAGGCGCGGATGGAGGCGATCGTCCAGGACGGCATGCCGAAGGGCTCGTTCGAGTTCCAGTACACGCTGACGTCGGGCAAGCGGCCGGACTGCGTGGTGTTTCTGCCCGACCAGCGCCCGCTCTGCATCGACGCGAAATTCCCGCTCGAGGCCATGACCGCGCTGCACGATGCGCGCAGCGACGAGGAGCGCAAATTCGCCAGCCAGCGGCTGCGCGCCGACGTGCTGAAGCATGTCAGCGACATCGCGGAGAAGTACCTGATCCCTGGCGAGACCCAGGACACCGCGCTGATGTTCGTGCCGTCGGAATCGGTCTATGCCGAGATCCATGACGGCTTCGACGACGTGATCCAGAAGGCCTATCGCGCGCGCGTCGTGCTGGTATCGCCCTCGCTCTTGATGCTGGCGATCCAGGTGATGCAGCAGATCCTGAAGGACGCCCGCATCCGCGACGCCGCCGACCAGATCCGCAACGAGGTGATGCATCTCGGCGACGACCTCGGCCGCCTGCGCGATCGCGTGCTCAAGCTGCAGACCCATTTCGGCCAGGTGAACGAGGACGTCAGGCAGATCCTGATCTCCGCCGACAAGATCGAGAAACGCGCCGGCCGGATCGAGGAACTCGACTTCAGCAAGTCCGAGACCCCGATCGAGGTCCCCCGCTTCGTCAAGCCCGCCCCCGACCTGTTCCCCGCCCCGCGCAAGCTGCAGGCAGGGGAGTAGCCACCTCGCCCCGCTTGCGGGGAGAGGTCGAAATTCGCGCATCGCGCGAATTTCGGGTGAGGGGGAGCTTCCGCACATTGCACCCGTCATAATTCGCTGAGAAAGCCCCTCACCCCAACCCTCTCCCCGCGAAAGAGCGGGGAGAGGGAGCCAAGGCAGCTGCGGTCGAATCTGCTAACAGAGGGACATGACCGCGCCCGAAGTGACCGCGACCCAATCGGAAAAGAATCCCCCCGCCGCCACCTCCTGGCGCGACAGTTTTGCGGTGTATCTGCAGCCGCGGGTGCTGATCGTGCTGCTGCTGGGCTTCTCCTCGGGGCTGCCGCTGGCACTGTCGGGCTCGACGCTGCAGGTCTGGATGAAGGAGGCCGGGGTCGATCTCGGCACCATCGGGCTGCTGGCGCTGATCGGCACGCCCTACACGCTGAAATTCCTCTGGGCGCCGCTGGTCGACGCGCTGCATGTTCCGCTGTTCACGCAGATGTTCGGCCGCCGCCGCGGCTGGCTGCTGTTCTCGCAGCTGCTGCTGATCGCGGCGATCCTGGTGCTGGCGTTGGCCGATCCGGCGCGATCGCCGTGGTTCGCGGCCTTCGCCGCGCTGCTGGTCGCAACCGCATCGTCGACGCAGGACATCGTGGTCGATGCCTTCCGCGTCGAAAGCCTGCCTGAAAGCGAGCAGGCCGCCGGCATGGCGTCCTATGTCGCGGCCTACCGCGTCGGCATGCTGGTCTCGACCGCAGGCGCGCTGTTCATCGTCAGCGGCTTCGAGTCCGCTGGCCTCGTGCGCCTGTCGGCCTGGATGTGGGGCTATGTGGTGATGGCCGCGCTGGTCGTGATCGGCATCGTCACCGCGCTTGCGGCGACCGAGCCGACGCAATCGAAGGGCGCGGAGGCGGCGACGCATGCGCAGAACCCGGCCGAACGCGTGCTACATGCCGCGCTCGGCGCGTTCTCCGAGTTCCTCAGCCGCAAGGACGCCTTCGCGGCGCTCGCCTTTGTGGTGCTGTTCAAGTTCACCGACGCGTTTTCAGGCACCATGACCGCGCCGTTCGTGATCGACATCGGCTTTTCCAAGGTCGATTACGCGGCGATCGTGAAAGGCGTCGGCCTTGCCGCGACCCTGATCGGCGGCTTTGCCGGCGGCTTCGTGGCGCGGCGCTATTCGCTCGCGACTAGCCTCTGGATCGGCGGCGTGCTGCAGGCGGTCGCCAATCTCTCATTCTCCTGGCTCGCCCATGTCGGCGTCGATCAATGGGCGCTCGCGCTTGCGATCACCGCGGAGAATTTCACCAGCGCGATCGGCACCGTGATCTTCGTCGCCTATTTGTCGGCGCTGTGCCGCAATCCGCTGCACACCGCGACCCAGTACGCGCTGCTCACGGCGCTCGCCGCGGTCGGCCGCACCTATCTGTCGTCAGGCGCCGGTTATGTCGCCAAGGCCGTCGGCTGGCAGATGTTCTTCGTGATCTGCGTGCTGGTCGCGATCCCGAGCCTGATCCTGCTCGCCTGGCTGCAGCGGCGCGGGCATTTCGACGAGCTGGGGCCGGTCAGGGTCTAGCTCCCCTGTCATCACCCGGCTTGACCGGGAGATCCAGTATTCCAGAGGCGTTCGTGATTCGGTGGAGAAGCCGCGGCGTACTGGATCGCCCGGTCTAGCCGGGCGATGGCACCGAAGTTGGGGTGACTACTTCGCCACCACGCTCCACTTGGTGACGATGGCTTCGCTCATCTCGCCGGCATCCTTGGCGCAGGCGACTTCGTCGACCTTCACCGAGATTTCCTTGCCGGAGAGGCTTTTGAGCTGCGCGGCCTGGGCGTCGTCGGTCGGAATCAGCTGGAAGGTTTCCGGCCCGGTCTCGAGATTGCACAGACCGTTCGGCGGCGGCAGCCGGCGCGGCTCGCTGGTGATCTGGTAGGTCGCGACGCGCTTGCCGCGGTTCTTGGCGTCACGCACCTTCATGACGCCGAGCTCTCCCGACAGCACGTCGCCGGCGTGGATCATCTTGCCGGGCTTCTGCGGGGCGTCGGCCTGCTGCGCGAGCGCGCAAGGCGCGGCGAACGTTGCCGTCAGAAGCGCAAAGCCCAAACGTACGCCGAACAAGCGTACGCCGAATCGGTGTGCCGTCATTGTCAGTGGTTCCGTATCTTGATTCGTCAGAGCGTGAATGACCGTCCCCGAATCGGCATCCACCCTACCATTTTGTTTCGGTGCGATCTTTTCGGATTGTGACCGATCGCTTGGCGCCTGACGCGCGCTCGGCGCCAGCATCGCGCGCTAGAACAGCGTCCGCTGCCGCATGGCTGCAGATAGCGTACCTTCATCGAGGTAATCAAGCTCTCCGCCGACCGGCACGCCATGCGCCAGCCGCGTCACCCGCACATTGGCCTCCGACAACAGGTCGGTGATGTAATGCGCGGTGGTCTGGCCATCGACGGTCGCATTGAGCGCCAAAATGATCTCGCTGACCTCGGGCGCATGCGCACGCGCCACCAGCTGATCGATGGTGAGATCCTGTGGACCGACGCCGTCGAGCGGCGACAGCGTCGCGCCGAGCACGTGATAGCGGCCATTGGTCGCATTGGCGCGTTCCAGCGCCCAGAGGTCGGCGACGTCCGCGACCACGACGATGATCGAGGGATCGCGGCGCGGATCCGTGCACACGGTGCAGGGGTTTTGTGTATCGATGTTTCCGCAGGTCTTGCAGACCTGGATCTTGTCGATCGCGACCTGCAGCGTCGCGGTCAGCGGCGTCATCAGGGCTTCGCGCTTCTTGATCAGATGCAGCGCCGCGCGCCGCGCCGAACGGGGCCCGAGCCCGGGCAGCCGCGCTAGCAACTGGATCAGGCGTTCAATCTCGGGGCCGGCAACGCTTGCAGCCATTTAAGTCGGACCAAATCCCGGCGGCAGGCCGAGCCCGCCGGTGAGCGCCATCATCTTCTCCTGCATCGCGGTCTCGGCCTTGCGGCGTGCATCGCCATGCGCGGTGACCAGGAGATCCTCGAGCACCTCGCGTTCCTCCGGCTTCATCAGCGACGGATCGATCTTGATGCCCTTCACTTCCATCTTGGCGGTCATGCGCACCGTGACCAGGCCGCCGCCGGAGATGCCTTCGACCTCGACATTGCCGAGCTGTTCCTGCATCTCCTGCATCTTGGATTGCAGCTGCGCTGCCTGCTTCATCATGCCGAGAAAATCAGCCATGCGTGCGTCCCTATAGCCAAATATCAATCGTCGTCGCTGTCGGAAGTTTCAATCGGGTCTTCGCCTGACGCATCCGAAACCGGAACCTCGGCGGCAAGGCGGCGAACCTCGACCACCTTGGTGCCGGGGAAGCGCGCCAGCACCTCCTGCACGCGCGGATCGGCCTCGGCGGCGCGCTGGTGCTCGCTGCGCGCCAGTTCGTTCTGCGAGCGCACCGTGGGCTGGCCGGCCTCGTTGGAGATGATCACGGTCCAGCGCCGCCCGGTCCATAGTTCGAGCTTGCGCGACAGATCGGTGACCAGCGCGCGCTGCGCCTTCGGCTCGAGGGCGATCTCGAGTTGGCCGTCCTCGATGCGCACCAGCCGCACATCGGCTTCCAGCGCACTCTTCATCATGATGTCGCGCTTCTCGCCGGCGAGCGCGATCAGTTGCGGAAAGCTTGATATCCGCAGCGCCGGCGCGGCATCGGCGACCGGCGCTGCCATCTGCGGACGCGCGGCGAGATCGCCGCGCGGCGCGGCCTGCGGCGTGCGCACCGGCGCCGACGGCATGGCCGACATCGCCGAGCTCGGTGCGCCGCGTGACGGTGACGACGCGGCGGAACCCGACGCCGCGGGCGCCGCGCCGCCGCCATTCTGCTCGATCATCCGGATCACCTCGTCCGGCGTCGGCAGATCGGCGACATAGGCGATCCGCACCAGCACCATCTCGGCCGCGGCGGCCGGGCGCGTCGCGGTCTGCACCTCGGCGATGCCCTTGAGCAGCATCTGCCACATCCGCGACAGCACCCGCATCGACAGCTTGGCGGCGAACTCGCGCGCCCGCACCCGCTCGGTCTCGCCGAACGCAACATTGTCGGCCGTCCCCGGCACGAACTTCACGCGGGTGACGAAATTGACGAACTCGGCAAGGTCAGACAGCACCACGACCGGATCGGCGCCGACGTCATATTGCGCGCGGAATTCGGCGAAGGCGGCGGCGATATCGCCGCGCGCCAGCTGTTCGAACAGATCGATCACGCGGGTGCGGTCGGCGAGGCCGAGCATCTGCCTGACCGCGTCGGCCTTCACGTCGCCCGCGGCATGCGCGATCGCCTGGTCGAACAGCGACAGCGAATCGCGCACCGATCCCTCGGCCGCCCGCGCGATGATGCCGAGCGCCTCGGGCTCGACCTCGACACCTTCCTTGGCCGCGATGTTGCCGAGATGCTTCATCAGCACGTCGGCTTCGACGCGGCGCAGGTCGAAGCGCTGGCAGCGCGACAGCACCGTAATCGGAACCTTGCGGATTTCGGTGGTGGCGAACACGAACTTGGCGTGCTCCGGCGGCTCCTCCAGCGTCTTCAGGAAGGCGTTGAAGGCCGCCGTCGACAGCATGTGGACTTCGTCGATGATGTAGACCTTGTAGCGTGCGCTGGCCGGCGCGTAGCGCACGCTGTCATTGATCTGGCGGACATCGTCGACGCCGGTGTGGGAGGCGGCGTCCATCTCCAGCACGTCCATGTGCCGGCTTTCCATGATCGCCTGGCAGTGGATGCCGAGGTCCGGCATGTGGATGGTCGGCCCCTGCACCGAGCCGTCCGGCTTGGCGTAGTTCAAGGCGCGGGCGAGGATGCGCGCGGTGGTGGTCTTGCCGACCCCGCGGACGCCGGTGAGGATCCAGGCCTGCGGAATTCGCCCGGTCTCGAACGCGTTCGAGACGGTGCGCACCATGGCCTCCTGGCCGATCAGGTCCTCGAAGCTGGTGGGGCGGTATTTGCGGGCAAGAACGCGGTAGGGTTTTGCGGCGTCCGGCGCGCCACCGAGATCGAAACCGCCGTCAAGGGTGCCTTTGCCTGCGCCGTCGGACGGATGGGAGGGGTCGCCAGCGTCATTCATGCATCGATCCGCAACTTGGGAATTGTCTCTTCAGCCGGCGTGCGGATAGGAGCCAAAATCGAGCGCCGGGCGCGGAGACCGCCATTCCAGCGCGATTCGCTCGGAAAAACAGGTAGGAGACTGACGAGCGACCCGATCCGGACCTCGTTAGGGCTGCTTCCTTCCGGACCTGACCCGGTTGGCGAGTGGCTCGTCCACCGCCAATCTCCCGGTCCCTATTTGGGGCCAAAACCGCCGGAAAGCAAGCGGCCTGACCCGGCTTTGTAAGGCTGGCTTTGCGGGGCTTGTCTGGGAACACGGAAAGGCATTATTTGCCCCCCATGCCCGCCTCCAATTGGTCGCTGCATTCGCAGCTCAAGAAAGACACCATCGACATCGGCGACCTGCCGCTGTGCAAGGTGCTCGTCATCAAGGATGCGCATTATCCGTGGCTGCTGCTGGTGCCGCGGCGCGACGGCGCGGTCGAGATCATCGACCTCGACGAGGTCGCGCAAGCGCAGCTGATGACGGAAATCACCCGCGTCTCGCGGGCCCTGAAAGAGGTCACCAAGTGCGACAAGCTGAATGTCGCCGCGCTCGGCAACCTCGTCCCGCAGCTGCACGTCCACATCATCGCGCGCCGCACCAGCGACGCTGCATGGCCGCGTCCCGTTTGGGGCGTGATGCCGCCGCTGGCGCATGACGCCGAGGAAGTGCAGAATTTCATCAGCGCGCTTCGCCGCAAGATCTGGTTGGGTTGAACATTCAATGTCTGCATTCGATTCATTTCCGCTCGGCCAGCCGGCCTTCGTCACCCACGTGCTGGACCGCGCCGCGCATCTGCGCACCAACGACGAGAAGCTGTTCGCGCTGGAAGGCCACCGCGAGGCTAGAGCCTATGTGATCTATCGCGACTCGCTGGTCGTGAAGCAGGAGGACGGCAGCGCCCGCGCGCTGCTGTCGCTGGAGGAAGCCCGCAGCTACGGCGCCAATCCCGGCACGATCTTCCTGGGGCTGCGCAACGCCGCGCCGATCTTCGGCATGGGGATCGCGCCGCAGGCGGCCGAGAAGCTGGTCGGACGCGCCGACGTCGCGATCACCGAATTGCGCGGCATGGCGATGCAGGGCGTGGTGCCGCCCGAGCAGCTCTCGGCCATCGCGATGGCGAAATCGATGGTGACCTGGCATCAGCGCCACGGCTTCTGTCCGAACTGCGGCACCCGCACCGCGATGAAGGACGGCGGCTGGAAGCGCGAATGCCCGAGCTGCAAGGCCGAGCACTTTCCGCGCACCGACCCGGTGGTGATCATGCTGGTCACGTATGGCGACAAGGTGCTGCTGGGACGGCAGAAGCAGTTCATGCCCGGCATGTATTCCTGCCTCGCCGGGTTCGTGGAGGCCGCCGAGACCATCGAGGACGCCGTGCGGCGCGAGATTTTCGAGGAGTCCGGCATCCGCTGCACCGACGTCAATTACTACATGACGCAGCCCTGGCCCTATCCGTCATCGCTGATGATCGGCTGCACCGCGCGCGCGACCAACGAGGACATCGTGGTCGACCGCACCGAGCTGGAAGATGCGCGCTGGTTCGACCATGCCGAGGCGTCGCTGATGCTGAAGCGCCAGCATCCCGAAGGGCTCGCCGGCCCGCATCCGTTCGCGATTGCCCATCATCTGCTCGGCCGCTGGGTGCATCACCAGAACCCGTTGGACAAATAGCGGGAACCGGACATCGTTCTGCCGATTAAAGCTGGACACAGTTCTGGCAGTAACGGAACCATTGCGACGGATCCCCGCATGAATTTTCAGAACGGCGCCCCGAAAGTCCCGCCCCGCATCCTCTGCATCGGCCTGCCGGTGCGCGACCTGACCTTTCGCGTCAGCGTTCCGGCGCGCGGCTCCAAGGAGAACGCGACGCATTTCGACGAGATCTGCGGCGGCAATGCGCTGAACGCCGCCATCGGCATCGTCCGCTTGGGCGGGCGCGCTTCGATCTGCGGACCGATGGGCGATTCGCAGGAGACCTCGAGCCGCTACATCTTCGACAAGCTCGCCCAGGAAGGCATCGAGACCAATCATCTGATCCACATGCCGAACCTCGTCACCCCGATCTCGGCGATCATGATCGACGACAGCGGCGAGCGCACCATCGTCACCTTCCGCGATCCGGAGCTCTGGAAGGTCAAGCTGCCGCCGACCGAACTCTTGCTGGAGGATTGCGCGGCGATCCTGACCGAGAGCCGCTGCGCGCCGTTCTGCACCGAGCTTTGCGCCGAGGCGGTCAAGCGCGGTATCCCCGTGGTGGTCGACGTCGACCGCGCGATGTCGATGCGGGAGGGGCTGCTCACCGCCTCCTCCCACCTGGTGTTCTCCAGCGAGCCGCTGCAGGAGACCGCCGACGTCACCGACGACGGCCAGGCGCTGCACAAGCTCGCCAAGCTCACCCCCTCCTTCCTGGCCGGCACCCGCGGGCCGATGGGCACGATCTGGCTCAACGAGAACGGCGAGCTCGAGGAAACCCCGGCCTTCCCGGTCCATACCGTCGACACGCTCGGGGCCGGCGACGTGTTCCACGGGGCCTTCGCCCTCGCCATCACCGAGAAACAGCCGCTACGGGACGCGCTCCGCTTCGCCTCGGCCGCTGCAGCGCTGAAATGCACCCGCTTCGGGGGTGCTTATGCCGCACCGCAACGTACTGAAGTTGAAGAGTTTTTGGGTCAGCACGCCGACGCCAAGCCAGCCTGAGCCGCCACGAATCGCTTGATTTGGAAGATTCTTCTCTATATGAGGGATATTGAACCTCCATATGGAACTTTCTTCTATGACCGATGTCGCCATTCAGCTTCATGACAACAGCCGCCGCCTCGATGCGATCGATCGCAAGATTCTAACCGTGCTGCAGGAGGATGCGTCGCTCTCCGTCGCCGAGATCGGCGACCGGGTCGGCCTGTCGTCGACGCCGTGCTGGAAGCGCATCCAGCGGCTGGAGGCCGACGGCGTGATCCTGCGCCGCGTGGCGCTGGTCGACCAGAACAAGATCGGCCTCGGGATTTCGGTGTTCGTCTCGGTCGAGAGCGCCGACCATTCGGAAGCCTGGCTGCGCAAATTCGCCGACGCCGTCAGCGCCATGCCCGAGGTGATGGAGTTCTACCGGATGGCCGGCGACGTCGACTACATGCTGCGCGTCGTGGTCGCGGACATGCAGGCCTACGACGTCTTCTACAAGAAGCTGATCAGTGCCGTGCCGCTGAAGAACGTCACCTCGCGCTTCGCGATGGAGAAGATCAAGTCGGTGACGGCGCTGCCGGTGCCCGCGGCGTAAGCGCCGCCGCACAACCCCACACGAGACGTCGATACGCTCCCAGGTAGTTCGCCTGTTCGGCATTTACCTGAAGTTAGCGCCGGCAGCGGTATCCTGCTGCGATGGAGCCGGGGGAGATCATCCCAGCGAGACGACGGCCTGCTTGGCTGGGCGCGGCCGCATTGCTGATGGCGAGCTGGATCGCGGTCGCAACGCTGTCGCTAAAGGTGCGTGCGGGCAGCGACGTGGTGGCCGTGGCCTTTCCGCCATGGTGGCGCGCCGAGCGCGCGCTGCTGGCCGCCGCAGCCGCCAATGCGTCGATCGTTCGGATGACCGCGATCCCGGCCCTGCTGGTGGTGCGGCCTGACCGCAATGGAGGGCTGGGCCGGCTGTACGAGGCCGGCGCCTTGCTGACCATGGATCCGCAGGCGATCGCCGGCTGCTTCGGGGCGGATGACGATCTGGGGGTTGGGGATGACCTTCGAAGGCGATGAAATGGCCGCGCTGCGCGAGACGACGAGCAAGATCCTGCTCGTGGTGCTGTGGCTGCACGTTCCGATCGCGATCATCGTCGGCATCACGCTGCACACCGACTGGCTGATGCCGGCTGGCTTCATGGTCGCGATGGCGCTGGCCGCGACATTGTCGTGGCGCGTATCGGGGAATGGCGTTTCAACCCGCCTGATCGTTGCCGTGGCCCTGATGGCCGGCGTGTCGATGCTGGTCTACCAGTTCGCCGGCCACCGCTGGCAGGTCGACATGCACATGTATTTCTTCGCCGCGCTGGCGTGCCTCGTCGCCTATTGTGACTATCGGCCGATCGTCGCCGGCACTTTGGCGGTTGCCCTGCACCACCTGACGCTGAATTTCATCCTGCCGGCCGCGATCTATCCCGGCGGCGCCGATTTCGGTCGCGTCGTTCTCCACGCCGTGATCCTGCTGATCGAGGCCGGCGTGCTGATCTGGCTCGCGCACACGCTTGCCGAACTGTTCAGGACGTCGGCGCTGAAGGCGGCGGAGGCCGAGGCCGCCGGTGCCGCCGAGGCGCGCGCCAACGCCGAGCGCATCGAGGCCGAACGCGCCAAGCACGATCGCGATGCCGCGCGGCGCGAGCTCGCCGCCGGCTTCGAGCGCAAGATCGGCGAGGTCGTCGAGGCCGTCGCGGTGGCGGCCGGCGCGATGCAGGACCTGTCGGCAACGATGAACGGCAGCAACGCGGAAACCATCCGCCAGGCCACCGCCGCCGCCTCCGCATCGACGCTGGCCTCGAGCAATGTGGAAACCGTCGCGTCCGCGACCGAGGAGCTGACGGCCTCGATCAGCAACATCGCCGAGCAGGTGACGCGCTCGGCGCGGATCGCCGCCAAGGCCGCCGACGAGGCACGCCGCACCAACAGCGTCGTCGAAGGCCTTGCCGCCGGCACGCAGAAGATCGGCGAGGTGGTGACGTTGATCCAGAGCATCGCCAGCCAGACCAATCTGCTCGCCCTGAACGCCACCATCGAAGCGGCGCGCGCCGGCGAGCATGGCCGCGGTTTCGCCGTGGTCGCAAGCGAGGTCAAGGCACTGGCCAACCAGACCGCCAAGGCGACCGAGGAGATCTCGGCCCAGATCCAGGATATCCAGAGCGCGACCGGCGCGGCCGTCAGCGCGATCGGGACCATCGGGTCCACGATCGCGGAGATCGACCACGTCTCCGGCGAGATCGCGGCCGCCGTCGATCAGCAGGGCGCGGCGACCCGCGAGATCTCCAGCAATCTGCAGCAGGCCGCCGATCGCACGCGGGATGTCAACAAGGGCATCCTGAACGTCAACCGCGCCTCCGAACAGGCCGGCAGCGCGACCGCACAACTGCTCGATGCGGCCAACGGCCTGTCGTCGCAATCGGAGTGGCTGAAGACCGAGCTGGACCGCTTCCTGGCCTCGCTGCGGGCGGCGTGAAGCTGCGGACACCGACCGTCGCACGCTGGCTTGACCCGCGTGCCCATCGATTTTCAAGAAAGCTTTTCCGAGATGGATTGCCGGGTCAAGCCCGGCAATGACGACCCAGGAGCACCCAGCTCAAATCTTCTGATTATACTCGCCGACCTCGGGATGCGTGCGCAGCACGGCATCCATCGCCTCGAACATGTCGTGCATGCGCCGCTCGCTGACCGGGCTTTCCACCACGACCACGAGCTCCGGCTTGTTCGAGGACGCGCGCACCAGGCCCCAGCTGCCGTCGTCGACCGTGACGCGCACGCCATTGACGGTGACGAGGTCGCGGATGTTCTGGCCCGCGACCTTCCCGCCCTGCTGCTGCAACGCCTCGAAGTGCTTCACGACAGCGTCGACGACGCCGTACTTCGCCTCGTCGGCGCAATGCGGCGACATCGTCGGCGACGACCAGGTCTTCGGCAGCGCGTCCTTCAGGTCGGCCATCGACTTGCCGGGGGCGCGGTCGAGCATTTCGCAGATCGCGATCGCCGACACCAGGCCGTCGTCATAACCGCGGCCGAACGGCTTGTTGAAGAAGAAGTGGCCCGACTTCTCGAAGCCGGCGAGCGCGCCCAGCTCATTGGTGCGCCGCTTCATGTAGGAATGGCCGGTCTTCCAGTAGACCGTCTTCGCGCCCTGCTTCCGCAAGACGGGATCGGTCACGAACAGCCCGGTCGACTTCACGTCGACGACGAACTGCGCGTTGGCGTTGATCGCCGACATGTCGCGCGCCAGCATGACGCCGACCTTGTCGGCAAAGATCTCCTCGCCGGTGTTGTCGACCACGCCGCAGCGGTCGCCGTCGCCGTCGAAGCCGAGGCCGACATCGGCCTTGTGCGCCAGCACCGCATCGCGGATCGCGTGCAGCATCTCCATGTCTTCGGGGTTCGGATTGTATTTCGGGAAGGTGTGATCGAGCTCGGTGTCGAGCGGGATCACATCGCAACCGATCGCCTCCAGCACCTGCGGCGCGAACGCGCCCGCGGTGCCGTTGCCGCAGGCCGCGACGACCTTCAGCCTGCGCTTCAGCTTCGGCCGGCTGGTGAGGTCGGCGATGTAGCGCGCCGGATAATTCTCGTGGAATTGATAGGAGCCGCCGGCCGTGTTGTTGAATTCGGCGTTGAGCACGATTGCCTTCAGCCGCGACATCTCGTCAGGACCGAAGGTGAGCGGACGGTTGGCGCCCATCTTGACGCCGGTCCAGCCATTGTCGTTGTGCGAGGCGGTGACCATGGCGACGCAGGGCACGTCGAGATCGAACTGCGCGAAATAGGCCATCGGCGTCACCGCGAGCCCGATGTCATGCACCTTGCAGCCCGCCGCCATCAGCCCCGAGATCAGCGCGTATTTGATCGAGGCGGAATAGCCGCGGAAATCGTGACCGGTGACGATCTCCTGGCGGATGCCGAGCTCCGCGATCAGCGCGCCGAGCCCCATGCCCAGCGCCTGCACGCCCATCAGGTTGATTTCCTTGTTGAACAGCCAGCGCGCGTCGTACTCGCGAAACCCGGTCGGCTTCACCATCGGCTCGGATTCGAAGGCATAGGTGTTCGGAACCAGCGCGGATTTCGGCTTGGGAAACATGGTTCGGCCTTATGGTCGTATGCAGAAAAACATCGTCGCAGCCTTTAGCGAATGCGCGGGCCGGGCGAAAGCAGAGACTGGGGCTGGTGGCTAATAATTGCGCCAGATTTGGCGTCGGCCAATACTTGCACGCCGGCGCAATACGCCGCGCTGTTGCGCCCTACGCGCTGCTTGACCGCTAATCGCTCCGACCCAGCAGCGCGCCGAAATCGGCCACCGCAGCGAGCCGAACTGGCTGACGGCCAAGGCCGCCCCCGCCGACAGGCGGGCGTCCGGCGAAGACGATTTGCAAGCCGAACCGGAAGCGACACTTCCGCGCCATTGCGCAAGCCATCCTTCGAGCACTTGGCTTCAAACATCTAAAGCCAACCCAGCCCTCTCCGCGAGGTGCGGTCACGCGCGGGCTCCCCCGAAGGTGTCCGCAATATCTGTAGGTGATTGATGATGCCTGATTACTCTCTGGTGCCGGTGGACCATCAGCCGGATTTCGATGACTACTCGCTCGTTCCCGTTGACCACGACCCGTTCGCCGCGGATGGCGTAACTCAACAGGCGCAGATTCAGCAGCCGCCGACATCGACTCAACTAACGCAGCCACAGCCGCAAACCCAGCCGCAACAGCCTGCGACAGCAGCCGGTCAGCCCGGCGTCAACGGGCCGGCGACTGGCAACAGCCCCAGCGGATCGGGTGGCGTCGCTGGCATCAAGCGCTTTGGCGGCGCCGAAGGTGGCGACTTTCCGAGCCGCAATGCGGGGATCGGTTTCGAGAGCGCGGAGCGCGCATGGGACGCTGCCCGTAAGGAAATGATAGACCTTGGTGCCCAATATTACCCGGAAGAGACCAAGAGCAGGGGTTTTATCACGGAACTGGGCGTGGAAATTCATAAGCGCGGCGGACTATATTACTACGATCAGATAGCGCGCGGATTCCAAGACGGAGCGCTGGGCGGTGGTGTGGGGTTTGGCGACAGCGGTGCGGTGGCACGTCGGCACATGCACTGGGATGATCAGCACGAGATTGATGGAGATCTAGACAATGCGAAGGCTTATTCGCAGAAAACTCCGGATTATCGAGCGTGGGTTGGATCTTGGGATGGGAGCTATCTGTATTGGCTTCACGGCAAGCCAATCGGGGTCGAGAATGCCTGATTGGAATCGATACAAATATTGAGTCATGCCGATGAAAATGTTCGTGCTCGCCGGAGCCTTATGCCTTCTGCTCGCCAATTCAACGGTATGCAAGGCAAACTCGGGCCCCTGGTGTAAGCTGGATGTCGTGACTTTGGCTTTCAAAAATCAACAAAGCGGGATCTTGCGAAGATCGAACTTCGCACCCTCAAGGCAGTTTGCGACCGAAACCCGGAAAAGAAAGGGTTTGGGGTAGGCTTGGAACGGTCGATGCGCATTGAACACAATGGGCAATGGATTGATGTGCCGAAAGATGTCGACGACCCGCCCGGCTATATCAGAGAGTGCAGTAGGGATTTACAGTGAGGACGCCGGGAGATCGGCGCGACGCTCTGCGAAAGCGCCTAAGGTCTGACGTTGCCCGCGAACGTCTGGCGCAAATGCCGCGCCGTCGCGAGGATCGACTCGATTGCCCTCTCATTCCCAAAATGTGAACAAGCAGCGCCCTGAATTCCCTCGCAGTGCGAAAGTGCGGCCTATTGCTCCAGCAACAATTTACCGTTGGCATATTCGAAGCGCTTCAGCTTCGACAGGAAGGACAGGCCGAGCAGGTTTTCCGACAGCGCCTCGTCGGGCAGCACCAGGGCATCGACGTCGCGCACGGTGAGGCCGCCGATCTCGATCATGGCGATGCGGGCGCGCGCGGCCTTGATGGTGCCGTTGGCAGTGGTGACGCGCGAGGTGTAATCGCCCGGCACCGGACGCAGGCCGAAGCGTGCCGCGGACGTTTCGTTCAGGGCTACCACCGAGGCGCCAGTGTCGACCATGAAGTTGATGCGCTGGCCGTCGATCCGGCCGTCGGTCGCGAAATGACCGCGAGGATCGGGCGCAATACTGAGCGTGCGGGCGCTGGCCTGCGCCACCGTGACGGCTGGGGCCATGATCTGCTTTGTGGTGGTCGCGGCGGCGGGCGACATCTTGCTGGCCATCTGAGCCATGAAGGTGCCCAGCCCGATCAGGATGGCCGCGAAAATCATCAGGTTACGCATGACACCATACTCGGAAAACCGAACACGCAATTTCACCACGCCGCCCGCCCCGCCGCGAGCGAGGGCGGCGGCACGAGCCTGCCATTTTGGCGAAAAGGATGAGCGAAGGGTTAATGCGAGCCCCAAGGGGCGGCCGAATGACGTCGGTCGCCCGCGAGGGCCGCAATTTCCGGCCCTCAGGCCGTCTCTCAGGCCGTCCTGGCGACCGGGCTCGGCATCGCAACGCGCAGCGCGTAATAGACCGCGCCCGCGATCCCGACACCGAAGAACCAGCCATAGACCGCCCACCACGCCGGCAGGATCGAGGTGAAGTTCGGCAGCACCGACGAGAACAGCGCGCCGATGCCGGCGGCGATCAGCGCGCTGACGTTCCAGCCGTTCTGAAAGCGATATTCGCCGTTCTCCTGATACAGCGCCGGCACGTTCACGCGGCCTTTGGCGATCAGGTAATAGTCGACCATCATGACGCCGAAGATCGGTCCCATCGTCGCGCCGATCAGCCCGACGAACGAGGCGGCGCTGCCCTCCCAGGGCGCGAACGGATACAGCGCCAGCGCGATCAGCGCCGCGATGTAGCCGCCCTTCTTGAAGTCGATATGCCGCGGAAACACGTTCGAGAAATCGAACGCCGGCGAGACGAAATTGGCGACGACGTTGATGCCGAGCGTCGCCACCGCGAAGGTGACCGCCGCGAGCAGCGCCAGGAACCAGCTGTCGAACTTCGCCGAAATCTGGTCGGGATGCAGCAGCACCTCGTGATAGACGTTGAACGCCGCGATCGTGGTGACGCCGGCGACCAGCGAGAACAGGACCAGGTTGACCGGCAGGCCCCAGATGTTGCCCTTGCGCAGCGCGGCTGCATCGGGCGCATAGCGCGAGAAGTCGCAGAAGTTGAGATAGAGCGCGGCGAAATAGGTGATCCAGGTCGCGGCGACGGCGCACAGCGCCGGGAACGAGCCGGGCACGCCGGGTACGCCAGCCTCCTTGGTCTTCTCCAGCAGCACGTCCTGCGGGATCGGCGCGGTGAGCGAGATCCCGCCGGCCGCGATGCACAGATAGATCGCAAGGATCAGCATCATCAACCACACCGCAGGTCCCGCCCAGTCCTGGAAGCGCCGCACCGTTTCCATGCCGCGCTGGATGATCAGGAGCTGCAGCGCCCAGATCACGACGAAGCAGATCACCTCGAGCGTGGAATGGCCGAGCATATGGCTGGACTGGTGGAACGCCTTGAAGCTGTCGATGCGCGTCAGCAGCGCAACGATCGCGCCCGAGGCCGCCGCAGTCTGCGCGCCGTACCAGAAGCAGGCGACGATCGCGCGCACCAGCGCCGGAATGTTGGCGCCCCAGACCCCGAACGAGGCCCGCGCCAGCACCGGATAGGGCACGCCGGTTCTCACGCCGGCATTGCCGATCAGGCTCATCAGCACGAAGATCACCAGCGACCCGACGCCGATCGCGAGGATGAAATTGACGAAGCTGCCGCAGAGCAGGAACAGGCTGGCGGCGAGATAATAGCCCCACAGGCTGTGCACATCCGAGGTCCAGACGTTGAAGATGCTGAAGGCACCCCAGTTGCGTTCCTTGGCCGGCGCCAGGTCTTCGTTGTACAGCGACGGCGATGCGTTCTTGATCTCCACGGTGACCTCCCCAAACTGCGAGCCCGTGATCCCATCCCAGCGTGCAAATCTAACCACCGTTTGCGGACGCTCGCCAGCGTTACGTCCCGGATGGTGCGGGTCTATGCCCGTCATTGCGAGCGAAGCGAAGCAATCCATCGTGCGGCATGCGCGGAACGATGGATTGCTTCGTCGCTATCGCTCCTCGCAATGACGGCGATGCATGAGATTCGCGACCCGTCACGTGCCGCGCGGTTTCACGCGCCTGGTCGGCATCGCGCTGGCGGGATCTTCCGGCCAGGGATGGCGCGGATAGCGGCCGCGCAGGTCGGAACGCACCGCAGCGTAACTGCCGCGCCAGAAGCCGGGCAGATCGCGCGTCACCTGCACCGGCCGCTGTGCCGGCGACAGCAGTTCCAGCACCAGCGGCACCGCGCCCTTGGCGATCGAGGGATGGGTGTTGAGCCCGAACAGCTCCTGCAGCCGCACCGCGATGGTCGGGCCCTGCTCGGCCTCGTAATCGATCGCGAGCTGCGTTCCGGTCGGCGCCTCGAAATGCGTCGGCGCCTCGCGATCGAGCCGCGCGCGCAATTCCCACGGCAGCAACGCCATCAGCGCGTCCGACAGGTCGCCGGCGGACAGGTCCTTCAGCGCGGTCTTGTCGTAGAGCGCCGGCACCAGCCAGTCGTCGGCACGCGCGGCGAGCGCGGTGTCGGACAGATCGGGCCAGCTCTCGTCCTCGGCCTTGCGCAGGAACACGACACGGTCGCGCCATTGCTTGGAGTGCTTCGACCACGGCAACCGGTCGAGCCCGGCCGCGATGAGCCCGTCGGCGAAGACGCGCGCGGTCTCGGCCGAGGGCGACAGCGACATCGGTGCTTCCGACAGCGTGATCGCGTGCAGCGAACGCCGGCGCCGCGCGCGCAGCGCCATCGCGCCGCGGTCGAACGTCACCTCTTCCACGTTCTCGATCTGGTCGGCGAAACGCTGCTCGATCTCCTCCTGGGTGATCGGCGCCGCCAGCAGGATGCGGCCGCTCGCGGCCGTGCCGGTCAGTTCGGCGACCGCGATATAAGGCAGCCGCGCCAGCGCCGCGGTCTGCTCGACGGCGGCGCCGCGGCCGTTGGCCAGCACGAAGCTGCCATTGCCGCGGTTCCGGGCGACCCGATCCGGGAATGCGAAGGCCAGCATGACGCCGGTGGAGAGATCCTTCGCTTCGCCGACAGCCGACTTCACCTGCGCGGCCCAGCGCGCCGCCATGCTGCGGGCGCTCGATGCGCGCTGCGAACGGTCGCGGCGGAACTGGTCGAGCCTGACGTCGAGATCGACACTGTCGCCGCCGAGCCCGCGCTCGGTCAGAACCGCGGCGATCTCGGCCGCCTCCTCGCCCATACCGAAGCGGGCGGAATCCACGATCATGCGCGCCAGCCGCGGCGGCAGCGCCAGCGCGCGCAGGCTCTGCCCTTCCTCTGTAATGCGGCCATCACCGTCGAGCGCCCCGAGCTCCGACAGCAGCGATCTGGCTTCCTTCAGCGCCGGTCCCGGCGGTGGATCGAGGAAGGCAAGGCCCGCGGGATCGCTGACGCCCCATTGCGCGAGGTCGAGCACCAGCGAGGACAGATCGGCGGAGAGGATTTCGGGCGCGGTGTAGGCCGGCAGCGACGCGGTCTGCGGCTCGTCCCAGAGCCGGTAGCAGACGCCGGGCTCGATGCGGCCGGCGCGGCCGCGCCGCTGATCCACCGCGGCGCGCGACGCCCGCACGGTCTCGAGCCGCGTCAATGCAATGTCTGGCTCGTAGCGCGGCACCCGCGCAAGGCCAGAGTCCACCACAATGCGGACGCCCTCGATGGTCAGCGAGGTCTCGGCGATCGAGGTCGCCAGCACCACCTTGCGGGTGCCCTTCGGCGCCGGCGCGATGGCGCGATCCTGCACGCTGGCATCGAGCGCGCCGAACAGCGGCACGATCTCGACAGAGGCGTCGTGCACACGCTCAGTGAGGAAGGTCTGGGTGCGGCGGATCTCGGCGGCGCCCGGCAGGAAGGCAAGCACCGAGCCGGCATCGGCACGCAGCGCGGTCGCGATCGTCTCGGCCATCTGCCGCTCCAGCGGCGCGTTGACCTTGCGGCCGACGTAACGGGTCTCGACCGGAAAGGCGCGCCCCTCGCTTTCGACCACCGGCGCGTCGCCGAGCAGTTTTCCGACGCGTGCACCGTCGAGCGTTGCCGACATCACGAGGATCCGCAGATCCTCGCGCAGGCCGGTCTGCGCGTCGCGCGCCAGCGCCAGCCCGAGATCGGCATCGAGCGAGCGCTCATGGAATTCGTCGAACAGCACCGCGGCGATGCCGTTGAGCTCGGGATCGTCGAGGATCCGGCGCGAGAAGATGCCTTCGGTGACGACCTCGATCCGCGTCGCGCGCGACACTTTCGAGCCGAAGCGCACGCGATAGCCGACGGTCTCGCCGGCACGCTCGCCGAGCGTCTTCGCCATCCGCTCCGCGCTGGCGCGCGCGGCGATGCGGCGCGGCTCCAGCACGATGATCTTCTTGCCCCTCGCCCAGGGTGCATCGAGCAACGCCAACGGCACGCGCGTGGTCTTGCCGGCACCCGGCGGCGCCACCAGCACCGCGGCGTTGTGGCCCACGAGCGTGCGATCGAGCTCATCGAGCACGGCGTCGATCGGCAGCGGACTATCGAATTGGCGCGGCAAGGATTCTCATCATCGCAGCGGCGCTCGGGCCGGGCTGCGTCCCATGGTTAACAAACGGTCTCTTCTCTTGGATTCCACGGCCTCTTAGACCATTCGCCGGCTACGGGAAACCCGCGGAAAGGTCCGGTTTGGTGGCACACCATTTGTATCAATAAAGGAGAAAGCAACCGATCGGGCCGATGGTAGGCCCGATCACGCCGGAACGAGACAAAGATGACCACGAACGGCACAGCCGCTGCGACAGATCGTTCCGCCCCAGGCGCGAGCGGACGCGTCGACTGGGTCGACTACGCCAAGGGCATCTGCATCATCATGGTCGTGATGATGCATTCGGTGCTGGGGGTCGAGAAGGCCGCCGACCAGACCGGCTTCATGCACTACGTCGTGATGTTCGCGAAGCCGTTCCGGATGCCGGACTTCTTCCTGATCTCGGGCCTGTTCCTGTCGGTCGTGATCGATCGCGACTGGCGCACCTATCTCGACCGCAAGGTGATGCACTTCGCCTATTTCTACGTGCTCTGGGTGACGATCCAGTTCGGCTTCAAGGCGCCGTCGCTGGCCGCCGAGACCGGTTGGGCCCAGGTTGGACTGCAATACCTCGAATCCTTCATCGAGCCGTTCGGCACGCTGTGGTTCATCTATCTGCTGCCGATCTTCTTCGTCGTCACCAAGCTCGCGCGCAACGTCCACCCGCTCGTGATCTGGCTGATCGCGGCAGCGCTGGAGACCGCGCATGTCGCGACCGGCTGGACCGTGATCGACGAGTTCTGCTCCCGCTTCGTCTACTTCTACACCGGCTATGTCCTCGCCGATTACGTGTTCGCGCTCTCGGACCGCGCGCGGGCACGGCCTGCGCTTGCCCTGCTCGGGCTTGGGCTCTGGGCGCTGATCAATGGCGGCCTGGTTGCGCTCGAGGTGAGCGAATGGCCGGTCGTCTCGCTGGCACTCGGCTTTGCCGGCGCCTGCGCGATCATCGTGACCGGCACGCTGCTGGCGCGCGCGCACTGGCTTGGCTTCCTGCGCTTCTGCGGCGAGCATTCGATCGTGATCTATCTCGCCTTCTTCCTGCCGATGGCGGCGTCACGCACCCTTCTGCTGCGCTTCGGCGTCATCCACGACATCGGCCTGATCTCGCTGATCGTGACCGCGGTCGGCGTCGCCGGCTCGCTCGTGATCTGGCGGCTGGCGCTGGCGGCGCGGGCCAATTTCCTGTTCGAACGGCCCGATGCGTTCTGGATTGCCCCGAAAAAGGCGGCGCCCTCGCTGCAGGCGGCCGAATAAGCCCCGACAGTGCCAGAAGTCATAACAGCCGGATTCGTTCCGACGGCAGGAATCCGGCCGTTCGAATTTTCCTCGCATTGAAATTATTGGCTTTTTGGTCCCGAATGTTTCGTCGTCGGGCCGGCGACGAAACAATTCTCCCGTTCACGAAACCATTTTCCGCTTTTCGCGCAGACATCCGGAAACGGGCCGTAACTAACAATTCTCCCAACGAACCGCCGCCCAACGGCGAACTGGGAGCCTGTCATGCCGAACGTCATCGCCATCAACTCTGCAGCCACGAAGCATATCGACGCTGCTCGCGCGACCTCGGATGAAACGCTGCTCGCGCGTATCGCCAAGAATAACCGCACCTCGATGCACACGCTCTATTCCCGTCATAACGTCCGGGTTTACCGCTTCGTGCTCCGCATGGTGCGCGACACCACGATGGCCGAGGACCTGGTGAGCCAGGTGTTCCTGGACGTCTGGCGCACCGCGGCCCAATTCGAGGGCCGCTCGCAGGTCTCGACCTGGCTGCTCTCGATCGCCCGCTTCAAGGCGCTGACCGCGCTGCGCCAGCGCAAGCATGAGGACATCGACCAGGACGACGTGCTGGAGATCGCCGACGGCGCCGACACGCCGGAAACCTCGCTCGATCGCGCCACCACCAGCGAGATCCTCCGCGCCTGCGTGGCCAAGCTGTCGCCGGCTCACCGCGAGATCATCAATCTGGTCTACTACCATGAGAAGTCGGTCGAGGAGGCCGGGCAGATCATCGGGATCCCGCAGAGCACGGTGAAGACCCGCATGTTCTATGCCCGCAAGCAGCTCGCCGACCTCCTGCGGGGTGCCGGCGTGGATAGCGTCGCCGCATAAAAGACTGCAAATTCAATATCTTAAAGGGAAATCACGCGACCCGGGCAATTGTCCAAGAAGCCGAAAAATTCAGGCGACGAAACAATTGAAACAATCGACGACATCACCCGGAAAAACGCGACCTCTATACCTATATCCAACGACGCAACCCCAACCCCAATTCACTGAACCGGTTTCGATACCTCTTCGTTCTAACCTCCCAAGTAGCCTCCAACGACCCGGCCGGGATGCCCCCAGCCGGGTCGCTCTGTATTTGGCGCGACGTCGTGAAGCCGAGTGCGCCTCGCCTCACACAGACGTGACGCGGCCCGCGACCGGTCCGCCGTAACGGCCAAACCGTCCTTGCGAAGAACATCAGGCGTACCCGGCACGGCCCTCTGGCGCGCCGGGACTCTGATGGACGGATGACGATGCTCAGCCTTGCCCTTGCCCTGCTTGCCGGTGTCGCCACCGTCGCCGCCCCTTGCACCCTGCCGATGCTGCCGATCCTGCTCGGGGTATCGATAGGCCAGACCGGCAAGGCGCGGCCCGCGATGATCGCGCTCGGTTTCGTGATGTCATTCTCTGCGGTGGCATTGCTGCTGAGCGCGATCACGCGCGCCTTCGATTTCGATCCGAACGTGCTGCGGACCGGCGCGGCCGTGCTGCTCGCGGGCTTCGGCCTCCTGATGATCTGGCCGGCGCCGTTCGAATGGCTGTCGATCCGGCTCACCGGCGCTACCAAAGCGTTTTCGAGCGAAGTGGATACCGGTTCGCGTCAAGAAAGCGCGTCTAAACAAGGGGGCAGCCTCGGTCAGGCCGCGCCGTCGCACAGCCTGTTCGGTGGCTTCGTGCTCGGCTCTACGCTCGGCCTGGTGTGGACGCCGTGCGCCGGCCCCGTGCTCGGCTCGATCCTGACCATCGTCGCGACCTCGAAGGACACCGCGTGGGCGAGCCTGCAGCTCGTCACCTACGCGATCGGCGCCGCGATCCCGATGCTTGCGATTGCCTATGGCGGACAGGCCGTCACCACGCGCGCTCGCAGCATGGCGCGGATCGCGCCGCGCCTGCAGCAGGGCTTCGGCGTCGTGATCGTCGCATTCGCCGCGCTGTCCTACCTGCAATACGACACGCTGATCGTGGCGTGGCTGACCCAGTTCTATCCCAACGGCCAGATCGGCCTGTAAGCCCAAAGGAGATATCGATGTCCCTGCGCTTGATTGCCGTATCCGCTCTGGTTACGGGCCTTGGCCTCGGCGGCGCCGTCATTCCCGGCCTCTGCACCGAGTCAGACGCGCCGGCACAGCCGGTGCCGCCGGCGATCGCCATGACAACCGGACAGAGCCAGACCGCGCCCGAAATCGTCGGCATCAGCAACTGGTTCAATTCGCAGCCACTGAAGCTCGCCGACCTGCGCGGCAAGGTCGTGCTGGTGGATTTCTGGACCTATGGCTGCGTCAACTGCGTCAACACGCTGCCGCACGTCACCCAGCTCTATTCGAAGTACCGGGATCGCGGCCTCGTCGTGATCGGGGTCCACACGCCGGAATTCCCGTTCGAGCATTCGGCCTCCAACGTGCAGGCGGCGCTGAAGCGGCACGGCATCCTCTATCCGGTGGCGCAGGACAACAATTCGCAGACCTGGAACGCCTACCGCAACCAGTATTGGCCGGCGCAATACGTGATCGACCAGAACGGCAAGATCGTGTTCCAGCACGCCGGCGAGGGACAGTACGACGAGATCGACCGCACCGTCGCGCGGCTGCTCAACGCCAACAGCTAAAGCCTGATGAAATCAGGTTGAGCTGGAACGGCGTCGAAAGCTCACCTCTCCCCGACGGGGAGAGGTGAACCGGGACCGCACCAAGCCGATCCAGCCAAAACTCAACCCGCTCCAGTCGGACAATCCGCCCTCTTTGTCGTCACAGCTGACGTGGTAAGGTCCACGCCAGGTCGACGACGGATGGTGCGTAATGTTCGAAGGCTGGGATGCGGTCGTACTCGCCCGCGCGCAATTCGCTTTCACGATGTCGTTCCACATCGTGTTTCCCGCATTCTCGATCGGGCTTGCGAGCTATCTCGCGGTGCTGGAAGCGCTGTGGCTTGCCACCAGGCGCGAGGTCTACATCAACCTGTTCAATTACTGGCTGAAGATCTTCGCGGTCGCGTTCGGCATGGGCGTGGTCTCGGGCATCGTGATGTCCTACCAGTTCGGCACCAACTGGTCGTCCTTTGCCGACAAGACCGGGCCGGTGATCGGCCCGATGATGGCCTATGAGGTGCTGACCGCATTCTTCCTGGAAGCCGGCTTCCTCGGCGTGATGCTGTTCGGGCTCGAGCGCGTCGGCCCCAGGCTGCACTTCGTGGCGACGTTGATGGTCGCGATCGGCACGCTGATCTCGGCGTTCTGGATTCTGTCGGCCAATTCCTGGATGCAGACGCCGACCGGCCACGCCGTCAACGCCGACGGCCAGTTCGTCGCCGCCGACTGGCTCAAGGTGATCTTCAATCCGTCGTTCCCCTATCGCCTCGTGCACATGGTGCTGGCGGCGTACCTTACCACCTCGCTCGTGGTCGGCGCGGTCGGCGCCTGGCATCTGCTGCGCGACCAGCATCTGGCGGGAGCGCGCGTGATGTTCTCGATGGCGATGTGGATGGCCACCCTCGTGGCGCCGATCCAGATCCTCGCCGGCGACCAGCACGGCCTCAACACGCTGGAGCACCAGCCCGCCAAGGTGATGGCGATGGAAGGGCATTACCAGAGCCACAAGGACGGCGCGCCGCTGATCCTGTTCGGCTGGCCCGACCAGCGTGAAGCGAAGGTCAAGTATGCGATCGAGGTGCCGAAACTGTCGTCGCTGATCCTGAAGCATTCGCTCGACGCGCCGCTGGCCGGCCTCGACACCGTGCCGCGCGAGAACTGGCCGCCGGTGCCAATCACCTTCTGGTCGTTCCGCATCATGGTCGGCCTCGGCTTCCTGATCATGGGGCTCGGCCTGCTCAGCCTTTTGATGCGCTGGCGGGGGATGATGTACCAGTCGTCGCTGCTGCATCGCTTCGCCGTGCTGATGGGCCCCGCCGGCTTCATCGCGGTGCTCGCGGGCTGGATCACCACGGAGACCGGGCGGCAACCGTTCACGGTCTACGGGCTGCTGCGGACCGCCGATTCGGCGTCGCCGCTGGCGGCGCCCGCGGTGGGCTCGTCGCTGATCGCCTTCATCATCGTCTATTTCGCCGTGTTCACCGCGGGCGTGATCTACATCCTGCGGCTGATGGCGCAGCCGCCGCATCCCGGCGAGCAAGGCCCGACGAAGGATCTTCCGGCCCGCGCGGCCGGCATCACGCCGGCGGCGGGCGCAGCCGTGGAGGGCGCGCGATGATCGATCTCGCCACGATCTGGGCCTTCATCATCGCCTTTGCCGTGTTCGTCTATGTCGTGATGGACGGCTTCGATCTCGGCCTCGGCATCCTGTTTCCGCTGTTTCCGCAAAAGACCGACCGCGACGTCATCATGAACACGGTGGCGCCGGTGTGGGACGGCAACGAGACCTGGCTGGTGCTCGGCGGCGGCGGCATGATGGCGGCGTTTCCGCTGGCCTATGCGGTGCTGATGCCGGCGCTCTACACGCCGATGATCGCGATGCTGCTCGGCCTCGTGTTCCGCGGCGTCGCCTTCGAATTCCGCTGGCGGACCCAGAAGGCGCGCAACAAATGGGATATCGCTTTCGCCGGCGGCTCGCTGCTTGCGACACTGGCGCAGGGGATCGCGCTCGGCGCCATCCTGCAGGGCATCCATGTCGAGGGCCGCCAATACGCCGGCGGCTGGTGGGATTGGCTGACGCCGTTCAGCGTCCTGACCGGCGTCGCGCTGGTGATCGGCTACGCGCTGCTCGGCGCGACCTGGCTGGTGATGAAGACCGAGGGCGAGCTGCGCGACCGCGCCTATCATCTGAGCTGGATGTTGTTGGTCGCGATGCTGGGCGCAATCGGCGCCGTCAGCATCGCGACGCCTTTCCTCAGCGTGCAGTACACCCAGCGCTGGTTCGCCTGGCCCAACATCATCCTCACCGCGCCGGTGCCGATCGCGGTCGCCGCCGTCACCGCACTGCTGCTGCGCGCGCTGAGCAACAAGAACGACCACCAGCCGTTCTTCCTGACGCTCGGGCTGTTCGCGCTGTCCTATGCCGGACTCGGCATCAGCATGTATCCGTACATCGTGCCGCAGAGCATCACGATCTGGCAGGCGGCGGCACCGACCAACAGCCAGGTCTTCATGCTGGTCGGCGTCTCGATCCTGGTGCCGCTGATCCTCGGCTACACCGCCTGGGCCTATTGGGTGTTCCGCGGCAAGGTGCGCCCCGGCCACGGATACCACTGATGCCCGAGGGCTCGAATCAGCGGCCGCTCGGCCAGCGCCTGCTGTGGTTCGCAGCGCTGTGGCTCGGCGGCGTCGGCACCGTGGCGCTGATCTCGTTCGCCTTGCGACTCTGGATCGCGCCGAAATGAGGCGGCCCGCGCAACGTGCCGCGACAATCAATGACAAAAAACAGAAGCATTACAGGGATATACCTGTGGTGCGGCCCTAAGCTTGCCATCAAGCTGCCGCTGAGATTTGATGCTGCCTGATTTGCGGGTGGAGCAACCATTTGGCCGCGTGCCAACGAGGAGAGCTTTCAATGACGAAGTTTCGTCACCTGGTCTGGATGTTGATCGCGACGGGCGCGCTCGTGCTGTCGACGTCGCAGGGTTTCGCCCAAAACCGCCCGGACGCCGACGAGCCCGGCCTTGTTGCTGACGACGGCTACGAGCTCGACCCGGAATGGCAGAAGCAGGTCGTATATTACCGGACCAGTGAGGCGCCGGGCACCATCATCGTCGCGACCGCCGAGCGCCATCTTTATTTGGTGCAGGGTAATGGCCGCGCGCTCCGCTACGGTATCGGCGTCGGCCGCGAAGGCTTTCAATGGCAGGGCCTGGTGAGCATCACCCGCAAGGCCGAGTGGCCGGACTGGGTGCCGCCGCCGGAAATGATCGCGCGCCAGCCCTATCTGCCGCGCTTCATGGCGGGCGGCCCGGGCAATCCGCTCGGCGCACGCGCGATGTATCTCGGCACCACGGTCTACCGCATCCACGGCACCAACCGGCCCGACACCATCGGCACCGCCGTTTCCTCCGGCTGCTTCCGCCTGGTCAACAACGACGTCGCCGATCTCTACAACCGCGTTCCGGTCGGCACCAAGGTGATCATCCGGCAGAAGCCCGAACTCTGATCTCTACCCGCCTTCGATATCCGCCCCGCCTTTCCCCCCGATCCTTCGCGAGAGAGAACCCATGCGTACATTTCGAGGCGGCCTGACGATCGGGCTCGCGATCGCCGCACTGGTTGCGGCCGCCGCCATCACCTATGAGCGTTACGACACCCGCACGCTGAAGCGCACCGTCCGTCGCGGCGACGTGCTGTGCGGCGTCAACAAGGGCCTGCCGGGCTTCTCGATCCCGGACGACAAGGGTAACTGGACCGGCTTCGACGTCGACTTCTGCCGCGCGGTCGCGTCGGCGATCTTCGACGACCCGTCGAAGGCGAAGTTCGTTCCGCTCGACGCCAGCGAGCGTTTCAAGGAGCTGCAGAACCGCAAGGTCGACATCCTCTCGCGCAACTCCACCTGGAGCATGTCGCGCGAGACCAATTACGACCTTTATTTCCCCGCGGTCGCCTATTATGACGGCCAGGGCTTCATGCTGCCACGCTCGCGCAACATCGATTCCGCGCTCGACCTGAACGGCAGCAAGGTCTGCGTGCAGGCCAACACCACGACGCAGCTCAATCTCGCCGACTATTTCCGTGCCAACAACATGAAGTACACGGAGATGAAGTTCGACAAGCTGGACGACGTCGTGAACGCCTACAACTCCGGCCAGTGCGATACGCTAACATCGGACGCCTCGCAGCTCTATGCGCTGCGGCTCAACCTCGCCAAGCCGAGCGACCACACGATCCTCGCCGACATCATCTCCAAGGAGCCGCTGGCGCCGGTGGTGCGCTTGCGCGACGACGACTGGATGATGATCGTGAAGTGGACGCTGTACGCCATGATCAACGCCGAAGAGCTCGGCATCACCTCGAAGAACATCGACGAGGCGCTGAAGTCGAAGAAGCCGGAGGTGATGCGGCTGGTCGGCACCGAGGGCAGCTATGGCGAGGATCTCGGTCTGACCAAGGACTGGGCGGTGCGCATCATCCGCCATGTCGGCAATTACGGCGAGGTCTACGACCGCAACGTCGGCGCCGACTCCAAGCTGAAGATCCCGCGCGGCATGAACCAGCTCTGGAACGCCGGCGGCGTCCAGTACGCGCCGCCGATCCGGTAGACTCTCCATCGTCATTGCGAGGAGGTCGCGACAAAATTGCAAAGCAATTTTGCGCTGAAGCGACGAAGCAATCCATTTCGCCACAAGTGGAGAGATGGATTGCTTCGCTTCGCTCGCAATGACGAGCCTATGCCAAGCCGCCCTCACCGCTGTCATCACCCGCGCGAAAGCGGGTGATCCAGTACGCCGCGGCTTCTCGGCTCAAGCGCCGACGTCTCTGGAATACTGGAACGCCCGGTCCCGTCTACGCCAAGGCTTCGACGAGGCTTTCGCTTTCAGGCGCGCCGAAGCTTGAGCGAAGGCGGCGAGCCGGGCGATGACAGCGTGTTGCGTAGCGACAATGACGCGGCGAAGATCAATACCCCTTGCCGCTCGCCAGCTGGTCGGTGTGGAAGTTGCTGTCGCCGAACAGCTCCTGGCAGACGCGGGCGCGCTTCATGAAGAAGCCGATGTCGAACTGGTCGGTCATGCCCATGCCGCCATGCATCTGCACGCCCTCCTGCACGGCCAGCGTCGCAGTGGTGCCGGCGCGGGCCTTTGCCACCGCGACCGCGGTGGCCGCCTTGTCGATGTCCGTGTCGAGCGCCTGCAGCGCCTTCAACACGGCGGCGCGCGTAATCTCGATATCGATGTAGAGCTGCGCGGCACGGTGCTGCAGCGCCTGGAATTCGCCGATCGCTTTGCCGAACTGCTTGCGCTCCTTCAGATAGGCCACGGTGCGGCCGAACACCTCGTCGGAGAGGCCGACCATTTCGGACGCCACCGCGCCGCGGCCGATATTGAGCACGCCCTCGAGCAGCCCAAAGCCCTGATCGACTTCGCCGAGCACGCTGTCGGCGTTGACCTCGACATTGTCGAACACGATGCGCGCCGCGTTGTGCGAATCGACCATCGCGGTGCGCTCGACCGCGAGCCCCTTCGCCTTTGGATCGACCAGGAACAGCGTCAGCCCGTTCCTGTCGCCGGCGCTGCCCGCGCTGCGCGCGGCGACAATCAGGAGGTCGGCGGTGTGGCCGTCGACTACGAAGGCCTTGTCGCCCGACAGCTTGAAGCCGTTGCCGGAGCGCGTGGCCTGCAACTTGGTCTGCAACGGGCGATGCTTGGCGCCCTCATCGATCGCGAGCGCCGCCAGCAGCGAGCCGTCGGCGATCTTCGGCAGATGCTGCGCCTTCTGCGCCTCGCTGCCGCCGCGCGACAGCGCCGAGGCGGCGAGCACCGAGGTCGCGAGGAACGGCGACGGCATCAAGGTGCGGCCGATCTCCTCCATGACGATGCCGGCCTCGACGCAGCCGAGCCCGCTGCCGCCGAACTGGTCCGGCACCAGCAGGCCGGAGAAGCCCATCTCCGCAAATGTCTTCCAGAGATCGCGCGAGAAGCCGGTGGCATCCTTGGCATCGCGCAAGGACCGCAGATGCGCCACCGGCGCCTTGTCGCTGATGAGGCCGCGCGCACTGTCGCGCAGCATGGATTGTTCTTCGGTGAGGACGAGGGCCATAGGAAATCCGATCTAACGTTCTAAGCAACGGTCTGAGTTCGTCATTCCGGGGCGATGCGACAGCATCGAACCCGGAATCTCGAGGTTCGCGATGCGCAATCGCGCATCAGGGTTCGCCGCTTCGCGACGCCCCGGAACGACGGTGCAGCGATCACGCGCCCGGCAAATCGAGGATGCGCTTGGCGACGATGCCGAGCATCACCTCCGAGGTGCCGCCCTCGATCGAATTGGCCTTGGTGCGCAGCCAGGCGCGCGGGCGGGCGCCGCCTTTGGAGCGGTCGCTCTCCCATTCCAGCGCATCGATGCCGCCGGCCGACATCAGGATCTCATAGCGGCGCTTGTTGAGCTCGGTGCCGTAATATTTCATCGCCGAGGAGAACGCCGGATGCGATTGCCCGGCCTTGGCGAGATCGACCGCGCGCTCGGCGGCGGCAGCGAGCGCGGCCTCGTCGACCTCGAAGCTCGCGATCTGGCTGCGCAGCTGCGCGTCATCGAGCTTGCCCTGCGCGTCCGCACCGACCGAGTCGGCGGCGATCTGGCCGAGCGGACGACCGACGCCGCGCTCGCCCATGCCGGAGATCATCGCGCGCTCGTGCTGCAGCAGATATTTCGCGACATCCCAGCCGCGATTGACTGATCCGACGACATGCGACTTCGGCACGCGAACATTGTCAAAGAAGGTTTCGCAGAACGGCGAATAGCCCGAGATCAGGAGGATCGGCTTGGTCGACACGCCCTTCGAGGTCATGTCGAACAGGATGAAGCTGATGCCGTCATGCTTCTTCGCCGCGGGATCGGTGCGCACCAGGCAGAAGATCCAGTCGGCGTAGTTGGCGTAGGACGTCCAGATCTTCTGGCCGTTGATGATGTAATCGTCGCCGTCGCCGACCGCGCGGGTCTGCAGCGAGGCGAGGTCGGAGCCGGCATTCGGCTCGGAATAGCCCTGGCACCAGCGGATCAGGCCCGCGGTGATCTTCGGCAGATGCTCCTTCTTCTGCTCCTCGGTGCCGTATTTCAGCAGCGCCGGTCCCAGCATGGAGATGCCGAACGAGGTCAGCGGCTGACGCGCGCCGATCGCAGCCATCTCCTGGCGCACGATCTTGGCCTCCTCGCCGTCGAGGCCTCCGCCGCCATATTCCTTCGGCCAATGCGGCACGGTCCAGCCCTTGTCGCGCATCCGCTCGAACCAGACGCGCTGCGCCTCGGACGAGAATTTCGTGTTGCGGCCACCCCAGAAGGTGTCGCCATCCGAGGTCATCGGCTTGCGCATCTCCGGCGGGCAATTCTGCTCCAGCCAGGCGCGGGTCTCCGCGCGGAATTTCTCGAGGTCAGCCATGGTGCGTTTCCAGTCAAATTCGACGAATTGGATTCGACCTTAGACCTACGCAGCCGCCGAATTCAATATGCCTCGCGGCCGCGCCATGCTCTGGCGTCGCTACTCACCTCGCGCGATCGGGTGTATCGCCGAGATGGGGTAACGCTTGAAAAACAAAAGGAAACGGACATGCGGCTGAAGCTGCTTTCGCCTAGCGAAATGAACGCCGCCCAGAAAGAAACCTACGACGAGTCGATCGCCGGCAAGCGCGGTGCGCCACCCGCGCCGATGATGGCCTGGCTGAACAGCCCGGAGATGGCACGGCATGCCACGCGGCTCGGCGAGGTGCTGCGCTTCGACACGATCTTTCCCCCAAAGCTGTCGGAGATCGCGATCCTCGTCACCGCGCGGCACTGGACCGCGCATTACGAGTGGTATGCCCACAAGCGCCTGGCGCTGAAGGGCGGCCTCGACCCGAAGATCATCGAGGACATTCGCGTGCGCCGGACGCCAAGCTTCGACGATCCCAAGGCCAGGGTGATCTACGACGTCGCCAAGGCGCTGCACGAAGGTCACGGCCTGCCGAAGGCACTGTATGACGAGGCGGTCGAGGTGCTGAGCCAGCGCGGCCTGGTCGAGGTGATCGGCCTCTGCGGCTACTACACGATGGTGTCGATGACGCTGAACACGTTCGAGTTCCAGCTGCCCGGCGGCGAGTTGTCGGAGCTCTGCTAGGCCCGGCGACCGTGGCGCCTTTCGGAAACGCTGCGTTTCCGGATCGATCGCTCCGGCGTCGGCAAATCCAGACTATATCAGGCGGCGAAACCTCGCCCCTGATAGCGGGGCATTGACGTCAACGGAGTCCGCTCATGCCAGAGAATCCCCCCATCATCGCGGGCACCCGGATCGGGCATGTTCACCTCAAGGTGGCCGATCTCGACCGGGCGCTCGGCTTCTATTGCGGTGTGCTCGGCTTCGAGTTGCAGCAGCGCATGGGCACGGACGCGGCCTTCATCTCGGCCGGGGGTTATCACCACCACATCGGCCTCAACACCTGGGAGAGCAAGGGCGGCCATCCGCCGCCGCCGGGCACCACGGGCCTGTTCCACACCGCCATCCTCTATCCCACCCGCCCGGCGCTCGCCGACGCGCTGCACCGGGTGCTGTCGGCCGGCATCGAGCTCGACGGCGCCAGCGACCACGGCGTCAGCCAGGCGCTGTACCTGCGCGATCCCGACGAGAACGGCGTCGAGCTCTATTGGGATCGCCCCGAGGCCGAATGGCCGCGCAGCGCGGACGGCAAACTCGCGATGTTCACGCGACGGCTGGACCTGGACGACCTGCTGAAACAGCGTGCGACGTAATTCCGCAAGGCGATAATTTCGTAGCCCGGATGAAGCGCAGCGAAATCCGGGGTTCGCTCCATGAGGCAATACTGCTCCCGGATTACGCTTCGCTCCATCCGGGCTACGAGTGCTTTCCCCTTCCCCCTGAAAGGGGGAAGGTCGGGATGGGGGTTAGCCGCGAAGTCGGATCGTAGCCATGTCGTTCTGTGAGCCAAGGAGTTGAGTGTTATAGTTGTCTTCCTAAGACCGCTTGT
>NZ_JAUMTJ010000067.1:0-50692 GCF_032654765.1 Bradyrhizobium sp. 33ap4 | reverse complement strand
TTGCACACATCAGGCTCCTGACCCGCAGACTCGCGGCTGCAGCTAAGGTTGGGTGATTTATGAGTCAGACTCTCAGGCAGGCCGGCCTCAGGCGGTTCGGCACGCCGGAGGAGATCGCCGACCTCGTCGCCTATGCCGTGTCGCCGCCGGCGCGCTGGATGACCGGCACCGTGCTGCGCATCGATGGCGGCGAGATCAGGACTGTCTGACATCGCCGCGCTATTGCCGATCCGCGCGCGGTCATGCTTTCGGCCCCTGCGCGGCGCGTGCCGCGAACATCGCGAGCAGCCGGCCCCAATCGCCTTCGGTATCGAAGATGCGGCGCATCTCGGCGGCGCGGGCGCCGTAACGGTCGAGCTTGCGGTGCTCGAGCTCGACGCGGGTGGCGTCCTTGCCGTCGGCAATGAAGCGCACCTCGATCTCGGTCTTCAGGTTCGGATCGTATTGCCAGTCCGCGGTGATATCCCATGACAGCACGAGGCGCGACGGGGGCTCCCAGAGCAGCACGCTGCCCCAGTCGCAGGTACTGCCGTCGTCGCCGCGTTCGTACCAGCGGCCGCCGACGCGCGGCTCCATGATTGCATCGACCGCATTGGTCTTGCCGATTTTGTAATGCGCGAGCGGCCACCACGTGCCCATCTGCTCGGTGAAGACCCGCCAGGCCACCGCCGGCGGCGCCTCGACATTCATCACCTTGCGGACGCTGTAGGGATCGTAATTGTCGGAGGTCGCTTGCATCGTCATCGGGATCTCCTCTCTTTGGCGGCTTCGCGTTCGGCCGCTTGCTTGAAGGCGGTCAGTGTCTTGTCCCAGAATCCGTCGAGCCAGCCGCGCAGGCTCTCCAACCCGCGGGTGTCGATGGCATAGAGCCGCCGCGTGCCTTCGATCCGCACCACGGCAAGGCCGGCGTCCTTCAGCACCCGAAGATGCTGCGACACTGCCGGACGGCTCACCTTGAGGCCGTCGGCGATCTCCTGCACCGATCGATTGCCCTCACGCAGCCGCTTGAACACCAGGCGGCGGGTCGGGTCTCCCAGCGCGTCGAGCGCGCGTTCGGCGCTGATCATGATCGTGTCGTCCGTTGTTGGATTTAACGTAAGTCTACACTTACGGTAAGTCAAGGCTAACGCTCTGTTCCAAATGAAACGGCGCGGCTCCGATCGAAGCCGCGCCGTTCGAGTCGTCTTGCCGCAAGTGCAGGCGCTTACGCCGCCGTCACGCGCCAGATCACGTTGCCGACGTCGTCGGCCACCAGCAGCGAGCCGTCGGGGCCGAGCGCGACGCCCACCGGGCGGCCGTACGACACCTTCTCGTCCGGCGCGAGGAAGCCCGAAAGGATGTCGCGCGGCGGCCCCGCGGGACGGCCGTCCGCGAACGGCACGAACACCACCTTGTAGCCTGACAGCGTCGAGCGATTCCACGAGCCGTGCTGGCCGATCACCATGCCGTCGGGAAAACCCGGCAGCGTGCCCTGCGGCATCCAGCACAGGCCGAGCGAGGCGGTGTGGCCGCCGAGCGCGTAGTCCGGCTGGATCGCCTTGGCGACCATCGCCGGATCCTGCGGCACGCGATCGTCGACCGTCTTGCCCCAGTAGCAATAAGGCCAGCCGTAGAAGCCGCCGTCGCGTACCGAGGTCAGATAGTCCGGCGGCGTCTCGTCGCCGAGGCCGTCGCGCTCATTGACGACGGTCCACAGCACATTGGTGCTCGGCTCCCACGCGATGCCCACCGGATTGCGCAGGCCGCCGGCGAAGATGCGGCTGGTGCCACCTGCCGGATCGAGCTCGTAGATCGCGGCGCGGCCTTCCTCGACCGCAAAACCGTTCTCGGCGATGTTGCTGAGCGAACCGACGCCGGCATAAAGCTTCTTGCCGTCGGCGCTCGGCAGCAGGCTGCGCGTCCAGTGCCCGTCGGGCTTGAAGCTGACGAGCTTGCGTCCCGGCGCGGTGATGCGATCGGCGCCCGCGGTGTAGGGAAACGCCACGACGCCGTCGGTGTTGCCGACATAGAAGGTGTCGCCGACCAGCGCCATGCCGAACGGCTGGCTCAAACCCTCCATGAAGGCGCCGCGACTTTCGGCGACGCCGTCGCCGTCACGGTCGCGCAGCAGCGTGATGCGATTGGCGCTGACGCCGAGCGCCGCGGCGCGCCGCATCGTCGCCTGCATCGCATAGTGGAAGACGCTGCGCGGCTTTCCTGCGATCTGCGTCGCCTCCGCGATCAGCACGTCGCCGTTGGGCAGCACATTGATCCAGCGCGGATGATCGAGCCCGGCCGCAAAGGCGTTGACCTTGAGCCCGGGCGCGGCGACCGGCTTCTGGTCGTTGTCCCAGCCCCGCGCCGTCGGCATCTTGAGCGTCGGGATCGCGCCCTGGGGTTTGGCCTGCGGGATCTCTGGCGCGCTACCCCAGGCGGGCGCGGGCTGCGCGCCCTGCATCCGCCGCCACGCCAGGGCGCCGGCCCCGATCGCCGCGACGACGCGGGCAAAAACTCCAGACGTGCTCATGAACTTCCCCTGTAATTGCGCAGTGTTAGCGCGCCTTGTCATTCCCTTGCCGACCGGCCGCGGCCCCAGCAGCATTCGCATAATGCCGGCCCTGATGACAGTAGTTATACGATCTTCGCAGCCGCGCACGAATCGGGGAGACTGGCTGCACGCTCCCTTGTCAGGGCGTTTTTCCTCCCTGAGACCTTGCCCGCCGCAGTGGCGGGCTTCCTTTTACGAACCGCCCCGGCTTTTCGAGGCGCTGCTCGCGCATCCGCCGTTATAGCCATAGAAGCATAACGCGCCGGCGACGGATGCATCCTGCCGGGCATAGCCCGGCTGCGCCCTCCCGGAGCACAAGCCCATTCACAAGAACCTGATCCCACGCTCGCGCAGATTTGCCTTTGCGAGATGCATGGCAGATCAGGAACGCCGCTCCATGGCGGTCGTTGGTCGGGACACCAGCAAGGAGAGTGTGAATGCAACGAAAGACCAAGATATTGTCCCTCGCCGCGGCGTCCCTGATCGCAACAACGGCAGGCGCGTTCGCACAAGGCTACTATCCTTATGGGAACCCTGGTCCGAGATATTACGGCGGCCCCCGCTATCAGGCCGTGCAGCCTGACGTGATGTACTCTCCAGCGGAGCCGGGCTGGTACGGTTCGTTCAACGGCACCAACCACCCGACGCCGAGCTCGACCCAGGGTGACGTGGGTCCTGAAGGGAACAACAACGGTACGCTGACCGGCGTCTACAGGCGCTGGTAGCCACGCAAAATTTAAGGTCCGTCGCTCGGCTTGAGCGACGGGCCTTTTTGCTGTTCCACGTTCCACGTATGCAAACCTGGCAACGTGAGGTCCGATTTTTCTGCTGAGGCGTTACTTCACCATCGCGCCGTAGACGATGTCCTGCACATTCTCGCGATAATATTTGCGCAGCTCGCCCGGAGCTGCGGTTCCTACAACGACGACAAGGCGCTCCTTCGGGTCGCAGAAGAACTGGGTGCCGTAAGCGCCGTTCCAGGTGAACTCGCCGGGATTGCCCGGCACCGACGACAGCCCCTCGCCGGTCCGCACCGCGACCGACAGCCCGAAGCCGAAGCCGCCGCGATGCGGTTCGACCGCGGCGACGTTGTTCTTGATCTCGGGCCCGAGATGGTTCGACGTCATGTGATGCACCGTCTTGGGGCTGAGGATGCGCTTGCCGTCGAGCTCGCCGCCATTGAGCAGCATCTGCCCGAAACGCAGATAGTCGCCGACGGTGGCGAACGAGCAGGCGCCGCCGCAATCGAACCTGGACGGTGTATCGAGCAGCTTGATGGCTTGCGGCTTGCCCGTGAGCGGATCGTTGGGGAACGGACGCGCCAGCCGCGCGCGCTGCGCCTCGGCCGGGTGGAACGTCGCATCCTTCATGCCGAGCGGCTTCCAGACATTGGCCGCGAGATATTCGCCAAGCCGCTGGCCTGAGACCTTCTCGACCACGGCGCCGAGCACGTCGATCGAGAAGCCGTACTCGAACTCGGTGCCGGGCTGATGCACCAGAGGCAGCTGGGTGATGCGGTCGATGAAGGCCTGGGTATCGCCCTCGACCGCCGGCGCGGTGCCGTCGGGATAGAGCCGCGCCAGCGCGCTCGAGCTGTCGGGCCGGCCGCCATACATCAGGCCGGAGGTGTGGCGATAGAGATCGTGGATGAAGATCGGCTGCGCCTGCGGCTCCATCTTCAGCGAGCCGTCGGCCTGCTGCACGCCGACCTTCATGTCGGCGAACGCCGGATAGAACTCGGCGACCCTGGCCTGCAGCGGCAGCTTGCCCTGCTCCATCAGCGTCAGGCCTGCAACCGCCGCCATCGGCTTGGTCATCGACGCCAACGCGAACACCGCGTCGATCGGCATCGGCGTGCCCTTCACCGGATCGAGCTGGCCATACGCCTTGTAATGCACGAGCTTGCCGTCGCGCGCGATCGCCACCACGGCGCCGGGCACGCGCTTGGCCGCGATCTCGCGCGCGAAGAAGTCGTCGAGCCGCACCAGCCCCCGCTCCGAGAAACCGGCCTGGTGCGCCGACGTTTCCGGAAGCGGCGCGGCGTGGGCGATGCTGACAGCAAGGCTAGTGGCGGCGGCAGCCGCGGCAATAACGGTTTTTCTCATTGTTTCCTCACCGGGGACCGCGGGCGATTTGTTATGGCGTTCGTTGCCCGCAGCTCGCAGGATTAGATCACGCCGGCAAGGGCGACAAGACTTCGCGGCGCGCGGCCGCGTCACGCCGGTGCATGCTTTGCTGCGCGAAGAACGGCTCGACCTCGAGCTCGAACGTCTTCAGTGCCGCGCCGATCGCCTGGTGCATGTCGAGATATTTGTACGAGCCGAGCCGGCCACCGAAAATGACATTCGGCCGCGACGCCGTCATGGCGTGATAGGAGGCGAGCATGGCGCGGTCGGCGGCGGTGTTGATCGGATAATACGGCTCGTCGCTCCGGCCCGCGAAGCGGGAATATTCGCGATAGATCGTCGTCCGGCCTTGCGCATGCGCCCGCTCCGGATGCAGATGCCTGAACTCGTGGACGCGGGTGTACGGCACCTCGGCGTCGGCATAGTTGATGACCGCGGCGCCTTGGTAGTCGGCGACGTCGTGCACCTCGCGCTCGAAGTCGACGGTGCGCCAGCCGAGATGGCCGCAGGCATAGCCGAAGAAGCGGTCGATCGGACCGGTATAGACCACGAGCTGCCGCGGATTGATGCGGTCGGCGACGTCGAAATAGTCGACGCCGAGGTGGACCGCGATCCTGGGATGATCGAGCATCCGGCGAAAGATCGCGGTGTAGCCGCCTGCCGGCATGCCCTCATAGCGATCGGCGAAGTAGCGATCGTCGAACGTGAAGCGGACCGGCAGGCGGCCGATGATGTCGGCCGGAAGCTCACGCGGATCGGTCTGCCACTGCTTCTGCGTATAGCCGCGGATCAAGAGATCGTAGAGCGTGCGGCCTACCGAGGCGATTGCCTTGTCCTCGAGATTGCCGATCCCCGCGGCGCCGTGCGCGGCCGCCTGCGCCGCGATCACGACGCGGGCCTCGTCCGGCGTCATGGCGCGCCCGAACGCCGCGCACACGGTCGCAAGGTTGATCGGCATCGAATAGACGCGGCCCTTCGCCACCGTGAAGACGCGGTGACGGTAGCCGGTGAACTCGGTGAAGCGGTGCAGATAGCGCCAGACGGTCTCGGAATTGGTGTGGAAGATATGCGTGCCGTAGCGATGCACCTCGACGCCGCTGTCGGGGTCGAGCTCCGAATAGGCGTTGCCGCCGATATGCGGACGGCGGTCGAGCACGCAGACGGAGCGGCCGAGCCTGCTCGCCACCTGCTCGGCGATCACAGCGCCGAAGAAGCCCGCCCCCACCACGACGACGTCGAAGCCATCAAGCTGCATGCGCTCTCGCCCTCATGTCGGATCGCGACGGCGCCCGACGCAGCTTCAACGTGCCGGCACGACCGTTTCCGGCGAAATAAATCCGCTCATCAGGATAATTCCGAGCCCGGAACGGCCGGCTCGGCCGTTCAACTGACAGCATGCAAGGCGACGGAAATGCCCGCGCGAGCAGCAACACCGTCAAGCGCGGAGGTCCCATGTCCGTGATCTGCGTCCTGTACTCCAGCAACACCACCTATGATTCGCTGCGCGGCATCCTGGCGATGGCGGCCGCCGAGCTCGACCGGCTCGGGCACGAGGTCAGGATGCTCGATCTGCTGGCGCCGGATTTCTCGGCCCGGCTCAACGCCCTGCTGCCGCGGCGCGCCGAGACCATGGCGCTCGGCTTCTCCGGCATTGGGCTCGATATCCACACCAAGGACGGCAGACTGTTCTGGGACGTCGCCCAGATCCCCGTCTTCACCTGGTTCTGCGATCACCCCTGCTATTTCGCCAGGCGTCACGGGCTCGAGAGCCGCTACACCGCGCATGGCTACGTGTTTCCGGACCATGCCGCATTCAACCGCGATCATCTGGGGGCCAACGACGCCGTGTTCGCAACCCATATGGGCATTCCCGATCCCGGCTTCTTCGGCGGCCTGCCGCCCGAGCAGCGCAACGGCCGGCTGATCTTCGCCAAGTCCGGCTGGAATCCGGTGGCGCTCGAGCGCGGCTGGCGCAAGACGATGCCGCCAAAGCTGTTCGCGCTGCTGTTCGACGCGATCGCCGAGGCGCGCGGCAAGACCTGTGGCACATTTCCGAAGATCATCGTCGACGTCGCCGAGCAGCATCTGGTCTATCTGAAGCCCGGCGGCGACCTGTTCAACGTGATCCTGACCCGGCTCGACAACTACACACGAGGCGTGCGCACCCGCGAGGTGGGTGCGGTGCTCGCCGACTATCCGGTCGACTTCATCGGCGGCGGCTGGAGCGATCTCGACGTCAGCGGGCGTCCGGCCCGCGTGCTCGGCGCGATGACCTTCGATGCGATGCGCGAAGGCCTCGGCAGCTACCTTGCCGCGGTCTCGCTCAATCCCAATATCGACCTGTCGGTGCATGACCGGGTGTTCTTCGCGCTCGGCGCCGGCACCGTGCCGGTGTTCGACGCCAACCGCTTCTCGGCCGCGGAGATGCCGCATCTCGCCCGCTTCAGCTTCGGCCAGGACACGACCAGCATCGCCGCCGCCGTCGAGGCCGTGCTGGCCGATCCCTCAGCAGCGCAGGCGGCGGCCGCGACCACCTTGCGCGAGCTTTATCCGCGCTTCTCGATGCAGCGGTCGGTGCAGGACATCCACGAAATCACGATGTCGATCGCGGGCGCCGCCGGCGCCAGCTTGTTGCCGGCCGAGCCGGTGCCGGCCGGCGTCTGGACGCCGAAGCAGGCGGCCTGATCGCGCGCCATTTCCGTGGCCGCGTCGCGCCCGCTACCATGCACCCGTCACTCCGATCGGGGCCAGCATGAACCGCCGCGCGTTTGTCTCGGGACTGGCCGTTGCCGCGGCGCTGGCGGGCTTCGCCGCGCCGGCTGCGGCCGACGGCAAGCGGGTGGCGCTGGTGATCGGCAACGGCGCCTACAAGAGCGTGCCGGCGCTGTCCAATCCGCCGAATGATGCCGGCGATATCGCAGCCGCGCTGCAGCGCCTCGGCTTTGCCGTGACGCTGATCACCAATGCCGGCTTCGACGAGATGCGGCGCGGCCTGATCGCCTTCGGACGCAATGCCGCCGGCGCCGACATGGCGGCAGTGTACTTCGCCGGCCACGGCATGGAGATCAACGGCGACAACTGGCTGATCCCGGTCGATGCCGAGCTGAAGCGCGATACCGACGCCGCCAATGAAGCGATCAGCCTGCAAAGCGTGATGCTGCAGGTCGCCAACACCGCAAGCCTCGGCCTCGTCATCCTCGATGCCTGTCGCAACAATCCGTTCGCGGCGAAGATGAGCCGCTCGCTCGCCACCCGCGCCGCCGCCGGCAGCGGACTCGGCCGCATCGAGCCGGTCGGCAATGTGCTGGTCGCCTATGCCGCACGCGACGGCACCATTGCGCTCGACGGCGACGGCCGCAACAGCCCGTTCGCCGCGGCGCTGCTCCACAACATCGAGACGCCGGGCGTCGAGGTCACCTTCATGTTCCGCAACGTCCGGGACGATGTGATGGAGGCGACGCGCAACGCGCAGCAGCCGTTTGTGTACGGCTCGCTGTCACGCAAGGCGATCTATCTCGTGGCCGCTCCGCCCGCCGACGCCGCCGCCACGAAACAGGCGAACGCTGCGCCGGCAGCCGCCGCATTGTCAGCGCCATCGGCGACAGCAGCCGGCGCGATCGATCCCGCGCTGGTCGGCACCTGGGAGATCATGGTGCCGGGTGGTCGCGGCCAGTCGCGCTGGATCTGGCGGATCATGGCCGACGGCACCTACCAATTCCACGCCGAGCCCTCCCGCGCCGCGCGCCCGCACGAAGGCACCGTCAGCTTCGCCAACGGCCGCTGGACGCTGCATGCGCTGAGAGGACTGAGGAACTACAGCGACGGCGGCTCCTACGAGATCCGCGACACCATTGCCGTGATCACCGGCAAGCTCGGCACCGGCTATTGGAAGCGCAGTGTGGAGTGAGCGGGCGCGGCGCGACGGTGCAGCCGCAAGCCTCACTCCTTTCATAAATCCAGTTCACCCGTAGCCGGATAGACCACCGTGCCGTCGCCCTGGACGACGGCGCCTTCGGTAAGACGGGCGGGCTCGAGGCGCCCCTCCCCCATGATGTGGACGACGGTCTCGCCGGACGCGATGAGGTAGTCGGCGACGATGCGGCGGTGGCAGCGCCACCACACGGCTTCCGAGCACATCATCGCACAGCGTTGCCGGCGCCCCTCGTCGCGCAGATGCTGGAGCGCCGCATGAAACTGCGGCGACAGCGCATAGTCGGCGTAGTTGTGAAAACTCTCGTTGCTCCAGAACCCGTTGACGGACGGCGCCACGCTTCGAGCCTTGCCGCGGAGCCCGCCGAGATCGGCCAGATGCTCATACGAGATGCCCGCGGCCTTAAGCGGCTTGGGCAGCGTATCCTTGTTGAACTGCGGATTGGTTCGCGACCGCGGCACCGTTCGGATGTCAACGATACGCTCGATCGTGGCCGCGCCGAGGAGAGCGATGAAATCCTCGAGGCTGCGGGTGGAATGACCGATCGTGAAGAACGGAAGCGCCACGTCTTTGCTAGGCATGATGCAGCGCGCTGCCCTTGTGGGCCGCGACATGATCGGTCTTGTCGCTCTTGATCTCGTACTGCGGATCGGCCTCCGAGGCGCGGTGGGTGTGCCCCTTGTAGTCGAAATCGCTGGTATGAACCGCGATGATGGTGCCCGAGACGCGGCCGGCCTCGGAATTCCAGCTGACGTGATCGCCGACCTTGAATTTCCTGGCCATCGTTGCAGGCTCCTTCAGACGCGAAATTGATCGTACGATACGCCGCCAATCGACGGCACGGGACTAAAAAAGCCCGCCGGAGCAAACGAGCTCACAGCCGGCCAAGTTCCTGCCTCGCATTGGGGGTTCAAGCGCAAATTGATGGTCTGGTTGCGGCATCCCGGAAGCTTGCCGCCGCCGTCCGGAATTCGATAGCGGGATTGATCGACGAAGCGATACCGGCAACGGATGCAGCAAGTTACAAGCTATATGGCTCAACGCGCAAGCCTGACAGAAAGCTCGGTCAGATTCCCTCGTCACTTACGTGGATCCGCGGAATCAAGTTGCTGCCCTGCTCAGATCTTCTCCTTTGAGGGCCGCCGCGGATCCAATGCCGACATTGGTTACGATTGCCCTCGCCTGCAACATCGACATGCTCAGAGGACGAATGCGATCGACCGAGCAATATCTGACAATGCCGACCAACGGCGTCGGCGCCTGCGGGACGAAGACAGCTACCCAGTCGTTCTCGAGTGTCTCGAGGAGATATCCGAGCTGCCAGCCACCCTCGACGTTCACCAGCACTGGCTTGAACTCATCGCTCGCGCCTTCGGCCTGAGCAAGGCCTTGAGCCATACTCTTCACCATCTGGTACTGCGGAAGGCTGCCAAGAAATGATTTTTCGACCCACGCGCTAATCCGAGAGCCGGTTTTGGTTCGCGCGACGATGCCGGCGAGGAACGACACCAGGATCAATAAAGCCACTGCCACGACTGTAACAATTCCAATGCCTGCGACCTTTCCGATCTGGTCGAAATGAAGGGCATGAGACACCGGAAGCGCGGCCTTCACCGCCAGACGCATCGCGTGGCTGAGAATCGCCAGTACAAGAGCGACGGGCAGGAGAAACAGTGCGCCTCCGATTAGGGTCGTTTTCAAAAACTCCTTCATTGCCGCGGCCTCTCCATTTGCACACACCGTTTGAAACCGGGCCTTTCGCCAACAGCCGAAAGAACTCGCCCGGATCTACAAGAACGGCCATGGCCACCGGGCGTCAACAGACCGCCCACGTCGCCACAACCATCGCGTCCCGATGCGGATCATTGCGATGCTTGGCGAGTAAACGGGCAGGGCGGCGAGACATCCCGGTCTCGCCGCACCGGTTGCCTCGGGGAGCCGCCGATCATTTCTCGTTCTTGAAGAGAACGTCGATGGCCTGGATCACCTTGAGTTCCGGGTGGGCCTTGCAATACACAATGACTTCGTGCTCGCCAGATTTGGTCCGCGTAATATGGGCAAAATGCTTCTTCGCGAGGCCGTTGTACCAGCCGCTGTACCAAATCGCGAGAAAGTCGGCGTCCTCCTGATAAGTGTTGGCGAGTTGCGCGCAGGTCAAAGCCTGCACATCAATGAACCCTTTCGAGTCCATGTAGGTCGAGAGCGGGACCTGGGCATGAACAGAAGCAATCGAGATGACGAGAGCGCCAAGGCTGAGCCCAATCTGGTTCATGAAGGATTTGCGTTTCATGATTAGCTCCTCTTGATTTTGGTCCACCACCCAAGCCAGCGAACACTTTGAACAAACCGATCATTTCTGCGATGGGTCGGCCGTTGCGCTCGCCGGAGCGGGCGAGCGAAGCGACTCGTAGGAGATGTAGTACTTGTAGATCTTGCCGACGTACTGAACCGTCTCCTGCCCGACGATCGCAGCCGCGCCGTTCTCGACATTGTCGAACCAGACGGTCGAGTCGAAGCCGTGCTTGCTCGCATAGTCCCGGAAACGCTTCAGGTTTCCCGGGCCTGCATTATACGCCGCCAGGGCCATGAACACGCGCTCGCGCGGATCGGTGACCGAAGCGTCGACATAGGTATCCGCCAGGTAGCGCAGGTATTTGGAGCCGGCGTGGATATTGGTGTCGGCACTGGCCGCGACGCCGGTGATCTCGATCGGCTTCTCCTTCGCGGTACTGGGCTTGATCTGCATGATGCCGGTGGCGCCGGAGGCATTGTGGCAGGCCTGGTCGAGCTCTGACTCCTGATAGCCCTGTGCAGCGAGCAGGACGGGGTCGATGGAGTATTGCACCCCGTACTTCTCGAAAGATCCGCGCAGCGCCTTGAACTTCTCCGCCTCGGTGTGCGCGAGGGCGTTCTTCAGCGGTTTCGCCGTCTTGAAATAGCGTGCACGCAGGTCGTTGCCGAACTCAGTTCCGACTTTGTGAGTACTGACGAATTCAGCGAGCTCCTTCCTGAGCGCCGGACTGTCCTTGCGGATCGCCCAGGCGATGTCGCCGCCTTCGTTGATCGCAATATCGTCGCGCACCGTCAGCCCCTTCAGGAGGCCCGCCCACGCCTGCGCCTTGAAGCGGTCGACGACGGCCCAGGGCAACAGGCCGGTGCTCACCATCTTCAGCAAGTCCTCGTCCTCGAGGTTCTTGTCGGCTGGCTTGACGACGATGCGTTCCAGCCCCTTGGCTGCCCGGTCCGCATTGAGCGCGTTCAGGTGCTCGAAATAGCTGCTGGCTTCCCGGACGAAAATCGTCTTTCCACCGAGCTCGTTCAGCGAGCCGATGCTCGGCGCCGCAGATCCCGTCACGAGCACTTCGCGAACGCCGGATGCCCAAGGATCAGCGAAGTCAACCAACTTGCTCCGATCCGGCATGACCGTGAGCAGGCCGGCGGCGATATCGCCCTTTCCGGCGATCAAGTCACCCAGCAGTCTGTCGCGCCTGGTGGGGACGAAGCCGACATAGATCCTCTGCTTCTTCTTGCCGTACCGCTTGTTCAGCCAGCTTTCGAACTCGGCGCCGAGCTCGGCTTCGAAGCCGAGTGTCTCGCCCTTGTCGATGAAGAACGATGTCCTGTCGGTCGGCACGAGGATGCGCACGAGTTTGCGCTTCAGCATGCCATCGAAGTCGCCCTCCCAGACCTTCAGGGACGGCAGCGCCAGAACCTGTGGATCGGCCCTGGCGGATTTTTCTGCCACGACGACGGCGGCGGCGGTTGCGAAGGCCATGGCGAACATCCTGGAACTTGCGCAGGTTGATGAAGAATTCATGATCCAACCCAATCATTTGAAACGTGCCGCTGAAATCTGCCTGGACGTTACCTCTCTTCGTGGAAGATGTATTGTAATTATGCAGCAACCTGGGCGTCGCAGATGTCGACGCGCGAGCCCAGGCACTCTGATCAGCGCCGCCGGCCACCGCCATGGAAACCGCCCCCTCCCCGGAAGCCGCCACCTCCGCGGAAACCGCCCACGCGGCCGCCTCCGTGGAAGCCGCCGGCCCGCATGCCGCCGCGAATCGCGGCCGGCCGGCCGCCCGCGTGAACACGTCCGCTGACGCGCGAGCGCGTGACGCTCCTGTGCGAGACCGCCGCGCGATTGCCCGCACCCGTACGCGCATGCGTGACACTCCTGCTGCTGGTGCGGCGCGATACCGAGGCACCGCGATTGCCGGCGCGTTGCGAGACCGCGGTCCTGGCCCGGCCGGCACCCGCATTCGAGATCCTGCCGCCGGGACCACCGGTGCGATTGCGCAGCGCCTCGCGCGCGGCGGGGGTATTGCCACTGCCGAACCGCCTCGCCACGCCGGCATCGCGATAGGCGACACCGCCGCGATGCGCCGGATTGTGGGCCCAATTGGTGTTTCTGATGTTGGTGCGGTTGAACTGGTTATATCGGTTGACGTTGACGTAGACGTTGCGGCCCCACCAGTTGCAGCCGCCCCAGATCGCAGCGCCGACGGCCACGCTGGCGGTGAAGCCGATCACGCCCGCGGCGACATAGCCTGGCGGAGACCAATAGAACGGCTGGTAGTCGGGATAATCCCAGGCCCCGTAGACGACACCGGGATCGTAGACCGGGACGTAATACTGGTCGGGATCGACCGGCTCGATCGAGATCGCCTGCTGCATGCCGGAGGGCGCGGTCACACCGGCAGGAGGCGCGCTCTTTATCACCTTTTGCTGCGGCGTCGACTTGAGATTGCCCGCGGCCTCCGCGCGCTGGCGCAAGGTCTGCACGGCGCTCATCACGTCCTGCTCCTGCGCGAGGAAGGCATCGCCAAGCTGCTGGGTCCAGTCGAGCTTGTCGTTCATCATCTGAAGAACCTGCGGCACCGCCGCGAGGGCCTTGACGCTCGGATCCCACGACTGCTTCTGCATGGCATCTTCGAGCGCCTTGCCGGTGACGGTCTTGTTGTCTTGCGACCAGCGCGCCGCCTCGACGACTTCCAACGGATAGGTCGATGCCATCAGGATCTGCGACAGCAGCGCGTCCGGGTAGAGCGCGATCGGCGCGACCAGTTGCTCGATCTGTCCGTTCGGAAGCTTGCTGGCTGTCGGGGCCGGCGCCGGCGCGGCAGCCTGGTCCTGGGCCGGCTTCTGGTCCGCGGGTGTCTGCGCGTATGCCGAGCCTCCGAGCATCAGGCCAACCGCCAGCGCCGCGTTCGCAATGGTGAGCCGGCGCGATCCTGGAAGAAGTCGTGTCATGATGCCTCCTCGTTCTTCGTCTCGCTTGCATCACCGGCGGCGCCGGCGTGCTCCGCGGCGCCGGGCGTCAGCGATGCCTACGCAATCGTTCGGCCTCTATTCAAAGCGGAACATGCGTTTCCAGTCGTCCTTCATGCTGACAACGATCCAGCCATTGGAGTTCGCCGCGTCGAGCGCCTTGTCGAGTTTGCCGAATGAGGACTTCCGATCGTATGCATATTCTCGTTCGGCATCGGTGTGATGCACGATCAGGCCGAAGCGTTTCCCCGATGATTGCGTCGCCCATTGCAGCATCTGGAAGTCGCCGTCCGAATTGCCGAAGGCCGCGATCGGCCGGCGGCCGATATGCGAGTTGATGCCGACCGGCTTGCCGGGTCCGTCGTCGACGAGATCGATCGCCGGCAGCCGGATCAGTGTCGGTTTCCCCTTGTCGATCTCGAACTTCGTCTTGATGCTCGATCCGACGACCTGCTCCGGCGGGATGCCATAGACCCGCTCGCTCCATGGCCGCATGAACTCGATGCCGCCGCCCGAGACAATGAAGGTCTTGAAGCCATTGGCCCGCAGACAGGCGAGCAGTTCCAGCATCGGCTGGTAGACGAGATCGGTATAAGGCCGGTTGAACTTCGGGTGACGCGCCGACTTGATCCAGTCGCCGGCGATCTGCGCGAACTCGGCCGTTGTCATGCCGGCATGGGTCGCCATGACCACTTCGACCAGGCCCTTCTCGCCGGCCTTGGCCAGCGCTGCGATGTCGTTGTCGAGAACCGCCCTGAACGGCTGCTTCTGCTTCCACTCCGGATGTTTGGGGGCGAGGGACTTCACCCGGTCGAGCGCAAACGCAAGCTGCACATACATCGGCTGCTCGCACCACAGCGTGCCGTCATTGTCGAATGTCGCGATGCGTTCCGGCGCCGGCACGAAATCCGGCGCTCCTTCCTTGGTCACCGCGGCGACGAAGTCCAGGATCGACTGCTTCGCCCGGCCGTCATTCCAGGAAGGAAGAGGATCACTCTGCGCGCGTGCGATACGGCCGGAGACCGACAGCGTGGCCGCCGACACCAGCAGACCGGCCAGGATCGTACGGCGGTCAACCAAGCTTCCGTTCACGAATCTCCGTCCTCCACTTCAGCCGTTCAGAGAGGAACGACCCCCGAGAGTGGGGGCCGCTCCATTTGCATCGATCAGTTGCCGGTAGGCAAGCCGATCTGGAAGCCGTCCTTGGCGAGTTGATCCCTGAAGAACGCGAACCGCTCATACTGTTGGATCGTGATCGGTCCCGCGTAGGTCTCGCTCTGAATCTTCCGTGGCGGATACTTCACATAGGTCTGCATCAGATCCTTGATCGCAGCATTGATCGAAACCAAGGACCAGGTGTGCTCGGTGTAGTTGTTCATGAAGATGTCGTACCGCTCCTGGGGGTCCTGCCAGAGATCGAAGACCTGCGGAACGGTCGCCACATAGGACTCCGGCCCCTTCCAGCCGAGGTTGCTGTCTACCGCCAGGCCGCCGGTCTTTGCGCCATTGTCGCCGCGCAGATTGAACACCGCTTTGTAGTTGCCGACACGGGCGGCGCCAGGCGAGAGTTCGGATTCCGTGAAATAGAACCAGTTCTTGCGCTCGGACTTGCCGGTTCCGAACAGGATCGGCGACATATCGATGCTGTCGAAGATGATCGGCTTACCCTCGCGATCGTTCTCCGGCAGCTTCACGCCCGCGAGCTTTGCGAAGGTTGCCATGTAATCGAGGCCGCCGACGATGTCGGAATTCTTGGTGCCGGCCTTGATGCCTGGGCCCCATGCAAGGGACGGGACGCGGTTGCCGCCCTCGCGAACCGTGCCCTTGGTGCCGCGGAACGGTGTGTAGCCGGCGTCCGGATAGACGTCCTGCCAGGCGCCGTTGTCCGTCGTCCAGAACACATAGGTGTTCTTGTCGAGGCCGAGGGACCGCACCTTGTCCATGATACGGCCGATACGCGTGTCGTTCTCGACCACGGAGTCGGCATACTTGCTCTTGGACATCGACTTGCCCTGGAATTCGGGCGCCGGCATGTTGGGCTGGTGCACCTTCATGAAGTTGATGCTCATGAAGAACGGGCCCGATGACTTGTTGCGGTCCAGATACTCGAGCGAGGCCTTCTCGACGTAGTCGTCGAAGAAGGGAATGCCGACCACGCCCTTGTCCGGCGTGTTGACGTACTGGCCGTTGATCTTGAAATCTTCCTTCGCCGGCTGCCCGGCATTTCCGGAAAGTGCGCCTTTGGTGACCTTCTCGAACATCGCCCTCAATTCGGGGTCCATGTCGGGAAACCAGGTCGGATCGGCGTAGGTGTACGCATTGAGATGATAAAGGCCGGCATACTTCATCTCGTCGTAGCCTTGCGCGCTCGGCAACGCATAGTCGGCCTCGCCAAGGTGCCATTTGCCCGTGAAGAACGTTTTGTAACCGCCGGTCTTCAAAACCGAGGCAAGCGTCCATTCCGCCGCCGGCATGCCGCCGCCCTGGCCCTGGAACGCGACGGTCGTCATGCCGCTGCGATTTGGAATTCGGCCGGTTTGCACCGCGGCACGTCCAGGCGTGCAACTCGGCTGCGCATAGAAGGACATGAATTGCAGTCCTTCATTCGCGAGACGATCGATGTTCGGGGTTGGCATGCCGCGATTTTCGCCGCCGCCATAGGGCCCGGAGTCACCATAACCGAAATCATCCGACAGGATCAGGATGATGTTCGGCTTTGCGCCGCCGGCCGCGCTCGAGGGTTGCGTGGTCCCTTGCGCCTGGACGGTCTCGATGGGCGCCATCGCCGAGAAGGCGGCGATGGTGGCGAGCGAACTAGAGGCAGCGAGCAGGTTGCGGCGGCTGAAGGTGTCTGTCGTTGTCTTCTCAGTCATCACTTTCTCCCTGAACGTGTAATGCAGCGAAATCCGAGATGGCTGGTCGAAGTATCGATCGGCTCGGCATGGCGCGCCGCCGGTCGATAGCGCCGGCAATAGTTCGGCGCGCAGAGATGCGAGCCGCCCTTGATCACCTTGCGCGGTATCCTGCTAAGCGGCAGCGACGGATCGTGGCTGTCATGCTCGCAGCCGCCCCGCGGGTTCTGGGGAATGCAGCAGGCCTTCCTTGCATCGGCGCGGTGTTTCGGAGCCCACCAGTCGCTGGTCCACTCCCAGACATTGCCGATCATGTCGAACACGCCATAGCCGTTCGGCGGATAGGTCATCACCGGCGAGGTGCGCGCATGGCCGTCCTCGCACCGGTTCTCGAACGGAAAGTGACCTTGCCACGTATTGGCTTGATGCACGCCGCCCGGCACGAATTCATCGCCCCAGGCATATTCAGCGCCATCGAGGCCGCCGCGCGCAGCAAACTCCCACTCTGCTTCCGTCGGCAGATCCTTGCCGGCCCATCGCGCATAGGCGAGTGCGTCAGCATGGGTGACGTGCACCACGGGATGGTCGTCCAGCGACTTGATGTTGCTTTTCGGACCGTAAGGATGCCGCCAATTCGCGCCCTTGAGCAGCGTCCACCATTGGCTGTAGTCGCGCAGATCGACCGGATAATCCGGAGGCGTGAAGACCAGCGATCCGGTGAAGAGCATGTGCGGGAGCGCATCCGGATAGTCCTTGGGATCCGGCGCGACCTCGGCGAAGGTGACGTGGCCCGCGGCACGCACGAACGCCTTGAATTGCCGGTTCGTCACCGGCGTGCGGTCCATCCAGAACCCGTCGACGCTCACCATGTGGGACGGCGCCTCTTCCGGATAATGCCGATCCGATCCCATGCGAAACGTGCCGCCGGGAATGAAGATGCTGTCTGACGCGCCGGTTTCGTCCACGTTCGCGACCGGTCTCTCGGCAATATTCAAGAAGATCGCCTCCAGTTACTCGTTGCGGCCGATTGCGTGCTTGGTCGGTTCGGCGGCCTCGCTGCGCAGGTTCTGTGTCTGACCGATCGCAGCACGCAGCATGCCCGCGGCAAGCACGCCTGATATCGAAAGGTTGACGAAAATCGCGTTGTCCACGCACTGCTCCAGTTATGCGAACGCCCCCTCGATCACGGCCGGTTCAGATGAACCAGAGCCTCGGCTTCCAGTTCGGCAACGAGCCGTTCGTAATCCGCGGCCTTCCGACTTCCTTCGCGGTCTCCTTGCTTTGCCGCTTGTTGCCAACGACGAAGCGCTTTCACAGCTTCGTCATAATCTGCGCAAATCGCTCTAAACTGCGCGTCGCGATTGAAGCAGCGCCGAATGTCAAGTTCGCGCAGCGGAAAGCGGGTCACAATCGCGCGGAACTCCTCCATGATGAACTCGCTTGTGGCCAACGTGACCTTTGCTGCTGGTTCATCGAGGCTTCAAGGTACGAACATGTTCGTACACGGCGCGACGCTCGTTGAGCGCGCCGTCTCAGGCGCGACGGCTTCAAGGCCGATGCGACCAGCTGTCGCTGCAGTCGGGAACTCGTTGTTCCGATGATTGAAAGCTGTCGCGTCAGCGCCGGCTGCTTGCTTCGCTTACGAGTTGCAACATGTACTGAGAAGGCCTACCGTCGACCGACGATTGGGGTTGCCGGTTGATGCCTGATGTACCCTTCGCTCACGATGCCGTCAGCGGCTCATCCGATATCCCGCGTTGTGATGATTCCGCGGTGCCGCCGGCGCATGTAGCGAAAGAGCTGGACCGCATCCTCTCGAGTCCGCATTTCCAGGCGAGCGAACGGCGGCAAGCTTTCCTTCGTTTCATTGTCGACGAGACGCTTGCAGGCCGCGCTGATAGCCTGAAGGGCTACACAATTGCCTTGGCCGTGTTTCGGCGCGACGACTCTTTCGATCCCCAAGCTGACCCTGTCGTCCGTCTTGAAGCTCGACGATTGCGCCGCGACCTCGATAGCTACTACGTGGATTCGGGCCGCGATGATCCGGTACGCATCACAATTCCAAAAGGCTCCTATGTGCCCCATTTTGAGTGGCACAAAATGCATACTGCCGACGCTCCATCTCGCGAGCCTGCTCTTGAACTGCACGATGATTCGACAACTGCTGCTGCTACACGTGCGAATTGGACGACCAAGCCTGGCATCAGGCGCTATGGGCCCGTCGCTGCCGCGCTGGCAGCCGGCGTGGTGGCTTGGATATGGCTTGCAGCAAGACCGCCTCCGTCCCCAATGACGCCACGCGAACCCGCGGTCCTCGTGATGTCATTCACGCCACTGACTCCCGGGGAGAACACGCGGCTCTTCGCCATCGGCATGGGACAGGAACTGACCAGCAACCTGTTTCGCTTCGGAGGATTCCGGCTCTACACGTCGCCGTCGAATGCCCTCTCCGCAAAAGGCGACGAGGCGCCCCAACCTGGTCGTCCTCTCGGTGCTTCCTATGTCGTCCGTGGAAGCGTTCAAACGAGCGCCGAAGAAGTGCAAGTCACAACGACTGTCTTCAACGCCGAGAACGACGAGATCGTATGGATGCGGACATATGCTCGACCGTTCGATCCTCAGTCGCTCATGAATGTCCAGCGCGAGCTCGCGAGCGAAATCGCAACCGTCGTCGGCCAATCCTACGGCGTGGTTAGAAACGACATTCGCGCGGATCCACCGAGGAATATGGAAAGCTATCTCTGCGTCCTGCGCGCTCAGGCCTATCGCAGCACTTTCCGGCGCGTCGACTTCGATCCGGCCATGCAGTGTCTTCAGCAAACCGTTCAGCGGGATCCGCAGTATAGCGATTCATGGGCCATGCTTGGATGGCTGCATCTCGACGCCGGACGGTTGGGCTATTCAGCCGACGGCAATCCGCAAACGGAGTATGACAAGGCCCTTGAGGCAACGTCGCGCGCCATCGCCCTGCAGCCGAACAGTCCCCTGGCGCTGAAGGCCCTGGCTGCGGCCTACCATTTCACGGGACGTTACGCCGATAGTGATCGCATCAGCCATCTGGCGATCGACCTCAACCCCAACGATCCCGACATTCTTGCCCAATTCGGCTGGCGTCTCGCCATCCGCGGGAACTTCTCGGAAGGCGTGCCGATGCTCAAGCGCGCGATCGAGCGCACGTTGCATCCGCCAGCCTGGTATCTTCATTTCATCGCGGTCGACCTTTACTTGAAGGGTGAATACAAGCAGATGCTCGACGTGGCCGAGACGGCATCGTTGCGCGATTCCGGATTCAGCCAACTGTTGATTGCGATAGCGAATACAGAGCTGGGGCGCCGCGATGCGACCCAAACGGCCTTGAAAGGAATGTCGCGGTACAAAGCGTTGGCCGATGATCCGGCCGGCTTCTTGCGCCGCAACGGAGCGGCGGATCAGGTTGTCGACACACTCGTGGCCGGATTGCGCAAGGCCCAGGCTCTCGTCGCAAGCTGACCTTCCCTGCAGTTTTGGCGCCGCTCAGCCGGCATCTTCGGCTTTCGACGGCCATGTCGCCGTCGCCGTTTTTCACTGCGCATGGAATAGACCGCCCGAAGGCGGCCTTCCATGGGTTAGCGGAAACCAAAGCGATGCTTACGGGCGAATGCCGTTCTTTCGCGCGCAATCCCGATAGGCGGAATAGCCCGCCGAGTTTCGGGCGGCAGTCGCCCCGCTTGTCATGTTCGCACCGCCGGCGGCAGCGGCTTCATTCGCCTGCCTGAAGCATTCAGCACGAATTGCATCGACATTCTTGCCACTATTCTTCGGAGCCGCATTTGCCGGAACCGCAACCAGCAAGACCAACGTACTAAGCACACATATCTTCCACATAGTCGTCTCCCTGTTCCCTGTAGTGGACCAGCTGCCGTACCAGTTCGCCAATTTGCCGCGTCGGCAGTAAGCGTCAGCATTGTTTCACCCAGGGAGGTCTTCAAGGTACGAACACGTTCGTACCTGCCCAGCGCCGACGAAGTCCGACGGATCGAGCTCGACAATACCGCTTGCTACGCTTGCGCTCCGAAGCCACGACGCGCTGTATTGAGCATGCATCTTGTGCCAGCGTGGCACGCAGTTGAACCAACGGAACGAAGCACGTTCAGCGGGATTGGTTGAGACACCCTTGCAAGGAGTCCGGATATGCGACCAACCAAGGCTTTGCTGGTTCTTAGCTTCATCGCATCTGCAGCAATGATACTCCCTTATGACGCCCAGGCCCGGCCCAGAGGAGCCGGCGCTCGATCGGCTCACTTCCACGGCGGAGGAATGCGGCCTGGTTGGCACGGCGGCGGCACGCGATGGCATGCCGGCGGTTGGCACGGCGGCCGCGCACGTTGGGCCGGCGGCGGCTATTACCGCGGTGGCGGTTACTATCGAGGCGGTTGGGGCGCCGGAGCTGCCGCAGCCGGTTTGGCGACTGGCGCAGCCATCGGAGCCGCGACGGCCTACAACTCCTGCTATCAGACGCGAAACGTGTGGAACGGTTACGCGTATGTTCAGCAAAGCGTGAGGGTCTGTTAGGCACTTCCTCGTCCGCTATGCCTGCGCGAGTGCGTTTCGCCGACCCTGTCTGGGCCGGCGTCACGCCCTCGCGCGCTACCAGTTAACGCGCAGTCCGGCTTTCCCGCCGTAGGAGAAGCCGCCACCGTCGAACCGGCTCTGATAGGAAGCGTTGGCATAAAGCGACGTGGTCGACGTTACCTGTCCGCTGATGCCGGCATTGATCTCGCCCCACAGGCCGCCGAGGCTCGCCTGGAATGGAACGAAGCCGGTGTCCGACGAGAACAGCGTTTTCGGGTTGCCGAGGAATTCGTTCCACAGGCTCGGACGGATCCAGGCCGTCAGCGTACGCGGACTGTCATCGACCGCCCATGTTCGGCCAAATCGGGCACCGATCCGGGTCGCGAGCGAATCCACGTCCGCAAAGCGGATTTGCGCCGCGATGTCGCTGGCGTCGTTGATGTGGATGTTCTGATACACCAGTTGCGCCTGCGGCTCGATGAAGAAGCCGCCGGCGAACTTGAAGGGATATCCGCCCTCCACCGACGCAGCCCCACCTTGAGCACCGGTCTTGAGCGCCGGAATGCCGCGATTTGCGCTGCTCGTGATGTCGTAGAACGTGCCTTGCAGGATCGAGTCGATGTACCAGCCGGTCGGTCCGAAATGCGTCCAGTAGCCACCGAGCGTGTAGGCGGAGAAGGTGTTGTCACCCTGGCTGCCATCGAAATGGGTGACCCGCCCGCGCGCGCCGCCGATCGCGAAATACGCCCCCGCCTGGTCGCGCGAACCGTCGGGACCGTCGTGTCGATAGACATCCATGCCCGCCTGCAGCGCCAGGAAATCATAGCTGAAGTGCGGTCCGGCTTCGCCACCCAACACGCCAAAGCTGTCGCCCTGATGCACGCCGTTGACCCCAAGCACGCGACCCCATCCGACCCTGGCGTTCTCGGGATTGGCGCGGAAGCGTTCGTCCTCCTCCTCGCCCACGCGTTCATGCAGCGTGTCGAGCAGGCTGCGTCCGTACAACAGCGTCATCGATGGAATTGCCGCGTAGAGCGACGTCTCCTCGCGGTAGTCGGGAATATCGCCGCCGCCACCGTCGGCTCCGCCTCCACCTCCACCTCCACCGCCACCGCCGCCACCGCCGCCTCCTCCGCCGCCGCCGCCTCCACCTCCGCCGCCTCCACCTCCGCCGCCGCACCTAGGCACGTTGGGCAGATTGGAGCAGTTGATGAGACCGCCACCGCCGCAGGCGCGCAGATTGGGATGAGCGACACAGTCGAGGGTGTCGCGCAAATACCAGGCTTGCGGGTTGCTGGAGTCGACGCTCGAACGGAACAGCGAATATTGGTAAGGGCCGGCCAAGACCGGGTGAGACAGGCTGAAGGCACCAGCCGTCGTCGTCGCACCATTGATCGCGTCGACGACGAGGATGCCGTTGCCGGTCGTGAGCGCGCCGCCGCCCGTGGTGTTGCTGATCTTCAGGAACGTGTTGCCGCCTGCCGTGCCGCCATTGATGACGAGCCTGTCCGACGGCGAACCGTCCCTGCCAAGATATGTATTGAGCCCGATGGTACCGCCCTGGCCGACATAGTTCACCGCCGTCAGCGTCTTGTAGCTCGACAGCTGCGTCGGATCGCCGACAGGGGACGTGAACTGGATGATGCTCGAAGCGTTGATCAAATTGGTGACGTTCGAGTTGCCGGTCATGGTCCAGAGCGAATTGTTTTTCAGCGCGACGCTGGAGGTGCTGCCGGAGTCGGTGAGCGCAACGCCCTGCAGGGTCGAACTGTCCGCGACGAGGTTGAGCGTGGAGCCGCCGCTGACGTTCAGCCATTGATTGTTGTTCACGACCGCAGTCACGCCGGTCAGGTTCACGCTGCTGGTGCCGCCCGGGGCGGCGATCGACGCACCGTTCGGACTGGTCATGGTGACTCCGGAGAGCGTCGCAGCACCGCCGCTTATGTTGAGCGCGTTGGCATCGGCTCCATTGGCCGTCAGTGAGCCACCAGTCATGCTCAGCGTACCGCCGCTTGTCACGCCGGCCGCATGGGTGCCTGCGCCTGATGTGGTGACCGTCGAGCTGCCGTCGAGCGTGACGCTGCCCGAATTGTCGGCCTGCACTCCGCGGCCTCCGCTGCTGTTCGGAACCGTTACCGTCACGCCGCTCGCCGTGAGCGTGCTGCCGGTGCCGCTGGCCTGCAGGCCGATCTCGCCCCCGCCGCTGCCCGTCGCGGCGACGCTGCCTCCCCTCAAGGTGATCGCGCCGCCGTCGAGTGCCTTGGCGCCGACATCGCCACCGCCGCCGGAAACTGTGACCGCAACGCCGTTTGCCGTGACAGTGCTTCCGGACGATTGCGCCAACAGGCCGGTTTCGCCGCCGCCGTTCCCCTCAACGTTGACGGTGCCGCCGGTCAGCGTGACCGACCCACCGGAGTCCGCGCGCGCGCCAACGTCGTTGCCGCCGCCGCCGGGCATCGAAATGGTTGTACCCGTCGAGCTAATCTGGCTGCCGGTGCCCGTTGCCCACAGGCCGGTGTTGCCGCCACCGCCGACCGCATAGGCGATTGAGCTGTTGAGCAGACTGACCGTCGCCGCGTTGGCCGCCTTCGCAGCGACGTTGTTGCCGGCGCCGTTGAGACCGATGGTGAGTCCTGTCGCGCTGATCTGACTGCCCGTTCCATCAGCGCTCAGCGCAGTTCCTCCGCCGCCGAAGGCCGGATTGATGATCGAACCCGACTGAAAGATGATCTGGCCGCCGCTTTGTGCCGACGCGGCAGTGCTCCAGTTGCCGTTGATGCTCGCCCCGGAACTGAAGATGATCGTACCTGCAGCGTCCGCCAAACCGCCGATACTGCCGCCATTGAATGGGTTGATGTTGACGTTGTTGGTCGTGATCTGAGCGCTCGTACTTGCGTGAACGGCAGGCGTTCCGGTCAACGTCGTATTCGCGTCGATCGCGCAGCTTCCACTCGTTGCTGAGACAGTCGAATCCGGTGCGACCGTGCAGGACTGAGCCGAGGCCGCATCAACCAGAGCGGCCGACGCCATCAAGGCAAGCGCGGCGAGCCGGAACCGGCTCAGACAGGTCGCGACACATGGTCCCGGCTTATTCCCGAAGAATTGGACCAATGATTGCAGGGCAGCGCGCGTCGACGCCTGTTCCATGCGATTGCGCGCGCAAGATCCAAGGAGAGTCGAGCCGGTAAAGCACTTCATTTGCGCCGCCTTCCAAACCTGTCGTTCTCAACAACGTCAAATTGAAAAGAACGGGTTGTTCGGTCGCGGTGCAAAAGCAGGAGCAGTTCGTGCCAACCGTCGTGCTCTCTCGCGCACGTCCGACGCGACTTGGCGCGGTCATCGGGCAGTTCCGCGATGACGCAACCTTTCATCAATTTGCATTCTCGCCTCTGTCCGGATTCGTCGGACGAATGGAATTGCCGTCCCATCGTTTGGGCATTGATCGCAGCATCCTTGCTACGCCGCGACTCCCTGCCGCATCCATGCCGCTTCTGCTGAAGTCGCATTCCAGATCGATCGGCAAGTCACGTCGATTTGATGCCGCGCACGAGATGCGCAGGAACCACTTCCGGAGGTTGCATTTGGTTAGGTGCGAGAAAACGGGAACTTGCGAGCAAACCAAATCCAGGGAGCAAGCCATGATGAGTCTAAGAGTTCTTGGCGCGGCTGTGATAGTGGCGTCGGCAGTTTCGAGCCCCGCATCGGCGCAAGCGGTCTTCTCCAACCCGGCCGCCTGTTCATCTCAATTCGCCAGCGCCAACTGCCTCAACCGAGGAGCCGGGAGCCCGTACGACAGCAGGAGAGGCTATTATCAGCGGCGAGCCGCCTATCGCGAACCCGTGGGGCCGGTGGGGGCCGCTGCCGGCGTGGCCGGCGCTGCCGTCGGAACCGCCGCGGCGATCGCGACCGCTCCCTTCGGCGGCTGGCGCAATTCCTACGCCGCATACGGCACCTACGATCGGCCCGCCGCGTATGGCGACTACTATGCGTGGAACGGCGACTGGAACAGTTACGCGTCGCACAACGGCATCGTCTGCAGGCCTGGCACCTTTTTCAAGGGATCCGACGGACTCCAGCACCCCTGCCAATAGGGCTCTTCTGCTCTCAGACTGATCTACAGGCGGCCTGCAGGGGCCGCCTGCTCCAAGTCCTGCCGGTCGCGTCGACAGCGCCTGCGCGGCCGAAGGATCGTGTGCGCCCGAGCTGCCCAGTCTGATCGACGACAACATCCGGCTTCGCCCTCCACGCTGCGCCGGAACGAGCGCCTGCGCGGAGCGATTGCTGGATGCGCAGCCACCGATACCGACATTCGGTGCAGGTTTCGATGCGGCCCGAGTTGCTCGTCCGACTCCGCAATCATCCGATCCGACGTCGGCTTCTGACGATATGTCGGCCACCAAGGAAAACGCCGTACCCGGCAATTGCTTCAGCCGGGGAAGTGACCTGCGCGGGAAGATCCGGCTCTGTCGAGCCGTCCACGCAGTCGAGGCAATCGACCTATCTGGGTTGGGATCGATCGATGGCCCCGCTGTCCAGCAATGGCGCGGCATCGATGTTGTGCGCGTCCATCAGCATGGCCAGCCGCTCTACTGCAGCAAGGATCATGGCCTGCTCCCATTGCGGCAACTGGACGAAGCGATCTGTAAACGTCAGGTGAAGCAAGTCGGGTGCGTTGGCCACGATGTCCCTGCCTGCCGGCGTCGCCGTCAGAAGGAACTGGCGCTTGTCGTTTGCGTTACGCTGGCGCTGCACTAGATCGAGCGCCACAAGCCGATCGACGATCGTCGTGATCGTTGCCTGACCGAACTGAAGCGCCTGCGCAATGACACCCGGTGTGGTTTTCTCGCGCGCGTCGATCTCTCGCAACACGAGCCATTGCGATGTCGTAAGGCCGGTCGCAATGGCCAGCTGGCGACTGCCGATCTCAGTTGCCCGCAGCACTCTTCGCAGGGCGCGCAGCGTCAGTGAGGCGATCTCTGATTTCATGTGGCTTTTCTTATAGCTACGGCCGCGCCGAGGCGAATCGTAACCGGTTCCAAGTCAGCCCTTCAAATTTTATTCGGATAACGAAATATCTACGAAGCTTTTGATGTGAGATCTCAAGCCAATTTTCAAGATTTCGCCACTTATTTTCCTATAAGGTAAAGCGCTATATATTTCGGAGAATGAAGCGATTAATTCGAAATCTGAAGCAATAACCGGCCCTCGGGTCGACGCTTTCGGTGGATCCTCGCCAGTGGCTTTCGACGCTGCTCCGGATGTCAACGAAGCGTTCCAGTTGAGAAAGCCGTCGCCCGCTGACGGCCCCGCGGTTACCCGCCTGGTCGCAGCCTGCGCGCCACTGGACTCCAATTCCGCCTATTGCAACCTCCTCCAGTGCACGCACTTCACGGACTCCTGCCTCGTTGCGGAACGTCACGCGCAAATTCTAGGATGGGTTTCAGGTTATCGCCCGCCTTCGGAACCGAACAGCTTCTTCGTCTGGCAGGTCGCGGTCGCGAAGGCGGCGCGCGGCAAAGGCCTTGCTCAGCGCATGATCAACGCGCTGCTGGATCGCCCTTCCGCCGAAAGTGCCAAGTATCTCCTCACCACAGTGACCGACGACAACGCTCCATCCTGGGCATTGTTCAACGGACTGGCCCGCGCGTGGGGCGCTCCGCTGATCCGCAGTGTGATGTTCGAGTGCGACGCGCATTTCGCCGGTAAGCACGCCACAGAGTGGCTGGCCCGCATTGGCCCCCTGCCAAACCGACAGCCCGGAGCCAGAGATCAGGAGAACTGACGACATGACCACAACAACCACACTTGCTCGCCATACACGACCCAAGCCGACCAGCCATATCCCGAACCGATCCATTTACGAACGCCGGGAGTCGGTCGTGCGGAGCTATGCGCGCACCATGCCGCGCCAGTTCAGCCGAGCTGACAATGTCTGGATGTATGATAATCAGGGCGGACGCTATCTAGACTTCCTGTCGGGATGCTCGACGCTTAATTACGGACACAATCATCCCGCGCTGAAGCAAGCGCTGATCGACTACATCTCGACTGACGGCATCACGCACGGGCTTGACCTGCATACCGACGCCAAGGCGGAGTTCCTCGAAACATTCGAGTCGCTGATTCTGAAGTCACGCGGGCTGGACTACCGCGTGATGTTCACCGGACCGACCGGCACTAACGCGGTCGAGGCCGCCATCAAACTGGCCCGCAAGGTGACCGGCCGTGGACTGGTGATCGCTTTCACGAACGGTTTCCACGGCATGACCCTCGGTGCGCTGGCCTGCACCGGCAATGCCGCCAAGCGCACCGGCGCGGGCGTACCACTCAGCCATGTCAGCCACGAGCCTTACGATGGCTATCACGGCCCGGATCTCGACACCGCCGCGCTGCTGGAACGGCGGCTGTCCGACCCTTCCAGCGGGCTCGATGCGCCGGCCGCGATTCTAGTCGAGACGGTTCAGGGCGAAGGCGGTCTCAACACCGCATCGCCGGATTGGCTGCGTGCAATCGCCGATATCGCAAAACGCCACGGCGCACTCCTTATCGTCGACGATATTCAAGCCGGATGCGGACGCACCGGTCCGTTTTTCAGCTTTGAAGGCATGGGTTTTACGCCCGACATCGTCACCATGGCAAAATCGCTGTCCGGCATGGGGCTTCCCTTCGCGCTGACACTGTTCCGACCCGAGTTGGATCAATGGTTGCCCGGCGAACACAACGGCACGTTCCGGGGCAACAATCACGCCTTCATCACGGCCACCGCGTCTCTGCGGAACTTCTGGAAGGATGACGAGTTCGAGCAGGACGTCCAGCGCAAGGGACGATTGCTCGCACGACGCCTGGATGCCATCGCTTCTGGATTCGGCCTTTCGACACGCGGCCGCGGCATGATGCGCGGCATCGACGTCGGGTCCGGTGAAACTGCCGATGCCATCACCAGCGCCTGTTTTGCCGCCGGACTCATCATCGAAACGAGCGGCGCACACGACGAAATCGTCAAGGTGCTTGCACCTCTCATTATCGACGACGCCGCTCTCTCGGCCGGCCTCGACATCATCGAGGAGTCGGTCCGCGCGGTGCGGACCGGCAGCTACGGCATTGCAGCCGAATAACGAAAGGAAAGAACAATGATCGTTCGTCAACTCCGCGACATTCAAAAGACCGATCGTCTCGTCAAATCGAAGGGCTGGGACAGTGCCCGCCTTCTGCTCAAGAGCGACGGCATGGGCTTCTCTTTCCACATTACGACGATGTACGCGGGCGAAGAACTCAAGATGCACTACCAGAACCATCTCGAGGCGGTTTTCATACTGAAGGGAACCGGGACCATCGAAGACCTCGGGACCGGCGAAACGCACAAGCTCGCACCGGGCATCATGTACGCCCTCAACAAGAACGACCAGCATATCGTTCGCCCGGACACTGACCTCCTGACGGCCTGCGTGTTCAACCCGCCGGTCACCGGCCAGGAAGTGCACGATGAGACTGGTGCCTATCCGACTGATGTCGAAGCGCCGCGCGAGGCGGCCGTTAACTCCTGAAACAACTGAAAGAGGGAAAGGCATTGACAGACATTTACCCATCCCGTCTCACCTCGGAGGCCCAGATGCTTCCGCGTCTCGATCCCGTTATTCATAGCGACTGGAGCGAGAGCGCACCGCTAACGCGGCAGCAGGCCGAGCAGTTCGATCGCGATGGCTTCCTCGTGCTCAAGGATGTCCTCTCTCCCGAGGAAGTCGACCACCTGCAGACGCAGGCAAAGAAACTGCTATCGAGCCCTAACGGCCTCAATCCGGAAACGATCATCGCCGAGCCGGACAGCCAAGAAATCCGTTCGGTCTTCGAGATCCACTCTCAGAGTAGAGTGATCGGGCGCCTCGCCGCCGACGCACGCTTGTCAGGCATCGCTCAGTTCCTGCTGAACGACAAGGTCTACATCCATCAGTCACGCCTGAACTACAAGCCCGGCTTCGAAGGCAAGGAGTTCTACTGGCACTCCGACTTCGAGACTTGGCACGTGGAAGACGGCATGCCGCGCATGCGAGCACTCTCCATGTCAGTCCTGCTGGCGGAAAATACGCCGGACAATGGCCCCCTGATGCTGATGCCCGGATCGCACCGCGTCTTCCTGACCTGTATTGGGGCGACGCCGGAAGACCACTATCGCACGTCACTGAAGAAGCAGGAGTATGGCGTGCCCGACCGGCAAAGTCTGACCGAGTTGGCGCACCGCCACGGCATCGTGGCGCCGACCGGTAAGGCGGGCACGGTGGTGATCTTCGATTGCAACACGATGCACGGATCGAACGGCAACATCACGCCATTTCCACGCGCTAACGCGTTCTTCGTCTATAACGCCGTGAGCAACCGGCTGCAGGCGCCATTCGGCGTCAAAAAACCGCGGCCGAGCTTCGTTGCCGCGCGCAGCGACCCGAAAGCTCTCGTGCCTCAGCACGGCCCGTTGATGGAGGATGCTCTCGCATGAGCGGTTTTCATAGTGTCGAGAAGATCGGCGGCACATCGATGGCCGCGACTGGCACGCTATTCGACGACGTTCCGATCGCGGAGCGCAAGGGCGAGGACCTTTACAATCGCGCCTTTGTCGTCTCCGCCTATGCCGGGATGACTGACCTGCTGCTGGAGCACAAGAAGACCTACGAGCCTGGTATCTATGCACGCCTTGTTGCCGATGACGGCGCGGACGGATGGCGTCAAGCGATGGCCGACAGCGACATCGCTTGGCCAGGCTTGGTGTTCGATGCGCTCCGAGCCCTCGATAACGTACGAATCGACGTGATTGCGACGCGGCATCAGATTCGCAATGCTGACGTTCAGTTCGTCGTGACCGTTTGCCACTTCGATGCTAGCGCTAGGGTTCTGCATCGTGTCCCGGTGGAGGCCGACGGGGAAGCGGAAGGCCGGCGCGCGGCCTGACGGCGCGCGTCGCAATCGTCATGCTTGCGGCAATCTCCCCGGTTCGTAGCCTGCTGCTCGCCATCTTTATGCTCATGGCGGGAAGCGGGTTTATGGCGACGCTACTGGGTTTGCGGCTCGAGCGGGCGGGACAGGGCACGATCGTGATCGGCGCGGTGGCGACCGCCTATTTTGCCGGGCTGGTCGTCGGAGCCCTGCGCTCGGGGCGTATCGTCCGGCGCGTGGGACATATCCGCGCCTTTGCGGCGTTCGTTGCGCTTCTCTCCGCGAGCACGCTCGGCTACGCGCAAATCATCCATCCCCTGCTCTGGTCGGGACTGCGGCTGATCGACGGCTTCTGCGTCGCCGGCGTCTTCGTCTGTCTCGAGAGCTGGCTAAACGAACGCGCTGACGCGGCCTCGCGCGGCAGCATTCTAGCGGCCTACATGGTTGCACTATATTGCGGACAGGCGGTGGGACAGTTGCTGCTTGGAGCCAGCGGTGATTTGCCTGCTGTTCCGTTTCAACTAGCGTCAATGCTAATCTCGCTCGCGATCATTCCACTTTGTCTCACACGCAACTCGGCGCCGCCGCCTGCCGAAGCCGCGGCGTTCGGAACCCGAACACTCTTTGCCGCATCACCCCTCGGTGCTGTCGGAGTAATGACGACCGGCTTGATGTTAGGGGCATTTTACGGATTGGCCGCAGTGCAGGTTCGACGCCTAGGGTTCGATTTATCGCAGACAGCCCACTTCATGATGATCGTGATTCTTGGCGGCGTGATCCTGCAATGGCCGCTCGGACGCATTTCCGACCGCTATGATCGTCGCCAGGTCATCGTGCTCAGTTTCGCGGCAACCCTGTGTATCAGCTTGGTCATCTCCTTTCTCTCGTCGGTCGGCCCGTGGCTGCTGATTCTCGGAACAATGTTTGGTGGTCTCAGCTTTGCGCTCTATCCACTCTGCGTGGCCCATTGCAACGACCGTCTGCACGCCGCACAACGTATCGCCGCAAGCGGACGGCTGGTGCTGTTGTATTCCGTCGGCGCCGCGCTCGGGCCGATCGGTGGAGCGATATTCATGACAGGCTGGAGCAGAGGCGGGCTTTTCCTTTTCATCGCCCTTTGCGCCGGCGGCGCGGCCGCGTTCGGCATGTGGCGGCAGACGGCAACCCCACCTGTTCCTGCACCCGAGCAGCAGGACTTTCAGATTCTTCCACGCACGACGCCGATTGCATCGCTGCTTGACCCCAATACGCCCGACGCAGCGGTGATCGGAGAACAGCAATCGTGAATGCCTCTGTTTCCGCACCTGATCCAACTGCTGATCGCGCCACGTTGCGCCGTGCGATTGCCGCCTCTGCCGTCGGCAATGCGACGGAATGGTTCGACTACGGCATTTATGCGTATGGCGTGACGTACATTTCCGCGGCACTGTTTCCCGGAGACGTCGGGGAAGCGGTGCTTTTTGCGTTGGCTACGTTCGCGATCTCCTTCCTCATACGGCCGCTAGGCGGGATATTCTGGGGATCGCTGGGAGACCGGGTGGGCCGAAAATCCGTGTTGGCGCTAACGATACTGCTGATGTCGGGCGCGACGCTGTGCGTCGGGCTTATTCCCTCCTACAACAGCGTCGGCTTCTGGGCGCCACTGTCGCTCGTTCTTCTCCGCATCGTACAGGGCTTTTCGACCGGTGGCGAATACGGCGGCGCCGCGACGTTCATGGCCGAGTACGCTCCCGATGACCGACGCGGCTTTTATGGGAGTTTCCTGGAGTTCGGAACGCTGGCCGGCTTCTCGCTGGGCGCATTCCTGATGTTATCCTTCTCGCTCTTTCTGGGTGATCAGGCGATGCACGACTGGGGATGGCGCGTTCCGTTTCTGGTCGCCGCGCCAATGGGCCTCGTCGGCGCGTATCTGCGCGCGAGAATGGAAGATACGCCGGTCTTCCGTGCCCACGAAACCGCAAGCCAGGCACGATCCTCACCAGGCCTGATCGCCCTTCTGGCACGTCACCGGCGTCCTATGCTCGTCGTCGGCGGCCTGGTGGTTGCGCTCAATGTCGTCAATTATACGCTGCTCAGCTACATGCCAACCTATCTTCAGAGCCGCATCGGCCTGTCGCCGGATGAGGCGCTTGCGGTGCCGCTCCTCGGCATGCTGTTCATGATGCTGTTCCTGCCATTTGCTGGCCGGCTCTCGGACCGAATCGGGCGCCGTCCGATGTGGAGCTTCTCCCTGATCGGGTTGTTTCTGCTGGTGGCCCCTCTCTACATGCTCATGGGCACGGGCCTCGTCGGCGCCTGTGTCGGCTTCATTCTGCTCGGGCTGCTCTACGTACCGCAACTCGCGACCATTTCGGCGACTTTCCCGGCCATGTTTCCCACCCACGTGCGTTTCGCCGGCTTCGCCGGCGCTTACAACATTTCGACATCCATTTTTGGCGGCACGGCGCCGGCAATCAACAGCGGCCTTATCTCTGTTACCGGGAACGAGCTGATGCCGGCCTATTACATGATGGCTACATGCGTTGTTGGGCTGATCGCGCTGCGCTTCATGCCGGAGACAGCTGGACGGACTCTTTATGAAGATCCTTTCGCGCGATAGGCTCTAGCTAGCACGCCAAACTTCCGAGACCGAGGAACGGCTGGAGCGCCTTTATGCGGCCATTGAGACCGGCGCTATCGACGGTACCGATGGATCCGGATCCCTCAAGAACCGGATCGCCGCGTTGATGGCAAGCCGGGGTAGGGCCGTTGTGGCTCTCCATTATGCGAAGAAGTCGAGTGCCCCCCCATCCGGATTGACCCGATCGCTATCGATCGGTTCACCCGCCTGATGCGTCAGCAACTCGTGTCGGGCGACGTCGCTGCTCGGAAGGCCTATCTCGCAAGCGTGGTCGACGCGATCATCGCGTCGGAGGACCGTCGGCTCAAATGACAGCATCCGGTCCGTTTTCGGCCGAAAGGGTCAACCCAAACCTTGGTTTCATAAATCTGTTCAGGAGTGGTGCCCAGGGGCGGGATCGAACCACCGACACTGCGATTTTCAGTCGCATGCTCTACCAACTGAGCTACCTGGGCATACCCGCGGGGCCGAAAAGGCCGGAGCGAGCGGGCGGTTTATAGAGAGGTCGGAGCGTCGTGTCCACCCGCCTTCGCCAAAGGCTTCGCCGGCCGCGGCCCGCCCGGCACTCTTTCCCCAACTTGTTGGGAAATCTTGGCTATTCCGGGTCCTCCGCGTCGTCCTCGCGGCCGGGCACGACATAGCGGCCGGTCAGCCAGCGGTTGAGATCGACGTCGCGGCAGCGCGCCGAGCAGAACGGGCGGAAGGCCTGCTCGACGGGCTTGCCGCAGATCGGGCAGGCGCGCGGGGTGGCAGAGGGTATGGCCTTGGGCGTTCGGGCTTGGTCGGTCATGGCTGAGCCGGAGTTTACATCATCTGCCGCATGTTCCGCTGCGTTCCCTCCCTGCTTACGGGTAGGGCAATCGCATATGCGTCTTCGCCGGCCGCGCAGGTGCTTGGCCTCGTGGCTCGAGACGGCGGCCTCGCCCGCAAGCGCAGGGCGATAGCCTCGGAGCGAAGGGCGTCTCCGCGATTTCTGGATAATGGAAGAATGCCGCTGATTTGCCCGACGAGTCAAGTTGTCGTGTCGAACGCCCGCAGCCGCCGGCTACTTTGCATGGGGTTGTTTTCGATATTTTGGCAGCGCGCCCCTGCGGCAGGCTATCGCGTCCGGCTATCGGCCTCGTTGCATAGCCCGGCCATGACGATGTGGAGCAGTTGGGGTGGGGTCTCATCGCGAGTCGTTCACGAGGAAAGAGCCCCATCCGTATCGCATCTGCGATGCGATACGACCTCAGTGGATACCTCACACCGCGACGGAGTTGAGCCAGCCGTGGCGGATCGGAAAGCCCTCGCCGCCGAGCAAGGTCACGGTCTCGTAGAGCGGCAGGCCGACCACATTGGTGTAGGAGCCGACCATCTTGACCACGAACGACCCGGCAATGCCCTGCACCGCGTAGCCGCCGGCTTTGCCGCGCCATTCGCCGGAGCCGATATAGGCCTGGATGTCGTCCTCGCTGAGCCGCTTGAAGCGCACGCGCGTTTCGACCAGGCGCTGACGGAATGCCTCGCGCGGCGTCACCACACAGATCGCGGTGTAGACGCGGTGATTGCGGCCCGACAGCAGCCGCAGGCACTGCGCGGCCTCGTCGACCAGATTGGCCTTGGGCAGGATGCGGCGGCCGACCGCGACCACGGTGTCGGCGGCAATGATGAAGGAGCCGCGCAGGTCGTCGTCAAGATGCACCGATTTCAGCGCCGCGTCGGCCTTGGCGCGCGCCAGGCGGTTGGCGCAGGCGCGCGGCAACTCGCCCCGCCGCGGAGTCTCGTCGACATCGGCCGGGCGCAGCGCATCGGGCTCGATGCCGGCCTGGTTGAGCAGGGCCAGCCGCCGCGGCGAACCGGAAGCAAGAACGAATTTGGGACGGCCTAGCATGCGGGCTTTTGGGCTGAATCGGGGGGACAGACGCGGGCGGAACCTATCGGATGGGGCATGGATGCACAACCTTGGAACCGGCCGCGAATCGCGCCCCCGCCTGAGACCAGGCCCCATAAGCACAGCTGTTTGTCAGTCTGGCGACAAGCGGCGGTTCTGCGAATCGGAACAAGCTGGTCCCCTCGCCTCGCCGAGCCTCACAGGTTTGCCGCGCCGGCCCTGGCAAAGCGGCGGCGGATGCGCAGCAACAGGCCGTCGCAGACCTCGCGGTAGGCGGCGAGCTTCTGCTCGCGGTTGCCGCTGGTGCCGGTCGGATCCTGCGTCGGCCAGTATTCGACATCGGCGGCGAGCGTGCGGGTGAGATCCAGCGCCCTGTGGTGCGCCTCCGGCGACAGCGTGATGATGAGATCGAAGTTCAGCCCCTCCCAGTCCTCGAGCTCCTCGAAGGTTTGCGGCTTGTGGCTGGAAATGTCCTGGCCGAGTTCGGCCATGACCGAGACGGCGAACGGGTCGAGCTCACCCTTCTTGACGCCGGCCGAGCGGACATAGAGGCCTTGCGGAAACATCTGCTGCAGCAGGCTTTCGGCCATCGGCGACCGCACGCTGTTCAGGCCGCATGCGAACAGCACGGCCTGGGGGTTGCGCGCGCGCGGCGCTTCCATGCGATCAGGCTTTTTTCGATCGGGGTACGCCCCCGTCAATCACCGCTTCACCGATCATGCGCCACTTCGATTGGCGCATAATCTGATCCGAAAACCGGTATCCACTTAACGGGATCATGCGCCTTCACCCTTCCAGTGCAGCACAGTGATCAGCGTGAACAGCCGCCGCGCGGTCTCGAAATCGACGCGCACCTTGCCCTTGAGCCGCTCCTGCAGCGTGCGCGAGCCCTCGTCATGGATGCCGCGGCGGCCCATGTCGATCGCCTCGATCTTGTCCGGCGTCGCGGTCCGGATCGCCTGATAGTAGCTGTCGCAGATCATGAAGTAGTCCTTCACGACACGGCGGAACGGAGTCAGCGACAACAGATGCGCGACCACCGGCGCGCCGTCCTCCTTGCGGATATCGAACATCAGCCGGTTGCCGGTGATCGCGATATGCAGGGTGTAAGGCCCCGGCCCGGCGGCGTCCTCGGGCGCGAACAGGTTCTGCTCGATCAAATCGTAGATCGCGATCGCCCGTTCATGCTCGATATCGGGCCCGGAACGGCCGATCGATTCCTCGTCGAGCGTCACCGCGACGATGCGATTGTTGGAATCCTCGTCGTCTGGTGGCTTGTTCATGAGAGGTTGAGGCGCAATCCGACGGAACGTGAATGGGCATCGAGACCCTCGGCCTGGCCGAGCGTCATCGCGGCGGGCCCGAGCGCACGGAGTTGATCCGGCCCGCACCGCAGGATCGAGGTTCGCTTCATGAAGTCAAGCACCCCGAGGCCCGAGGAGAACCGCGCCGAGCGCGCGGTCGGCAGCACATGGTTGGAGCCGCCGACATAGTCGCCGATCGCCTCCGGGGTATGGGCCCCGAGGAAGATCGCCCCGGCGTTGCGGACCTTGTCCGACAGGCCCTCGGCATCCGCGGTCATGATCTCGAGATGCTCGGCCGCGATCGCATTGGCGAGCTCGACCGCGTCGTCGAGTTTTGCCACCTTGATCACGGCACCGAAGTCGTTCCACGAGGTGCGGGCGATCTCGCCGCGCGGCAAGGTCGCTAGCTGCGTCTCGACCGCGCGCTCGACGTCGGCGGCGAGCCGTGCACTGTCGGTGATCAGGATCGACTGCGCGCTGACGTCATGCTCGGCCTGGGCCAAGAGGTCGGCCGCGATCCAGTCGGCATTACCGGTGTCGTCGGCGATGACCAGCACCTCGGAGGGGCCGGCGATCATGTCGATGCCGACCTTGCCGAACACCAGCCGTTTTGCCGCGGCGACATAGGCGTTGCCGGGGCCGACGATCTTGGCGACCGGCGCGATTGTCGCGGTGCCGTAGGCCAGTGCCGCCACCGCCTGGGCGCCGCCGACGCGGTAGATTTCCGAGACGCCGCCGAGATGGGCGGCGGCGAGCACCAGCGGGTTGAGCTTGCCGTCCGGCGCCGGAACCACCATCACCACCCGCGGCACGCCGGCGACCTTGGCCGGCACCGCGTTCATCAGCACCGAGGACGGATAGGCCGCGGTGCCGCCGGGCACGTAGAGGCCGACCGCATCGACCGCGCTCCAGCGCCAGCCGAGCTCGACGCCGGCGGCATCGGTGAAGCGCTCGTCCTTCGGCAACTGGCGGCGGTGGAAGGTCTCGATCCGGTCGCGCGCGAACCTCAGGGCCTCGACGGTCTTGGGGTCGCAGGCCGCCACCGCGGCGTCGATCTCGGCTGCGGTAATGCGCAGGCCGGCCGCGTCGATATCGAGCCGGTCGAACTTTTTGGTCGCCTCGAGCAGCGCCGCGTCGCCGCGGGCCGCCACGTCGTCGACGATCGTGCGGGTGGCGCGCTCGACGTCGGCCGACACCTCGCGCTTGGCCGCCAGGAAATCGCGGAATCGCTGCTCGAAATCGGCGCTCTGTCGGTCCAGGCGAACGGGCATGACGGCTTTCTTAGGAGGAATTCGGGTCCCTGCTCAATGGCGCGACGGATAATGGCCGTCAACCCTTGGGGGATGTCATTCCGGGATGGTCCGAAGGACCAGACCCGGAATCTCGAGATTCCGGGTCTGGTCCGGAGCCTGTCATCGGGCCGCGCCTTGCGCGGACCCGTTGGGACCGCCCCGGAATGACGTGCCCAATCACCCCGGCGCCACGCCGAGATCGTCGATGCCCAGATCGGTCAATTCGCACTCCAGGCACTCGACATCCAGCCGCAGCGCCCCACCATGGCCGAACATCAGGAGCGCGCTGCCGCCCGGCGGGTCGGAGGCATAGAACTCGATCCCGAGCAGTTCCAGGGTGGCTTCCGGGACTTCCAGGTCGATATTGCGCGACTTGCATGCCAGCACCCGGTCGAACCTGAGCGCGGCGATCAGCCGCCGCGAGCAGGCGCCGCCCGACAGGGTCTGCTCCCAGTCCAGCCGGTTCAGGCCGACCACGAGCCGCTTCTCGTCCTGGCGCCAGACGATGTCGGAGGGCTGGACGTGGGCGTCCTGCACATGAGCCGAGATGACCGCGAGGTCATCGGCATCGAGAGCAATCAGTTTCAGCGGCGCGGGTGGGGACATGACGGTGGTTATAACGCCTCGCGGCCCGGGAGGTACCAAGAGACCTGGCGAAATCGCCGCGCGAGGGAACCGGCCCACCACGCTTCAGAGGCGATTGATGTCCTCGCTCTCCAGCACCGGCCTGGGGTAGCCGTCGCGGGCGACCTTCAGCATGGCGCGGCCGAGCTGTTCCGATGTCGTCATGTAGCTCGGGGCGACCCGCACCAGAAAGGAAAGCAGCGGCGAGGTCGCGAGATAGATCGCCTGCACCCAGCCGGTCTTGGAGCGGACGCCATGCAGCGGCTGGATCCCGGCAGGCCGGAACATGTAGGCGGCCTTGAACGGCAGCTTGAGCAAATCGTTCTCGGTCTTGCCCTTCACCCGCGCCCACATCAATGGGCCGCGCTCGGTGGAATCGGTGCTACGCCCCGTGACATAGGTGAACACCATGCCGGGATTGAGCCGCGCCAGCACCGTCGCCGCGGCCAGCGTGATGTCGTAGGTGAGATGGCGGTAGCGTGCCTCGTCCATGCCGATCGAGGAGACGCCGAGGCAGAAGAAGCAGGCGTCGTAGCCGGCAAGCTGAGGCTCGATCGCGCTGTAATCGACGAAATTGTCGTGGATCAACTCGACAAGCTTGGCATCGCGCTGCCCGGTCGGGCTGCGCCCAACCGCGAGCACGCGCTCGACGCCGGGATCGAGCAGGCATTCGCGCAGCACGCCCTGCCCGACCATGCCGGTCGCGCCGAACAGGATGACCTTCATCTCGATTGCCCTGCTGCCGCCCGATCCGTTCAGGCGGCGGTTGCGACCTGATCAAACGATACACCGGTCAGCGCCGCCGAGATATCCCATAGCCGCTGCGCTACCGCGATGTCCCTGGCGTGCGGCATGATGCGCGCCGGCGCAGGTGGGCCCTTCAACTCGTAGAACCCGTTGGGCCCGTAATAGCCGCCCGGCTGGGCCGCGGCTGAGGTCGCCGCGAACAGCGTCGGCAATGCGCCCGCCGCCGCGGAGTGGCTCATGATCGGCTGCAAATATCGACCGAACCGCCACGACAGGCTGTCGGTGCCGGGACCGTTCGGGATCAGCTCGGTGCGCGCGTAGCCGGGATGCGCGGCATTGCTCATCAGTCCCCAGCCGTTGATCGCACTGCGACGCTGCAGTTCGAGCGCGAACATCAGCATCGCAAGCTTCGACTGGCAGTAGGCGCGCCACGGCGCGTAGGAACGGCGGGCCTGCAGATCGTCGAAATTGATGACGCCGGAGCGATGCGCAAGGCTGGAAAGATTGACGACGCGGGTGTTGTGGCCGCGGCGGAGCTGCGGCAACAGCAGCGCGGTCAACGCATAGTGGCCGAGATAGTTGGTGCCGAACTGCATCTCGAACTCGTCAGCGGTGACCTGCCGCGTCGGCAGCGACATCACCGCGGCATTGTTGATCAGGAGATCGAGCGTGGTATGCGTGGCGGCGAAGCGCCCGGCGAAATCGGCAACCGATGCGAGGTTCGCGAGGTCGAGCGTTTCATAGGTCACCGCGGCATCGGGAAGCTGCGCGCGGATTCGCGCCAGCGCGTCCTGCCCCTTGGCGCCGTTGCGGCCGGTGAGCACGACATTGGCGCCGGCGCGCGCCAGTTCCAGCGCGGTCTCATAGCCGAGTCCGCCGGTAGCGCCCGTGATCACGGCGGTCCTGCCGCCCTGCCGCGGAATGTCTGCAGTGCTCCAGCCGGTCATGCTTATATCTCCTTGCGACACGATTCGGGTTTCTCGTCGGGTTCCTGCGGGTCCAGCCGCATCCGACGAAATGTGCACTAAGTGCATTTTTGCAAGGGGTGAAAAATTGCAACGTCCGGCGCCCGCGCGCAAACCGGCCAGGAAATCGGCCAAGAAACCGGTCAAGTCGGCGCAATCCAAAGCGAATCCGGCGCCGCCGGCGGCGGGCCTGCGCGCACGCAAGCGGCAGGAGACCCGGGAACGGCTGACCAAGGCGGCGATGATGCTGTTTCTCGAGCGCAGCTTCGAGGCGACCACGCTCGACGACATCGTCGCCGCCGCCGACGTCTCGCGCCGCACCTTCTTTCACTATTTCGCCTCGAAGGAAGACGTGGTGCTGGCCTGGCAGGAGGACGGTACCGCGGCACTGATCGCAGCCGTTGCGGCGCGCCCGGCCACTGAATCCATGCTGCAGGCCGCCGAGAACGCCATCGCCGACATGGTCAAGCAGATCGACCCGCGCGAGGCGGTCGCGCTGGCGCGGCTGAAGCGCGACAATCCAGCGCTGCAGGCGCGCGATCAGGCCAAATATGAAGGGCTTGAGCGCGAACTCGCCAACGCGTTGCTCAAGCGCGCCAACCACAGGAGCGACCGGATGAAAGCCCGGCTGGTCGCGATGATCACGACCGGCGCGATGCGCGTCGGCAGCGAGCTCTGGGCCGACGATGGCGCCCGCGAGAAGCCGGACCTGGTCGCCAAGCGCCTGTTCGCCGCGATCCGCGCGATTTTCGAGTGAGCCAGCCGATCACGGCGCTTCCGAAACATAGTCTCCGTAAGGCGAGCACATGCTTCGGACTCCTCCCCCTTGTGGTAGGGCAATCGCATATGGCCGTTTGAGGCGATCGGAGTTCCCACAAACTCGTCATGCCCGAGCTTGTCCCGGGCATCCACGTCTTCGTTTCCACGCGAAGAGAAGACGTGGATGGCCGGGACAAGTGTTTAGCCCGGCCATGACGGCGCGGAAGAATCGGTTCATTCCGTATGCGATTGCCCTGCCCCTTGTGGGGAGAGGAGTGAGCCACCGGGCGAGGTGGATTGAGGCTGCGCAATGTTGAGACGCGCGGCGCAGAGCACAGCCTCTCTCACCTTCAGCCCTTGATGAACGCCAGCAGGTCGGCGTTGATCGTCTCGGCCTCCGTCGTCGGCATGCCGTGCGGAAAACCCTTATAGGTCTTCAGCGTGCCGTTCTTCAGAAGCTTGGCCGAGAGCGGGGCGGAGTCGGCGTAGGGCACGATCTGGTCGTCGTCGCCATGCATCACCAGCACCGGCACGTTGATCTTCTTCAGATCCTCGGTGAAGTCGGTCTGCGAGAACGCGACGATGCCGTCGTAATGCGCCTTGGCGCCGCCCATCATGCCCTGCCGCCACCAGTTCTGGATCACGGCTTCCGACGGTTTTGCGCCGGGCCGGTTGTAGCCGTAGAACGGCCCGGCCGGCAGGTCGCGGTAGAATTGCGAGCGATTGGCGGCGAGTTGAGCCTGCAAGCCGTCGAATACCGACTTCGGCAAGCCGCCGGGATTATTCGCCGTCTGCACCATCAACGGCGGCACCGCGCTCAGGATCGCCGCCTTCGCCACCCGGCTCTCGCCGTGGCGGGCGATGTAGTGCACCACCTCGCCGCCGCCGGTGGAATGGCCGACATGGACGGCGTTCTTCAGATCGAGATGCGCGGTGACGGAAGCGAGGTCGTCGGCATAGTGATCCATGTCATGACCGTCGGCGACCTGGGCGGAGCGGCCGTGGCCGCGGCGGTCATGGGCGACGACGCGAAAGCCGTGCCCCACGAAGAACAGCATCTGCGCGTCCCAGTCGTCCGACGACAGCGGCCAGCCATGGCTGAACACGATCGGCTGGCCCGAGCCCCAATCCTTGTAGAAAATCTCGACGCCGTCTTTGGTGGTGATGGTGGGCATTTGATTGCTCCTCTTGTTGCCAATGCGTCATTCCGGGGCACGCGAAGCGTACCCGGAATCTAGAGATTAGATTGCGAGATTCCGGGTTCGACGCTGCGCGTCGCCCCGGAATGACGAGGTGTTGTCAGATCAGGCGAACGTGACCGCCCTGAACCGGCGCCAGGCACCGATGGTCACCAGGACGAAGAACACCAGCACGATGCCCTGCACCACGGCAAAGACCGGCCCGGATGGCGGGTTCGGCGGCACGGCTGGCGCCAGCGCCTGCAACGCCGGCACCTTGAGGAAGCTCTGGATGACCAGCACGAAGACGTTGAGATAGAGCGAGACCATCGCGGTCACGATATAGATCGGACGCCAGGCGCCCTTGAGCTGCATCGCATAGAGCGCAATGCAGGCGATCGCGAGCAGCACCAGCGAAAGCCCGCCGATGATGTGCGACGGCAGCAGCTTCTCGGTCACCAAAGGCGGGATCACGAAGCCGGTGGCGCTGGTCAGGATCGTGAGCGCGAGGAAGATCGCGGTCAGCCCCGGCATCGCGCGCGAGCCGAGCAGCCCGAACATCACGAGCACGCCGGCGACGATTGCAATCAGGCTGATAATGACGTGCACGAGCACCAATGTCGTCATGTGGCGCACTCCCCGTTGAGACCCGCGTGCGAGGTTACGATGCGTGACGGAAAATTGCTACATGCTTCGATGGCAGGACGGCCGACATCCCATCAAAAATTGCCGGCGCGGGCGATTGCTGAAAATTTTCGCACATATGTCACACGATGCGGCACGTGCGCCGTGCGAGAAGCCTCATCAATAATAGCGCGGGATCGGTCCGTTATGCGGCGTCTTGCGCTTCGACAGGTCGAACAGCACCTCGTCGACATAGCACCAGCCCCAGCCTTCCGGCGGATCGTAGCCCTCGATCACGGGATGGCCGGTGGCGTGGAAATGCGCCGTCGCATGCCGGTTCGGCGAGTCGTCGCAGCAGCCGACATGGCCGCAAGTGCGGCAGATGCGCAAATGCAGCCAGCGGCTGCCGCTCTTCAAGCATTCCTCGCAGCCAAGCGCACTCGGCGTGACATCCTGGATGCCGGCGATATGGGTGCAGCCTTTCGTCATTTTTCGGCCCTTACCTGTCGCAGCTATCTGATCCGTCATCCTGAGGTGCGAGCTCTTGCGAGCCTCGAAGGATGCACGGCCACACTGTGGCCGATTCATCCTTCGAGACGCCGCTTCGCGGCTCCTCAGGATGACGGGAAAACGTTTGCGTGCGTCGCATCGACGTTGCTACAGTGTGTGATCACCCGCGTCAGCGAGATAGCCGTGCAGCGCGGCCACCACCTGAGCGCCCTCGCCGATCGCGCCGCCGACGCGCTTGACCGATCCGGAGCGGACGTCGCCGACCGCGAACACGCCGGGCACCGTGGTCTCGAGCAGCGGCACGGCGCGCGCGCCTTCGCCGGTCTGCACGCCGGTCATCACGAAGCCGCCGCGGTCGACCTGCACCCCGCAGCCCTCGAGCCAGCCGGTCGCCGGATCGGCGCCGACAAACAAAAAGAGATTGCGGATATCCATGGTGAACTCGTCGGGCGCGAGCCGGCTGCGCCAGCGCACCCGCTGCAGCGTCTCCGCGCCGTCGAGCCCGATCACCTCGGTGTTGAACATCAATTCGATATTCGGCGTCGCCTCGATGCGCTCGATCAAATAGCGCGACATGCTGGCTCCGAGCCCGCCGCCGCGGATCATCATGTTGACCTTGCGGGCATGCGCCGACAGGAACACCGCCGCCTGCCCCGCGGAGTTGCCGCCGCCGACCAGCACGACGTCCTGGTTGGCGCAGAGCCGCGCCTCGATCGGCGAGGCCCAGTACCAGACGCCGCGGCCTTCAAACGCATCGAGATTGTCGATCTCGGGCCGGCGATAGCGCGCCCCGCTGGCGACCACCACGGATTTCGCGCGCAGCGTATGCCCGCAGGCGGTGTCGAGCACGAATGCGCCGGACGCTTTCGTGCAGTCGAGCGATTTGATCGAGACCGGGATCAGCATCTCGGCGCCGAATTTCTGGGCCTGGTTGAAGGCGCGCCCGGCCAGCGCCTGGCCGGAGATGCCGGTCGGAAAGCCCAGATAGTTTTCGATGCGCATGCTGGCGCCGGCCTGGCCGCCGAAGGCGCGGGAATCGAACACCGCAACCGACAGGCCTTCCGACGCCGCATAGACCGCGGTGGCAAGCCCGGCCGGGCCGCTGCCGACCACGGCGACATCGTAGAGTTTTTCATGCGCGCTGTTGCCGATCATGCCGAGCGCCATCGCAAGCGCGGTCTCGGACGGATTGCGCAGCACCGTGCCGTTGGGACAGACCACCAGCGGCAGCTCGGCGCGCGTCGGCGAATAGCGCGCGACGATGTCGGCGGCATCCTTGTCGGTCTCGGGATCGAGGAGGTGGTGCGGCTGGCCGTTGCGCGCCAAAAAATTCTGCAGCGACGCCATGTTGCCGACCGAGGCGGGGCCGATCAGCACCGGCCCGCCGGCGCCGCCCTGGATCAGGCTGACGCGGCGCAGGATCAGCGCGCGCATGATGCGTTCGCCGAGATCGGCCTCCGCAACCAAGAGCGCGCGCAGCCGGTCGGGCGGCAGCAGCAGCGTCTCGACCACCCCATCGGCATGGCCGTCGACCAGCGCCGGGCGGCCGGAGAGCTGGCCGATCTCGGCGAGGAACTGGCCCGGTCCCTGGTCGATGATCGGCGCGACATGGCCGAGGCCGTCGCGCTGGGTGATCGAGACATTGCCCGACAGCACCACGAACATGCCGGGCCCGGGCTTGCCGGTCTCGAACAGCGCCTCGCCGTCCTGGTATGAGCGCGGCTCGCCGAAGCGGCGCATCCGCTCGATCTCGTGCGCGGTCAGGGTCGGAAAGGTCTGCTCATGGCGCGGGAAGGCGTAGGCGGTTGCGCTCAGCCGATCGATCGTCGTCTCATCTACAGCCATCTCGGCAACCCGCTTCCTTATAACAATGCGCACGAACCGGGTTAACGGCGCGGCTCGTTTCCGCCGGCGTCATCTGGTGAGCCGCCATCTAGCGAACCATGGGCGGCTTCGGAAGAGGCCGCATCGTCACGACCGCGCGCCTGCGATTTCCGCCGCTTCAGGTTTTCGCGCAGCGCCAGCTTGAGACGATCCTGTCGTGAATCCTTCACGCGGGCTCCGGCCTGCCCGCCGCCTCTGTCCTGGTCGCCTGTCATTGCATAACTCTCGAACCGCCGCCGCCCTGCGCAAGGGGAGGATAGGCCGAGCATAGCCAATGGCGGATGCCCGCGCACCCTGCCCGGTCGGCCAGTTGCGGCGATATGATTCGGCGGCAAGCGCGGATCGGGATAGTTTCGGCGCAATCGGGAACCCAATCCGGCCGAAATCGGCCAGATTGGCCGGAATCATCGGCGAGGCGGTCGATTTCTGCCGATTTCAAGGGCGGCAGGGGCGCTGTTTCGCTTGCGCCAAAGGGAGGCCTGTGGCAAGAACCGCCCGCTTGGACGGGCCCTTGGGGCCGATTCAATTTTTCCCGGGCATGCTGCCGTAGCTCAGTGGTAGAGCACTCCATTGGTAATGGAGAGGTCGACAGTTCAATCCTGTCTGGCAGCACCAGGATCTTCGCAAACGATGGCAGTCGCAGGCACGCGGTGCGCCCGCGTGCGCTGGAATCAACGCGCCAGCAGCACACCCATCCCGCCGATCGTCAGCACGACGTAGAAGGCGAACACACTGCCGACCCATTTCCAATCGATCTGATCGTGTTCGGGGCTGAGGCTTTCGATGATGCCGTGCATGATGGTTTCCTTTAGAACTCGCCTGCGTGGCGTATAACCCGCGCCTCGAGCACATCATGTGACTCACTTCACATTTTGCCATCGCGGAGCGGACCAAGCGTGACCGGCCCAGAACTGAAGAAACTGCGCGAACATCTCGGCGAGGCGCTGGGCCGCGAGCTGACGGCGGCTGACATGGCAAAGCTGTGCGGGCTATCGGCCGCCGGCGGCGCCGAAAAACTGCGCAGGTGGGAAGTCACCGGCCCGACCCCGAAGGTCGCCGCCCTGCTGCGCGTGCTAGCGATGGCGAGCGAGCACTATCCGATCCTGGAGAAGTTCGACGTGTTCGATCGCCACGACGTCCCGGTCAAGGATCGCGCCGCCCGCCGCCAGGCGTTCCGCGAGCAGATGCGCGACGATGTGCGCAAGCGCCTGGCCTAAAGCGCGATGACATTAGGTTGAATCATCATCGCGCTTTAGCTCCTTGTTTGAGCATGATCTCCGCGCAAACGCGTTCCGCGTTTGTCGCGAGGGAAAACCGCTTCGCACTTTTCCGGATCATGCTCTAACCGACGGCTTGGTTAACAGGAAATGCGCGCCGCGCACACCGCGTTAAGCCTTGCTTCATTTCGGCTTAAGCGTTCGTTAGGCACAACAAAACGTTTCGCCGCAAAGGCTGCGACTTAACGCTCCGCGCAGCGTTCCGGTGACTGCATTTTATTCAAATGCGGTCTAACCCATCGCCGTGGATGGCGCCATTCACGCTGCGCCTCATGACTTGTCCGGAGACTACCCCCATGAAGAAGTTCCTGCTCGCAACCGCCGCCGTCGCGGCGGCCGTCGCTGCCTTTGGCGCGACCGCCAACGCCGCCGATTTCAACCGTGGCTATTATCAGAAGGCGCCCGCGCCTGTTTACGCCGCTCCGCTCTACAACTGGACCGGCTTCTATCTCGGCGGCCATCTCGGCGGTGTGTTCTCCCAGAACAACAATTTCAATGGCCTCGCGCTGTCCGACTCCGACGCCCGCTTCATGGGCGGCGTGCAGGCCGGTTACGACTGGCAGCTGTCGCCGATGTGGGTGATCGGCCTCGAAGGCCAGTATTCCTGGGTCGGCGGCCATCAGCTCAACGCGATCTTCCCGGGCGGCTACGTCTACAACAACAACCAGCGCGGCATCGGCTCGATCACCGGCCGCGTCGGCTACACCTGGGGTCCGGGCCTGATCTATGTGAAGGGCGGTTATGCCTATTCCGACAACAACGAAACGGTGACGCTCGGCGGCGCGCCGGTCGGCTTCAGGCTCAGCGACAACCACAGCAACGGCTGGACCATCGGCGGCGGCGCCGAATACATGTTCGCGCCGAACTGGTCGGCCAAGGTCGAGTACCAGTACTATGACTTCGGCGACAGCCGCTTCACCGCGCCGGGCGCGCTGGTGCCGGTCGGCAGCTTCCACAATGACGAGCACACGGTGAAGGCGGGCCTCAACTACCGCTTCAATCTCGGCAACCCCGGCGGCCCCGCTTACGGCCGCTACTGAGATCGCCCTTACAACCAGGCGTGGAAAAGGCCGGCTCACGCCGGCCTTTTTGCATCCGATCGCGTGCATCGATTCCGCACAGCGAACCGAGACGTCGCCACTGCGCGGCAGCCCTGAAAAATCCCGCAGATCGTCGCAATTTTCCCGATTTTGTTAACCGGCCGCACCGATACTCCCGCGCCGGGGAAACATCCAAGAGTAGTGGCCAAGGATAGTGGCCAAGCGTAGTGGGCCAGGGGGCACAGGGGCAATGGCGTTTCGGTTCAAGCTCGGCAAACCAAATCTCAAGCGTATCCATCTGCCGCAGATGGGCGTCAGGGGCAGCCTGTTCGCGGCGTTCGCTGTGATCGCAGGCATGGCGCTGGTGATCAGCGCAGGCGCCGGCATCGTGCTGCATCAGCTCGGCGGCACCATGACCGATCTCTCCGGCCGCGACATTCCGCGGCTTGCCGCGAGCCTGCAACTTGCCGCGCAAAGCGCTTCGCTCGCGGCGCAAGGCCCCGGCCTGCTCGCCGTGCAGAGCGAGGACGCGCTGAACGATCGCACCAAGAAGGTGCAGGACGTCGCGCGGCTCACCAGCGCCAAGCTCGGCGAGATCATCGAGCTCGGCGCCGACAAATCCGTGGTCAGCGCATTGCAGGAGAACGTCAAGAACACCGACGAGGCCACCAAGAGCCTGATCTCGGCGGCGCGCGAGCGGCTCGAGGTCGGCGCGCTGCGCGACAAGCAGTACAACGCACTGCGCAAGGCGCAGGCGGCGTTCGTCTCCGCCGCAAGTCCCGCGATGCTCGACGCGCAGACCCGGCTCAACGCCATCCTCGCCGCGGCCGAAGTCTCCGCGGACGACGCCACTGAAGCTGCCCGCACCGTCGGCCAGATCAGCAACGTGCTCGCCGCCGGCAATCTGATGGCCGCCGACATGACCGCGGCGCTGTCGGCCAATTCCAGCGAAACGCTCGATGCGATCGAGGCCGAGTTCAAGGCCGCGCGTGAACGCGTCAAGTCCAACCTCGAGGACCTGCCGAACAATCCCGCGATCGTTGCGGTGCGCGACACCGCCTCGAGGCTGCTCGTGCTCGGCGAAGGCAAGACCGGCGTGTTCAAGATCCGCCAGAAAGAGCTCGACGCGATCGACTACGGCCAGACCATCCTGGAAGAGACGCGCAAGCTCAATGTCGGGCTCGGCATCAGCGTCCAGCAGCTGGTCGACGCGGTGCAGAAGGAGACCGACAGCTCGACCTTCCAGGCACGGCAGCAGATCTCGCTCGCGACCATGGTGATGATCGGCCTCGGCGCCCTGACGCTGGTCGGCTCGTTCCTGTTCGTCTGGCTCTATGTCGGACGCAACATCCTGCGCCGCATCCGCGGCCTGCAGCGCTCGATGCAGCTGCTGTCCGACGGCGACCTCGACACCGAGATCCCGCAGAGCCGCCAGCGCGACGAGATCGCCGTCATGGCCGACGCGCTGCAGGTGTTCCGCGAGAGCATGGTCGAGAGCCGCGAGCTCACGGAAAACCAGAACAAGGACCGCAGCGCCAAGGCGGAGCGCGCCTCGCGCATGGAAGCGCAGATCGTCACGTTCGAATCCAACGTCCGCAGCGCGCTCGGCAGCCTGCAGACCGCGGCGAACTCGATGCAGTCGACTGCGCAGAGCATGTCGGCGACCGCGGACCAGTCGAGCGCGCTGGTCAACGCCGTCGCGTCGGCCGCCGAGGAAACCTCGGTCAACGTGCAGACGGTGTCGGCCGGCACCGAGGAGCTGTCGTCCTCGATCCAGGAGATCGGCCGCCAAGTCGTGACCTCGGCGGAGATCGCCCGCAAGGCGGTGGAGGAAGCCAGCGCCACCGACAGCACGATGCAGGGGCTTGCCGACAATGCCGCACGCATCAGCGTCGTGGTCGACCTGATCCAGACCATCGCCTCGCAAACCAATCTGCTCGCGCTCAACGCCACCATCGAGGCGGCGCGCGCCGGCGAGGCCGGCCGCGGCTTTGCCGTGGTCGCCTCCGAGGTGAAGAACCTCGCGAGCCAGACCGCGAAGGCGACCGAGGAAATCCGCCAGCAGATCGTCAGCATGCAGGAGGTGACGACGACGGCCGTCTCCGCGATCCGCAACATCTCGAGCACGATCGGCGAGATCAACGACGTCACCACCGCGATCGCCGCCGCGGTCGAGCAGCAGGGCGCGGCGACCCGCGAGATCGCCCGCAACATCCAGCATGCGGCGGGCGGCACCAGCGAGGTGTCGAGCAACATCGTCGGCGTGTCCACCGCGTCGGCCGAGGCGGGCACCGCCGCCGGCGAGGTGCTGAGCGCCTCCGACGCACTGCGCCGCGAGGCCGACGTGCTGCGCTCGGAGATCGACGGCTTCCTGTCGAACATCCGCGCGGCGTAGGTACAGCGTCGTTCCGGGGCTATGCGAAGCATAGAACCCGGAACCTCGAGATTCCGGGTTCGCCTCTTCGAGGCGCCCCGGAATGACGGGCACGTATTCGCAAGACCGTTCGCTTCATCCGGGCTACGGAATTCCGGCGATTTCTCGTCCCATTCTCCGGACGACTATCTGATTTTTCGGCTGGCGCGGCGGCCCGTGTGCCGCTAAGCCGGTAGGATGCATACGAAGACCGACCCCGTGCACTCCTCGGCGGAGGCACTGCGATACCCTTGGGAGAACCATCCCGGCCACGACCAGGTCGTGGAGGTGGCTCCCGGCGTGCTGTGGGCGCGGCTGAAGCTGCCGTTCCGCCTCAACCATGTGAACATCTATCTGCTCGCCGACGGCGACGGCTGGACCATGGTGGATGCCGGCTTCGGCAATGAGGAATCGATCGCGGCCTGGACCACGCTGTTCGAGGGGCCGCTGAAACACGTCAAGGTCACCCGCCTGATCGTGACGCATTCGCATCCCGACCATGTCGGTCTCGCCGGCTGGATCACCGAGCGCTTCGGCTGCCCGCTGTTCATGTCGCAGGTGGAATATCTGCAGTCGGTCTATCACCAGAACCGCGGCACCGAGGAGCGGCGCAACGCGCAGCGGCTGTTCTTCCGCCGCCATGGCATGGACGAGGACCTCACCGAGAAGCTGCTCGGCCGTGGCCAGGATTACCTGAAGCGCGTGTCAGTGCTGCCGCCGTCCTATCACCGCCTCACCCATGGCGACGAGGTCGTGATCGGCACGCGGCGCTTCAAGGTGATCACCGGCGGCGGCCACGCGCTCGACCAGGTGATGCTGTATTGCGCGGCCGACAAGCTGTTCCTGTCCGCCGACCAGGTGCTGAGCAAGATCTCGCCCAATGTCAGCGTCTGGGCGGTCGAGCCCGAGCAGAACTCGCTCGGCGAATATCTGGCCTCGCTGGCAAGCCTGACCACCACCCTGCCCTACGACGTGATGGTGCTGCCGGGCCACGGCGTGCCGTTCTACGGGCTGAAGACCCGGATCAAGCAGCTCGCCGATCACCATGAGGAGCGCTGCCGGCTGATCGCCGAGGCCTGCCGCGAGGTGCCGCAGACCTCCAAGGAGCTGGTGCCCGTGGTGTTCCACAAGCACGTGCTGGACGAGCACCAGATGGGCTTCGCCGCCGGTGAGCTGGTCGCCCATGTCAATTACATGCTGGTCGAGGGCCGCCTGACGGCCGAAATGCACGCCGACGGCATGCTGCGCTTCAAGACCACCTGAACCCGGCCGGGCGGCAAGGCATCGCCCGGCGATTTGACCGAAATCGAGCCGAACGGCCCCGGCTAGTAGCTCGTCACAGTGATTTTGACTCTTTGGGTATGCCTGGATAGGCGCGCCCCAGTTTGGTGCGAGCTTTGTC
>NZ_JAUMTJ010000066.1:0-51189 GCF_032654765.1 Bradyrhizobium sp. 33ap4 | reverse complement strand
CATCGCTGGCGCTCCTTCGAATCAAAGCGCCAGTGAGAGAATCATACAACATGCTGCAGAGACGCCACTTCTTGCTGTACCGAGTCAATCTGTCGCGCCCCAAAACCGTGTAGACACGCTAGTGCGAAAGCAGGGACCCATAACCACCGATGTGTGTTGCTAGCGAAAGCTGGGGCCCCAGCCTTCGCAAGACTAGCATCGGTGGTTATGGGTCCCGGGTCGCGCGGAGCCTGTCATCGGGCGGCGCTTCGCGCCGACCCGGTGGCTTGCCCGGGACGACATCGAATATGTGGCACTCGCGTGAGTCATACATCCGCATCCTCGCGGCGCGCTGCATCCGAGTCTTGCGTTTACTTGCCTCCCCGTGGAAGCAGAGGACGCCCCGGAATGACGGTGAAAGCTTCAGGTCGAAATCGGATGACCGGCAGAAATCTTGACGGCAACATAGCGGCGTGTGTTACACCTCGAAAGCAACAGGGACGTGCGCATGACATCCACCGTCGATCTCACGAAACTGCATATTGAAGATTTCACGCCGCATCAGGATGCGGAGTTCGCGATGCAGGCGGAGAGGGATCGCGTCGTGCCGCTGAAGCTCGCCAAGGTCGAGCCCGCGGGCAACAGCGGCCGGCCGGGTGGCGCATTCTCGCTGCTGTTCACGGCGCCGAAGGGCGCGTGGCTGCCGCAGGCGATCTATCCGGTGCGGCATCCGGCATTGGGCGTGATCGAGATGTTCCTGGTGCCGATCGGTCCGGTCGCGGACGGCAATGGTTATCAGGCGATCTTCACCTGACGCTCTGCCGCCCGCCAGCGCATCAGGTCGTAAACGCCCTTGTCTTCCTCGGTGATGAAGCCGAGCCGCCGGTAGAGCCGCATCGCCGGGTTGAGCTTCTCGACGTGGATCGAGACGTCCTTGCCGGCGGCCTTCGCCTCGTCGATCGCGTCGCGCAGCAACGCTTCGCCGTAGCCCCTGCCGCGATGCTCGGGCAGGAAGGCGATGTCGATGATGCGGTGCTGGCTCGGCCACCGTTCGAGATAGAACCGGCCGACGTCTTCACCCTGGCGCGCGATCACCAGCCAATCGGCGTTCGGATAGTGCTGCTGGTAGTGCGCGTGCTGGGCGCGGAATTGCTGCTCGAGAAAGGCAGCCTTGTCGGCCTCGCTCCACGGCACCGGCGCAAGTTCCTCGGCGCGCGTCGAGGCATAGAGGCGGCCGAGGAACGGCAGGTCCGCCTCCGACAGGCGGCGAAAGCCGCAACCGACTTCGGCCGCGCGCGCCCAGCCGAAGGCGGACGTGATGGTGCCTGGCGCGTCGAGAGCCAAAACGAGCTCAGCCTCGCGCCGGGAAGACGCCCTGCAGTGCGATGCAGAAGTTCAGCGTGAGGTAAGGTTGCATGTTGTTGTGCGGAAGGTTGCCGCCCGTCATGCCGATCATGGTGGCGTTCATCTGCGTCAGTGTTGGCGCCGGGCTCCCGGGCACGTAGGCGAACGCGTTGGCCGATTTGCCGAGGATGCGGGTCGGGCTCGGGACTTGAACGTCGGCCGTGTCCTGCGTACCGACGTTCACGGGGTGGTTGTGCTGCGGTATCTGGTTTTGCAGCAGCGTCACATTGGGGGAGCCGATGGTCTCGCCGAGGTCATACAGCGACAGCCCCGGGCCCTGTCCGGGCGCCAGCGGCGCGTTGCCCTGCATGTTGGGAAGCGCGAAATTCGAGGTGCCGTTGCCGCCATAGGTGACGCCGAGCAGCGAAAACAGCGCCGTGTTCTGCGAGATCGGCAGGATCTGGCCGCTGCAGAAGGCCCAGCCCTTGGGAGCGAAGTTGAACGGAAAGATGCGGATTTCGGCGACGAAGGGGTCGGCCATGGTGTCGCGCTCCTAGCCCTGGCTCGGGAAAATGCCGGACAGCGAAATGATGAAGGTGACGCAAAGCAGCGGCTGCAAATTGCTGTGCGGCAGGTTTCCGCCGGTATTCGTCAGCATTCCGCCTGCCATGGCCCCGTCGGGCGGCTGGCCGTCGATATACATCGCGATTGTGCCGGTCGTCTGATCGAGAATATTTCCCTGCGGGTTCGACGCGGTGCCGGTCTGCTTCGCGGCGATGAAGGCGTGCGAATGCTGCGGGATCGTCTGCGTCGTGAGTGTTACGTTTTCGACGCCGCCAGTCTGCCCCATGGCATAGGTCGTGCCGCTGCTGGCGGTGCCCGTGTGGATTGGCACACGGCCGCGCAGATCGGGGACCGCGAAGGTGGATTGGCCATCGCCGCCATAGGTGGTGCCGATCAGATTGAACAGCGCGTCGTACTGGGAGATCGCCAACAGGCTGCCGTCACAGAAATTCCATCCGACCGGGGCAAAGCTGCCGCCGAACATACGGATTTCGCCTAAATAGGATTCTGACATCGGCGCTTCTCGTCAATTCTGCGAGGGGAAAATGCCCTGGAGGGCAATGCTGAAATTGATCGTCAGGAACGGTTGCATGTTCTGATGGGCCTGGCCGCCGCCGGCATTGCCCACGGTCAATGGATTGAGCGGGGTGATGTCGGTCGTCGACGTGCTGTAGCCGTTGTTGAAGGCACCGAGATAGGCCCCCGAATCGAGCGGCTGGCTACCGTTGCTGTTGGTGGCGTTGGCCAAATGATTGTGCTGCGCCATCTCGTTGATCGTGAGCGTGTGGCTCTCCTCGCCGCCGCGTTGGCCGAGCGTATAGCCGGGGCCCATACTTATCGGCACCCGGCCTCGAAGGTCGGGCAGGCCAAAAGTGACGCGCCCGTCCCCGCCATAGGTCGTACCTAGCAACGAGAACAGTGCCTGATTCTGAGCGATGGGAAGCAGTTGGCCGTTGCAAAATGCCCAACCCTTGGGCGCAAAGCCGAACGACATCATGCGGACTTCGGAAAGAAACGGATCGGCCATCGGTCCTCCGCGAATACGCCGTACGATTTGTGAAAAATTCGAAGCAATGATGCTGCGTGTGCAACGTCTGCACGATAGCGTGTTTTGTGGCTAGTGCAACCTCAACGATTGTCTGGTTTCCGCGATTTTTTCGATTCCGCGGCCGCGCGAGCCATTCGCAGTTCGCGACGAGACGGTATCGCTGCTGACGGGACCGTTGTCACGAATCGGACATGTCCAAGCGGACATCATGAGGCGATTGAAGTTTGCCGGGTCGACGGAAGCGCGGATCCCATCCATCTGAGGCAAGCCTGCCGGAACGCTTCGGCAGGCGTTGTGTAGTCGATACGGTGCCCGGTCAGACGATCAGGTCATGGTGCAACTGGGCGTGGTTGTCGGTCGGCGTGCCGCCCATGGCGGCAAACGTCGCCTCATGGCCGACCCACCATGGGGTGCCGGCATTGGCGTGCCCGCTGAACAGATCGGACCAGGTCTGGGTGTTCGCGGCCGGGTCCGCGTGGCTCGTGCTGGCCTGCGACGGTGTCTGGGTGAACGACGAGAAGTCGAAGCCGTCGCGGTTCAGAGTCGAGGATGTGTTGCTCTGCATGGGCATCGCCTTCGCCGATCCCACGTTGGCCTGCGTGACATCCGCGGCGGTTGGGAGCCGCCGCTCGCCGTCGGTGAGACTGATATACATCAGGTCGTTGGCATCGGATGACGACGTCAGGTCGGGGAGGCCGAGCACGTGTCCCAACTCATGGACCACGGCGGTCAATAGATCGAGATGACCGGCTGCGGCCGTCGACGAATCGGTCTGCAGATCGGAGCCGGAAGCATTGAGCGCGTGGGGGAACTCAAAATTGTCAAACGGTGTCGAATCGACGAACCAGCCATGGCCGGCGGCATCGGCATCGATCGTAATGTGGCCGGCGCTTTCCAGGCCGACCACCTGGCCGGCGAGATCAGCGACGCTGAAGGTGACGGCATGCAGCGCGGCCAGTTGATCCGCGTCCACGCCAGCCTTTGCCCATTGGGTAATGGCCGCCGAGACGACCGAGTCGAGCTGGCTTTGCGTCAGGTGGGTTTCACCCGGGGTCGCGACGGCGGCCTGCACGCCGCCATCCGCGGCGAGCAGCGGCGACGAGCCGAAGCCGTTGGTGCTGCCCGCCGTGACGCTGATGGTCGGCGCCGTGGTGACCGTATTGTGCGCCAGGACGTAGCTCGAGATTGCGGCGGTATCGGTCGCGCCGCCGCCATAGGACGAGCCGTCGCCCGCGTGCAGGCCGACGGTGGTGGCAAACCGATCGCGCAGCCGGATGTCGGTGCCGGTCGCGCCCGAACCGAGGAACTGATTTTCCTGGGCGCCGGTGCCGCCCAGCGTCAACGAGACGCTCTGCGCATCGCCCGCGACCGTGCCGGCATTAAGTTCGAAGCCATGAGCGCCGAACGCACCCGGGTTGGACACCGTGTTGCCCATGACGATCGCGGTCAATAGGGCGTTGCCGCCGTTCGCAGCGTCACCGGTCTGCAGTTCGATTCCGTCGTTGTTGTACTGATACAGATGATTGTTGGTGATCGTGACGCTGGAATTGGCCCCGCCCATCGTGACGAAGCCGATGTCACTGCCCTGGGCGGAGCCGCTGTTGGCGACGCCGGCGACGCCGATCGTGTTGGAATCGATCGTGCCGTTGAACGAGCTTGCGCCTGATCCCGTGCTGATGCCGAGCGCGGTGCCGAGGGCATCACGCATGGTATTGTTGGCGATGTTGAAGGTCAGGTTGGCGTGGTCGCCGGTCCCGCCGGAGCTGATGGTGATGCCGCCGCCGCCCGAGACGATATTCTGGTTGTTGTTCGAGAAACTGTTTCCGTTCAGCACGAGGTCCGAGTTGACGCCGCCGTGCAGATCGAGCTGGAACAGGTCGCCGCGCGCCGACGTGAATGTCGAATTCTGCACGGTCGCGTTGAATGTTCCGTCGGTGGCCTGGAACACCAGGGCATCGCCCGAGCTGTTTCCGGCCGCCGAATTGGTCGCGAAGGTCGAGCCGGTAATGGTGATGCGGTTGAGTGTCTGACCGCTGTTGTTGAAGACGTGGAACGCATCGAGCGCCGCGCCCGTGAAGGTCGAATTCGTTACCGACGCCGTGCCGGACAGGCCGGTGAAGTAGACGTCGCCCTCGCCGATGCCGCCGACGTTGGTGCCGTTGGTGCCGGTCACCGTGGTGTTGCCGAGGGCAAAGCCGGTGACGCTGGTGCCGACGATGCCGTAGTTCTGGAAGTCGTGCATCGCCAGATAGGACAGCTGAACGTCCTTGGTGTTGTTCAGATAGACGCCGCTGCCCTGCGTGGTGCTGCCGTCGGCGCCGGTCTTGTTGGCGATGGTGCCGCCGCTGCCCGCCGTCGAGCCGTCGCCGGTGATGTGCAGGCCGCCGTTGCCGGCGGCGGTGCCGGTGTTCGACAGGATGATGCCGTTGTTGGACCCGCCGCTCGAGGTGATGCTCTTGAGGATGAGGTTGGACGAGCCGATCTGGGTGTTCTCGACATCGAGCGCGGTGCCGGTGCCCGACGTGATGGAGTTGTTGGTGCCGGTCAGCGTGATGGTGCCGCCATGGGTGAAGCTCATGCCGGTGCCGCTGGCAGTCTTGACCGTGATGTCGGACATCGTGACGGTGCCGACATTGTTGTTGTCGTCGCTGATGCCCATGCCGGTCGAGGCCGAGGTGTCGATGCTGACGCCGCTGATGCTGTGGCCCGAGGTGCCGAGCAGGTCGATGCCGTTGTCGGCGCCGGTCACCTTGATCACCGGATCGGTGCCGGTCGCAGTGTTGGCGGTCACCACGGCGCCGGTCACCGGATTGGTGAACGTCAGGGAGTGACTGCCGCCGACCAGGTTGACGCCATTGGCGAGGTTGATGCCGTTGGCCTCGGTATAGGTGCCGGACCTCAGCACGACATAGTCGCCAGAGCCGGCCGGATTCGCCGCGTTGTAGGCGGCGATCGAGGTGTATGGATCGGCCGCGGTGCCGAGATTGGCGCTGTTGGCCAGCGCCGTGGGCGAGTTGTCGATATAGAACACCTGCGGGACGACGCCGACGTGGAAGGTCTGGGCGCCCGACGTGAGCGGCCCGCCGGTGCCGGTGTTGCCGTTGTCGTTGATGTTCAGCGTGACGGTATCCGAGCCGGTGAAGCCGTCGTCGCTGTTGTATGTCAAGGTCGCCAGCGCGGTGTTGACCTGTGCGACGGTGCCGGTCAGCGTCACCGTGTGGCTGCTGTTGTTGGTGGAGCTGGCGAGCCCGGCGGTATTGAAGGTCAGGTTCGCATGGCTCGAGGCAATCGTCGCCGTGACGTTGCCGCTGGCGGCATCGATGTCGGCGACCGAAAGTCCTGAAACCGCGAAGTCGGTGTGCGAGAATGCCGTGCCGATCGAATTGTCCGCCGGCACCGACGCGGTGGGTCCGTCGTCCACCGCGGTGACGCTTCCCGTCGTCGATCCCGTCCCGGTGTTGCTGCCGCCATTCGCGGTACCGCCGTCATCGTGCACGGTCAGGCTGTAGGAGCGCGCGGTGGTGTCGGGGTTTTCGCTGGTGTTGTTGAACTGGATCAGGTCCAGCGCCGCATTGTAGTGCGCAAGCGTGTCGGTACCGGTGAAGCTGATCGTTTCGGTACCGGCGGTGCTGGTGATCTCGAAGTGGATGCCGCCGATATCGCCGCTGTTGCCGGCGTGGCCTGCGATCGACAGCGCATCCGACGGCTTCAGATTGTTCAGAACGAAGGTCGCATCGGTCAGGTTATTGCCTTCGGCGTCCGTGATCGTCAGGTTCGGCGTGATCGTGACCGGCGTCGAGTTCGCTGCCGGCGTGCCGTTCGGCGGCTCGGAGAAGCCGGTGATGGCACCGAAGCTCACGACCGGCGCATCGTTGACCGGCGTGACGTGGATGGTCGAGGTCGAGGTGTTGCTGCTGTCGGTGCCGTCGGTGACCGTAAAGCTGACGGTGCGATCCGCCCCGGATGGGTTGTCGCTCGAGTTGAAATAGGTGATGGAATCGAGCGCGGCCTTGTAGTTGGCGACGCTGGCGGAGCCGGTCAGCGTCAGCACGCCGGTCCCGGAATTGTACGAGCCGGTGATGCCGTTCTGGTTGACGAAGCCCAGCACGTCCTGGCCGGCGGCGAAGCCGCCGGTGATCTGCACCGTCGCGCCGGTCAGATTGGCGCTGTCGACGTCGGTCACGTTGACCGACGCATCGATCACGGTCGCGGCCTGGTTTTCGGTGTAGTTCAGCGTGCCGCCGGCGGTCGTGACCGGCGGATCGTTGACCGGCGTGACGTTGATGGTGCCGGTGACCGGCGTGGAGGTCGCCGTGCCGTCGTTTGCGATGATCGTGACGGTGCGCGCCAGGCCCGACGGGTTGTCGCTGGTGTTCTGATAGGTCACCGAGGCGAGCGCCGCCTGATAATCGGCGACGCTGGCGGTGCCTGTCAGCGTCAGCATGCCGGTTCCCGCATTGAACGAGCCGGTGATGCCGTTCTGGGACGTAAAGGCGAGGACGTCCTGACCGTTCGCGTAGTTGCCGGTGATCTGCACCGTCGCGCCGGTCAGCGTGGTGTTGTCGACGTCGGACACGATGATCGCCGGGTCGAACGCGGTCGCGGCCTGGTTCTCGGTGTAATTGAGGGTGTGACCGGCGGTGACGACGGGCGGGTCGTTGACCGGGGTGACGTTGATGGTGTCGGTGACCGGCGAGCTGTCGAGCGTGCCGTCATTGGTCGTGATGGTGACGGTGCGCGCCAGCCCGGACGGATTGTCGCTGCTGTTGATGTAAGTCACCGACGCCAGCGCGGCCTGGTAGTTCGCGACGCTGGAGGAGCCGGTCAGCGTCAGCGTTCCGGTCGCGGCATTGAACGAGCCGGTGATGCCGTTCTGGTTGGTGAAGCCGAGGACATCCTGGCCGCTGGCATAGTTGCCGGTGATCTGCACCGTCGCGGACACCAGATTGGCGTCATCGCCGTCGGTGACGGTGATCGCCGAATCGATCACGGTCGCGGCCTGGTTCTCGGTGTAGTTCAGCGTGTGGCCGGCGGTGACGACCGGCGCCTGGTCGACCACGACGGCGATGGTGAAGGTCTGCTGGCTGTGCAGCGTACCGTCGCTCGCATCGACCGTGACGTCATAGGACGGGTCGGCAATGTTGATCTTGCTGGGATCGGCGACCGTGATCTTGCCGGTGGTCGCATCGATGGTGAAGCCGCCGCCGGAAGTGTCGCCGACCAGCGAATAGGTCACGGCGGGGCCGTTGACGTCCGTCGAGGATGCCGTGACGCTGGTTCCCGCGCCGACCGGTGCGTTGACCGCAACGCGGTTGGCGCCGGCGTCGGCATCGACCGGGGTCGACGGCGCGACGTCGGTGACGGCGATGGTGAAGGTCTGCGAACTCGTGAGCAAACCGTCGCTGGCCTGCGCGGTGACGGTGTAGGCGTGCCCGGCCGGGTTTTCGTAATCGATCTTGGAGCTGTCCGCGACGGTGATGACGCCCGTCGTCGCGTTGATGGTGAAGCCGCCGCCGGAGGTGTCGCCGATCAGCGACCAGATCACGGCCGGGCCGTTGACGTCGGTTGCCGCCGCGGTGATGCCGACGGTCGAGCCGTTGGCAGCGCCTTCGGCGATCGTGTTGGTGCCGGCGTCGGCATCGACCGGGGTCGACGGTGCGGCGTCGTTGACGGCGATGGTGAAGCTCTGCGAGCTCGCCAGCGTGCCGTCGCTGGCCTGCGCGGTCACCGTATAAGAATGGGTCGGGCCGCTGCCCTCATAATCGATCTTGGTCGGGTCGGCGACGGTGATGACGCCGGTCGTCGGGTCGATGGTGAAGCCGCCGCCGGAGGTGTCGCCGATCAACGACCAGGTCACGGCCGGGCCGTTGACGTCGGTCGCGTGCGCGGTGATGCCGACCGCAGTGCCGGCAGCCGCGCCTTCGACAACGATGTTGGCGGCGGCGTCGCCGTCGACCGGCGTCGACGGCGCAACATCTGCGATGTTGATGGTGAAGGTCTGCGAGCTCGCCAGCGTGCCGTCGCTGGCTTGCGTGGTGACGGTGTAGCTGCCGCCCGAGCTTTCGAAATCGAGCTTGCTCGAATCGGCGACCGTGACGACGCCGGTTGCGGCATTGATGGTGAAGCCGCCGCCGGAGCTGTCGCCGATCAGCGAATAGGTCACGGCCGGACCGTTGATGTCGGTCGCCGACGCGGTGATGCCGACGGTCGAGCCGTTGGCTGCGCCTTCAATGACGGTGTTGGCGCCGGCGTCGGAGTCGACCGGGGTCGACGGCGCGACGTCGGTGACGGCGATCGTAAAGGTTTGCGAGCTCGCCGTCGTGCCGTCGCTGGCCTGCGCGGTGACGGTGTAGGAATGGGTCGGACCGCTGCTCTCGTAATCGAGCTTGCTGCCATCCGCGACGGTGATGACGCCGGTTGTCGCGTCGATGGTGAAGCCGCCGCCGGAGGTGTCGCCGATCAGCGAATAGGTCACGGGCGGGCCGTTGACGTCGATCGACGACGCCGTGACACCGACGGTCGAGCCGTTGGCCGCGCCTTCGGCGATCGCATTGGCGCTGGCGTCGCTGTCGACCGGGGTCGACGGCGGGGCTTCGGTGACGGCGATGGTGAAGGTCTGCGAGGTCGCAAGGGTGCCGTCGCTGGCCTGCGCGGTGACGGTATAGGCGTGGCCGGGCGCGCTTTCGTAATCGAGCTTGCTCGGGTCGGCGACGGTGATGACGCCCGTTGTCGCGTTGATGGTGAAGCCGCCGCCGGAAGTGTCGCCGGTCAGCGAATAGGTTACCGCCGGGCCGTTGATGTCGGTCGAGGATGCGGTGACGCCGACCGTGGTGCCGACGGCCGCGCCTTCGACGACGGTATTCGCGGCAGCATTGCTGTCGACCGGGGCCGCCGGCGCAACGTCGGTGACGTTGACGGTAAAGGTCTGCGTGCTGGTCTGCGTGCCGTCGCTGGCCTGCGCGGTGATCGTGTAGGCGTGGCCGGGCGCGGTTTCGAAATCGACCTTGGTGGGATCGGCGACGGTGACGACGCCGGTCGCGGCGTTGATGGTGAGGCCGTGGGCATCGCCGACCAGCGAATAGGTCACGGTGCCGCCATTGATGTCGGTGGCGTGCGCGGTGATGCCGACGGCGGTGCCGATGGCGGCGCCTTCGACCACTGTGTTGGTCGCGGCGTCAGAGTCGGTGGGAGCCGACGGCGGGGCGTCGGTCACGCCGATCGTGAAGGTTTGCGTCGTCGTGGTCGCGCCACTCGTCGCCTGCACCGTGATGGTGTAGGCGTGGCCCGGCGCGCTCTCGTAATCGAGCTTGTTCGGATCGGCGACGGTGACGACACCCGTCGTGGCATTGATGGTGAAGCCGCCGCCGGAGGTGTCGCCGGTCAGCGAATAGGTGGTTGCGGGGCCGTTCGGATCGACCGCGGAGGCGGTGATGCCGACCAGCGTATTGACGGCAGCGCCTTCGACGACGCTGTTGGCGGCGGCATTGACGTCGACCGGGGTGCTGACCGCCACGTCGTTGACGTTGATCGTGAAGCTCTGCGAGCTGACGCCGCCATGGCCGTCGCTGGCCTGGACCGTGATGGTGTAGGCGTGACCCGGCGCGGTCTCGAAGTCGATCTTGGTGGAATTGGCGACGGTGACGATGCCGGTGGTGGGATCGATCTTGAAGCCGCCATTGGAGGAATCCGATGTCAGCGAGTAGGTGACGCCGGGGCCGTTGACGTCGGCCGACGACGCGGTGATGCCGACCGAGGTGTTGACCGCGGCGCCCTCGTTGACGGCGTTGGCGGTGGCGTTGCCGTCGGTCGGTGTCGAGGGCGGCGCATTGCTGACCGCGATCGTGAAGCTCTGCGACGAGACGAAGATACCGTCGGTCGCCTGCACATTGACAACGTAGCTGCCGCCGGAGCTCTCGAAATCGACCTTGGAGGGATCGGCAATCGACACGACGCCGGTATTCGGATCGACCTTGAAGCCGCCATGCGAGGAATCGGACGCCAGCGAATAGGTGACCGGAAGACCGATCAGGCTGGTGGATTGCGCGGTGATGCCGACCGACGTACTGGCTGCGGCGCCCTCAACGACCGTGTTGGCGCCGGAATTGGCGTCGGTCGGAGGCGATAGGAAGCCGGGCACCGGCGGCCACGGCGTGCCGGGAGGACAGCCTAGGTAAAGATATTGCAGACCATACGTATTGACGAACGCCTGCGCGGCCGGATCCAGAATGATATTGCCGCTCGGATCGAGATGAAGCTCGGGGCGGGTTAAACCACCGATTGTATAGGCAGGTATGGTCGTCATGAGTACTCCCGCGATCGGCGTGAAAGCCGATCAACTAACTACAATTTTTGGGGACGACGAGGTGTGAAGCAGTTCACACGTTGAGGTTGACTACTTGCGATCCGAGATCGCACCGGTCTGCTCGCAATATGCGGACACCGCGACGGTTGCGGAGTCCCGACATCAGCAAGTTCAAATGCGCTTGCCATTACGTAATCGCTTCCACTCACTCACGCCGCGAGAAAGGCCCAATGAATGTTCGAGAAAAGCGCGGCGGCCAAGAAAATTTACCGGTTGGCAACCACGACCGTATTGTCGATGCTTCCGAGTGTCAATGTGTGTCCACGTGACACCGCGCCGTTAACCACGATTCGGCCATGCAGCGGGAGGTAGAGTGTGGGAACTCGACCATTTTTAATCTTGTGCGACCCCCGGTGGTTTCTGCGCCGCAGGCGGAATTGTCGTTGTGTGACGAACATGTGTCGGTGATTCGCCTTGTGATTGATTCCCGGCAAGCCGTCTGTGATCTCTCCTCACCCGAAAGGCCAGTGAATCTGTCCCTTCCTGTCGTCACGGCTTTGCGATCACGTCGTAAGGCTTTCAGATTGCGCAACTATTCGCTTGATCCGGCGGCCATCTTGAACAGACTGGGGGGCGGCTACATCTGTGACGTCCGCTGCCGCGACATTGCGGTGGTCCATCCGCGTTGAATCACCGCAAGTTCAATTGCGACTTTCGTAGCCCTGCACTGATCCTGGGGGAGAGGGAATTGAGTTCGATCGACAGAACGGGGCGTGTGGCTCCGGTGACCGGCGTCGAGCGTCATTCGCTTCGCCGCCATGCCTCGCGTGGCCCGTCGCTCAAGCCTTGGCTCGGCCTTGCGCCGATCGGGCTGCTGGCCGCGCTGGCGCTCGGCGGCTGCGACAACAAGAGCGCGCAATCGCAGGCCGCGCCTCCGCCGCCACCCGTGACCGTCGCGCAACCGGTCAAGCGCACCGTCACCGACTGGGACGAGTTCACCGGCCGCTTCGAGGCGATCGAGGAGGTTCAGGTCCGCGCCCGTGTCGGCGGCTTCGTCAACAGCGTCGAGTTCAAGGATGGTGCGATCGTCCACGCCGGCGATCTGCTCTACATTATCGACCCGCGGCCGTTCGAGGCGGTCGTGCTGCAGGCCGAAGGCCAGCTGGCCGACGCGCGCGCCAAGGGGGAGCTTGCCAAGCGCGATCTCGAGCGCGGGCTGAACCTCGTGCAGACCAGCGCGGTCTCGGAGCAAGTCGTCGATCAGCGCCGTCAGGCGTTGCAGGCGGCACGCGCCGCCGAGACCCAGGCCGAGGGCACGCTGAAGGCCGCGCAGCTCAACGTCGAATTCACCCATGTGCTGGCGCCGATCACCGGCCGCGTCAGCCGGCATCTGGTCACTCCGGGCAATCTCGTGCAGGGCAGCGAGGGCGGCGCGACGCTGCTGACCTCGATCGTGTCGCTCGATCCGATCTACATCTATTTCGACGTCGACGAGGCGACCTATCAGCGCAATAGCAAGCTGTGGTTCGAAGGCAGGCGGCCGAGCTCGCGCGACACCGCGAACCCGGTGCAGGTGACGCTGACCGGCGAGACCAAGCCCTCGCATGAAGGCAAGATGGACTTCCTCGACAATCGGCTCGACGTCTCGACCGCGACGCTGCGCAGCCGCGCGATCATTCCGAACAAGGATCTGTCGGTCCTGCCCGGCCAGTTCGGCCGCGTCCGTATCATCGGCTCCTCGCCCTATGAGGCGCTGTTGATCCCGGACAGCGCTGTTGCCACCGACCAGTCGCGCAAGATCGTGTTCGTGGTCAAGGACGACAACACGGTGGAAGCAAGAGCGGTCACGCTCGGGCCGCTCGACGATGGCTTGCGCGTCGTCCGCGAAGGCCTCAAGGCGGAGGATCACGTGATCGTCGACGGCCTGCAGCGCGCCCGCGTCGGCGCCAAGGTGACGCCGAAGATGGCGCAGGCTCCGGCGGATTCCAAGCCCGCCGCAGGCGACAAGCCCGCGGCCGCTGACAAGCCCGCCTCAGGTGCCAAACCATGAATCTCGGCAGGCTCTCCATCAACCAGCCCATCCTCGCGATGGTGCTGTCGATCGTGCTGCTGATCGTCGGCGCGATCGCCTATCCGACGCTGCCGGTCTCGGAATATCCGCAAGTGGTGCCGCCGACCGTCGTCGTCACCACGCAATATCCGGGCGCCTCGGCGCAGACCGTGTCCGACACCGTCGCCGCGCCGATCGAGCAGGAGATCAACGGCGTCGAGGACATGCTGTATCTCTACAGCCAGGCGACGTCGAACGGCCAGCTCACCATCACAGCGACCTTCAAGCTCGGCACCGACCTCGACAAGGCCCAGGTGCTGGTGCAGAACCGCGTCGCGATCGCGCAGCCGCGGCTGCCCGAAGAGGTGCAGCGCAACGGCGTGACCACGCGCAAGAACTCGCCCGACATCCTGATGGTCGTGTTCATGCTGTCGCCCGATGACACGTTCGACCAGCTCTACATCTCCAACTACGCGCTGCTGCAGGTCCGCGACCAGCTGTTGCGGCTCGATGGCGTCGGCGACATCCAGATGTTCGGCGCGCGCGATTACTCGATGCGGCTGTGGCTCGATCCCGACCGGATCGCCAATCTCGGTCTGACCTCGACCGAGGTGCTGGCGGCGATCCGGGCGCAGAACCTGCAAATCGCCGGCGGCCAGATCGCCGAGCCGCCGATCGCCGATCGCGCATTCCAGCCGAACCTCGTCTTCACCGGCCGCCTCAAGGACATCAGGCAGTTCGAGGACATCGTGGTGAAGGCCGGCTCCGACGGCCGCACGGTACGTCTGCGCGACGTCGCCCGCGTCGAGCTCGGCGCGCTGTCCTACGCCACCAACAGCTTCCTGCTGCGCAAATCCGCGGTCGCCCTGCTGGTGACGCAACGGCCCGGATCGAACGCGCTCGCCACCGCCAAGAGCATCTCCGACACGATGGAGCGGATGAAGGCGAGTTTCCCGAAGGGGCTCGACTACAATATCGGCTACAACCCGACCGAATTCATCGCCCAATCGGTCCACGAGCTGATCAAGACGATCTACGAGGCCATGGCGCTCGTCGTCATCGTGGTGCTGGTGTTCCTGCAGGGATGGCGGCCTGCGATCATCCCGATCATCGCGATCCCGGTGTCGCTGGTCGGCACCTTCGCGGTGATGGCGGCGCTCGGCTTCTCGATCAACAATCTGACGCTGTTCGGCCTCGTGCTGGCGGTCGGCATCGTGGTCGACGACGCCATCGTGGTGGTCGAAAATGTCGAGCGGCATCTCGAGCACGGCATGAGCAGGCGCGACGCTGCGCTCAAGACCATGGAGGAGGTCGGCGGCGCGCTGGTCTCGATCGCGCTGGTGCTGTGCGCGGTGTTCGTGCCGACCGCCTTCCTCGGCGGCATTTCCGGGCAGTTCTTCCAGCAATTTGCGGTGACGATCGCGGTCGCGACCGCGATCTCCTGCTTCTGCTCGTTGACGCTGTCGCCGGCGCTGGCCTCGCAGATCCTGGTGCCGCATGAGGCGAAACGCCCGCCGGCGCGCTGGAACATCATCGCGCGCGGCTGGGACAGCTTCACCGCGCTGTTCAACCGCGTGTTTGACCGGCTCGCGCACGGCTATGCATCGGTGGCCGACTTCGTGATCCGGCATACGGTGGTGATGCTTGCGCTCTACCTCGTACTTATCGGCAGCGCCGGCTGGCTGCTCGCGACCACCTCGCAGGGCTTCATTCCGGCGCAGGACCGCGGCTACGTCATCATCTCGGCGCAGCTGCCGGGCGCCGCGTCGCTGGCGCGGACCACCGCTGTTGTGCGCGAGATCGAGCGGATTGCGCTGGATACGCCGGGCATCGTTCGCGTCGCGGCTTTCGCCGGCTTCTCCGGTGCGACGCGCACGCAGCAGGGTAACGCCGCGGCGCTGTTCCCGGTATTCGACGAGCCGGAGGCGCGCCTGAAGAAGGGGCTGACGGCGAACGCGATCACGGCCGAATTGCGCAAGCGTCTGTCGGTGATCCAGGGCGCCTTCATCATCGTCATTCCGCCGCCGGCCGTGCCCGGCATCGGCACCGGTGGTGGCTTCACCATCCGCGTCCAGGACCGGCAGGGGCGCGGACCCGAACTGCTGGCTTCCGCGACCGATGAACTGGTGACAGCCGCGCGCAAATCGCCGTCTCTCACGTCGGTGTTCTCGCCGTTCACCGCGAACACGCCGCAGCTGTTCGTCGACATTGATCGCGTCAAGGCGCAGAAGCTCGGGGTGCCGATCGCCAACATTAACGACACGATCCAGACCTATTTTGGTTCGACCTATGTCAACGACTTCAACCTGTTCGGCCGCACCTATCACGTTACCGCGCAAGCCGATCTGCCGTTCCGGAAAGACAGCCCCGATCTCGCAAGGCTGCGCACCCGCAACGTCGCCGGCGACATGGTGATGCTCGGCAGCATCGTGGACTTCAAGGACGTCTCGGGACCCGACCGCGTCGCGCGCTACAATCTGTACTCGGCGTCCGAACTGCAGGGTGAGCCGGCACCCGGCGTGAGCTCGACGACGGCGCTCAACACCATCAAGCAGCTCGCCGACCAGACATTGCCGAGTGGCTTTTCGTTCGAGTGGACCGACCTGTCCTATCAGCAGGTGACCGGCGCCAATGCCGGCCTCTACGTGTTCCCGATCTGCGTGCTGTTCGTCTATCTGGTGCTGGCCGCGCAATATGGCAGCTGGACATTGCCGTTCGCGGTGATCCTGATCGTGCCGATGTGCCTGTTCGCGGCCACGATCGGCGTGCGCCTGATGGGCCAGGACGTCAACATCCTGACCCAGATCGGCTTCGTGGTGCTGGTGGGGCTGGCCGCCAAGAACGCGATCCTGATCGTCGAGTTCGCACGCGACATCGAGCTCGAGGGGAGGTCGCGGCTGGACGCGGTGATCGAGGCCTGCCGGCTCCGTCTGCGGCCGATCCTGATGACCTCGTTCGCCTTCATCCTCGGCGTGCTGCCGCTGGTGGTATCGACCGGTTCGGGCTCGGAGATGCGGCAGGCGGTCGGCGTTGCCGTGTTCTTCGGCATGCTCGGCGTCACCCTGTTCGGCCTGATCTTCACGCCGATCTTCTACATGGTGGTGCGCAACCTCGCGGAAGGAAAGAACGAGGGCAAGCCGGCCGAGCCCAAGGCAACCGTGGCGGGTTGAGGGCGGCACCCAACGTTCCGCAGCAGCAAGTCCTTGCCCGTCATCCTGAGGAGCCTGCGAAGCAGGCGTCTCGAAGGATGCACGGCCACCGGCCGGGCCGTCGACCCTTCGAGACGCGCGTTCCGCGCTCCTCGGGGTGACGGGAAGCTAGCAAGTGCTGTCGACGCAGCCCATACTTTTGGCTGAGCGGAAAGAGATGGGCAGGCGTGGGGTTATAAAATAATGTCGCGCCGATTTTCCTGATAGAAACTGCTGGGAGAGCATAGAATGAAGTCCGGATTTTTGGCCGCGGTCGCGGCCTGCAGCCTGATGCTTGCGGCGCCGGCGATGGCCCAGGGCGTCAAGATCGGCATCCTGAACGATCAGTCCGGCGTCTATGCCGACTACGGCGGCAAATATTCGCTCGAAGCCGCGCGGATGGCGGTCGAGGATTTCGGCGGCGAGGTGCTGGGACAGAAGATCGAGATCGTTACCGCCGACCATCAGAACAAGCCGGATCTTGCGACCGCGATCGCGCGGCGCTGGTACGAGGTCGAGAACGTCGACATGATCACCGAGCTTACGACGTCGTCGGTCGCGCTCGCGGTGCAGGAGCTGTCGAAGGAAAAGAAGAAGATCGACATCGTGGTCGGCGCGGCGACCTCCCGTATCACCGGGGATGCCTGCACGCCCTACAGCTTCCACTGGGCCTATGACACCCGCGCGCTCGCGGTCGGAACCGGCGGTGCGCTGACAGAAGCCGGCGGCAACACCTGGTTCTTCCTGACCGCCGACTACGCCTTCGGCTACGCGCTGGAGAAGGACACCAGCGACATCGTCACCTCAAAGGGCGGCAAGGTGGTCGGCTCGGTCCGCGTGCCGCTCAATTCGTCGGACTTCTCGTCCTTCCTGCTGCAGGCGCAGAGCTCGAAGGCCAAGATCATCGGGCTCGCCAACGCCGGACTCGACACCACCAACTCGATCAAGCAGGCGGCCGAGTTCGGCATCGTGCGCGGCGGCCAGAAGCTTGCCGGCCTGTTGATGACGCTGTCGGAGGTGCACGGTCTCGGGCTCGAGGCGGCGCAGGGTCTCGTGCTCACCGAGGGCTTCTACTGGGACCACGACGACGCCTCGCGCGCCTTTAGCGAGCGCTTCTTCAAGCGCACCAGCCGGATGCCGAGCATGATCCATGCCGGCACCTATTCGGCGACGCTGAGCTATTTGAAGGCTGTGAAGGCCGCCGGCACCAAGGACAGCGAGGCGGTCGCCGCCAAGCTGAAGGAGCTGCCGGTCGATGACGCCTTCGCCAAGGGCAAGGTGCTCGCGAACGGCCGCATGGTGCACGACCTCTATCTGTTCGAGGTCAAGAAGCCCTCGGAGTCGAAGAAGCCGTGGGACTATTACAAGCAGATCGCCGTGGTGCCCGGCGACAAGGCCTTCTTCACCGCCAAGGAAAGCGGCTGCCCGCTGACCAAGTGAGGCGAATATCCACGGGTGGTGTCGTCCTGGCGAAAGCCAGGACCCATTACCCAGATTGGATGTTGTTGCACCACGCTGTGGCCATCAGATTGCCCATAACCACGCTCTGTGGTTATGGGTCCTGGCTTTCGCCAGGACGACGGTAGTGGTTATGGCGCGACCGCGCCTTCAATGCGCCAGCCGCCACACCGCGCCGCCGATCGCGCCAACCCAGAGGATGACGCAGGCGAGCGCCTGGATGGCGAAGCCGGGGCTGCGTTTCGCCACCGCTTCGCGATAGCCGATGAAATAGACGATGCGGCCGATCACCCAGATCGTGCCGACCGCCGCCGCGGCGGCATCGCCGACATAGACCGCGAACAGCCAGAGCGACGGCAGGAAGATCGGCATCCATTCCAGCGTGTTCATCTGGATGCGGTAGATGCGCTCGAAATCCGGATTTCCCGTGATCGCCGGCAGCTTGACCCCGTAGACCGCGCGGGCGCGGGCGACCTGCAGCGCGAAGAAGAAGTGCAGCGCGACCGCAAGGCAGGTGACGATGGCGGTGTAGTGGTACATGTCAGGCGTGTCCTCTTTCCATTGGCCCCGATGTCATGACGGGACAGCGAAGCCCGGTGTGACATGCGGCCTTGCTTTACCTCTCCTCGCGCGCGGGGAGAGGTCGGAACGCATCGTCAGATGCGTTCCGGGTGAGGGGGGACCTCGGCGAGACCAACTGTCACCGAGTACGCGGAGACGGCCCCTCACCCCAACCCTCTCCCCGTAAGAACGGGGCGAGGGAGCACAGTTATGCCGCGGCCCCATTCGGACCAATTCCGTCACGTCCTAGTACCCCGTCATCTCAAGATAGCCGATTCCGGCGTGGCTGCCTGAGAAGCGGATCGGGCCTTCCCAGTACGGGAAGCTGGTTCCCATCCAGCTCCGTGCATTGAGCGGCGTGGTCTCGATGGCAAGGCCGCGTGCGGGCAGGCTGACGCGCCATGACGTCGGCAGCTTGCGGCCGTCGATCTCGGTGGTCGCGAGCGGCGCGATGCTGTTGCCGCTGGCGGCGATCTCGGCCGAGCGGCCGTCCGGCGTGATCCAGTTGCCGAACAGGTTTTCGCGGCCGTCCTTCTGGCGCAGCCGGTACAGCATCAGCTTCTCGTCGCCGGGCAGATGCAGCGAGAACCAGTCCCAGCCGGTCTGATCGGCCGCCAATGGCTGGCTGCTCCATTCGCGATCCATCCACGCCGAGCCCGTGACGTCGACCGGTCTGTCGTCGATTACGATGCGGCCGGACGCCTTGTAGAACGGCTGGCTGTAGTAATAGGAGGCTTGCCCGCGATCCGACTTGCGGCTGTAGCCGCGGTCGCCCTGCAGCACCAGCGCGCGGTCGGCCTCGAGCCGCAGCGCGGTGCTGAAGTCGGCGGCGGAGGCCTTGAGCTCGAGCGGTGCGACGCGCTGAGCATCGAACGCGTCGCGCCCGCGCAGCTCCCAGGCGTCGATCCAGGCGCGGAACGGAGTGGCTTCGACAGCGGCCTGCCCGACGCCGCCGCGGGCAAAGGTTTCGCTGAAGCGGTGCGTGCCGGCGCTGGTCACGGCGGCGTGGCCCATCCAGAGCTGCTGATTGGCCCAGCCCTCGGCCGGTCCGCCCGCTTTCATCGCTTGGCGGAACAGCGTCCATTGTGCGCCATAGGCCGCGCCGCTCGTGTCGGACAGGTTGGCGGTCACGTACCACCATTCGATCCGGAATTCCGGATGCGGGCCGTGGTCCGCGGGGAACGTGAATGGCTTGCCCGGCGTGACGGCGGCAAATCCTTCCGCGGTCTCGCCGAGCCCGGCGAAGCCCTGCGCGAACGTCTTGCCGCCGAGCGCCAGCCCCAGCGTACCGCCGGCAAAGGCGCGACGGGTGATGGTGCCGCTAGCGCTCATTGACAAAGATCCTGATCAGGCTGGCGGGCTGCATGCGCGCCAGCCTCGCGACCGGAAGCGCCGCGGCACAGAATGCGGCGGCCAGCGCCACCGCGAGCAGCTCGATCAGCTGCAGCGGGAAAATGTGGAACGGCAGCCGCCAGCCGAACGCCTTGACGTTGACGATCGCAAGCAGGCACCACGCCACCAGCAGGCCAAGCGGCAGCGCAAACAGCGCGGTGATCAGCGCGACCGCCATGGTCTTCAACAGTTCGAGCGCGGCGAGCCGCCGCCGGGTCAGGCCGATCGCCCACAGCGGCGCCAGCTGCGGCAGCCGCGAATTGGCCAGCGTGAGCAGGCTGGTCAAAAGCGCAATGCCGGCGACGCCGAGCGTGAAGGCGTTGAGCGCGGCGGTCACCGAGAAGGTGCGGTTGAAGACCCGCTTCGATTCCGTTTTCATCCTGGCCTGGTCGGCGATGTTGCGATCATCGAGACCGAATTTCTCCTGTAGCGCGGTGATCAGCGGTGCGATCTTATCCGGTGCCACGCGGAGGCCCATCCGTGTCATTGGTGTCTGCGGGAAGCGCCGGGTCAGCGCGGCGAAGTTGACCGCGATCTGGCCCTTGGGGTTGCCGTAATCGGCATAGATGCCGACGATCTCGAGCGGCCAGTTGCCGCCGGGGGCGGGTACCTCGATATGATCGCCGATCGCCAGCTTCATCCGCCGCGACAGCTGCTCGCTGACGAGGCAGGTGTCGCCGGGCCGCAGCCGAACCCACGCATTTGCGACGCTTTCGAGCAACGGCCAGCTGTCGTGATAGGTGGCGTGGTCGGGCAGGCCGAGCACCTCGATCGGCGCGCCGTCGAGCTGGGTGTCGGCGCGGCCGCCGGGCAGGATGGCCTGAACCTCGGGCCGATCGCGCAGCCAGGCCTTGATCTCCTTTGCCTGCTGATCGCTGGCGGCGCTGATGTAAACGTCGGCGGCGAGCCTTCCGTCGAGCCAGACCAGGAAGGTGCGGTTGAAACTTTCCACCATGGTGCCGACGCCGACATTGACCGCGAGCGCAAGCAGCAGCGCCATCAGCGCCAGCGACAGTCCCGACAATTGCTGGCGGCTGTCGGCCCAGAACCAGATGCCGACCGGCGCCCGCGCGCTGCGCTGCCCGAAGGCCAGCGCAATCTGCAGGACCATCGGCAGGATCAGCGCCGCGCCGAGCATCAGCGCGGCGAGCACGGCGAAGCCCGCGATCAGGGAATCGCCGAACCAGATCAGGCCCGCGGCGACCGCAAACACCGCGAGTGCCGCCGCGCTCTGGAGCAGCAGCCAGCGCCGCTGCGCCTGCTGCCAGGCCTGCGGCTGCGCCGTCGCCAGCACCGGCATCCGGATCGCCTTGGCAAGGCTCGCAGCCGCCGCGGCGAGCGCGCCAAGAATGCTGATAGCGATGCCGGCGAACCACCAGGCGGGTTTAAGCGAAAGCTGTCCGGGAATCTGCGCGCCATAGAGCCCGCGCAGCGAGGCCGCGACATCCGGCAGCAAGGCAGCCGCAACGAAGTAGCCGCAGACGAGGCCGATGAGGCCGGCGACCAGCGCCAGCGACACCAGCTCGATCACCAGCACGGTGTTGAGCATTCGCGCCGAGAGGCCACAGGCGCGCAGTGTGCGCAGCATCGGCAGCCGCTGCTCGAAGGCGAGGCCGATCGCGGAGTTGACGATGAACAGGCCGACGAAGAACGACAGCAGCCCGAACGCGGTGAGGTTGAGATGGAAGCTGTCGGTGAGGCGTTCGAGGTCGCTCTCCGCGCTCGGCTCGACCAGGCGGAGCTTGTCACCCGCCACGTTTTCGAACGCTGTGTGCGGCGCTTTGGACTTGCCGACGAGCAGGCGCGAGACCTGGCCGGGCACTTTGAGGATGTCCTGCGCGATGCCGATATCGACGATCAGTGCGCCGGGCGCGAGCTCGGCCTGCACGCGCAGCGGCGGCAAGCTCATGCCGTTGGCCTGCGGCCGCTCGCCTTCCTTGAGGCCGAGATCGCGCAGCGTTTCGCCCGCCACCAGCATTTCGCCCGGCGGCGTGACGAAGGACTGCAGGCTGCCGCGTCCGACCGCCGGCGCGTTGCCGACCTCGGACGGCAGCGTCACCGGCTCGACGCCGAGCAGGCGGAAGCTGCGCCCGTCGATCTGGACCCGGCCCTCCAGCATCGGCGACACCGGCCAGCCGGCACGGCGCAGATCGACGAACAGTTGTTGCGGGAGGGTCGCGCTGTCCCTGGCGACCAGCATTGCAGTCCGCGATCCGCCGAAGGTCGCGGCGGCGCGGTCATAGGCGATGCGCGCCTGCTGGTTCAGCGCCTGCACGCCGCTCCATAGCGCGGTGGCCGAGATCAGTCCGATCAAGAGCGTTGCGAGCTGCATCGGATGCCGCCGCCAGTGGCTGAGCAGCACCGCGAGGATCCACAGCGCGCGCCTCATGCGACGATCCCGGCATGCAGGGTGATCTGGCGGTCGAGCGTCGCCGCGAGCCGCGCGCTATGCGTGACCATCAGGAAGCCGCAGCCGGTGCGGGTCACCAGATCGCGTGCCAGCGCCAGCACCTCGTCGGCGGTGTCCTCGTCGAGATTGCCGGTCGGCTCGTCGGCGAGCAGCAACAGCGGCTTTGGCGCCAGCGCGCGGCCGATCGCGACGCGCTGCTGCTGGCCGCCGGACAGTTGCTCGGGATAGCGCTTCAGCAGCTGCTTCAGCCCAAGGCGCTCGACCAGTTCGTCGTGCCAGACGGCGTCATGCCGTCCGGCGATGCGCGACTGAAACACGAGATTGTCCGCGACCGTCAGGCTCGGGATCAAATTGAACTGCTGGAACACGAGGCCGAGCCGGTTGCGGCGCAATTCGGCACGACCGGCGTCGCTGAGGTGGGAGACGACGGTGTCGGCGAGAGCGATCTCGCCGCTATCGGCGGCATCGAGCCCCGCGATCAGATGCAGCAGCGTGCTCTTGCCGCTGCCGGATTCGCCTGATAGCGCCACGCTCTCGCCGGTCGCAACGGCAAGGTCGACGCCGCGCAGCACAGCGACGTCTTCCCCGGCAGAACGGTAACTCTTGGTCAGGCCGGTGACGCGAAGCACCGCGGCGGTCTGGTCAGATGAAGCGATGGCTGGGCCTCATTGCGGCTTCTGGTATTTCAGGACGAACTCGTCGATCGGCACCGGTGCCTTGAAGACGGGAATGTCCTTGGGGTCCTCCGCATGATGCAGGAAATCGCCCTCGGCCACCAGCTTGAAGCCCGCCGCCTCGATCTCCTGCTTCAAGGTGCTCTCCTCGATCCGGTGCAGCGTCTTGGCGACACCGGTGCCTGCGCCCGTCTTGGCCGAGTGATCCGCGATCACGAGCAAGCCGCCCGGCTTGAGCGCGGCGAACATCTTCTTGTTCATCGCGGCGCGGTCGACAGGCAGATAGGTGATGTCGTGATAGAAAAAGAAGAAGGTGATCATGTCGAGGTCCTTGACCTCGGGCGGGATCGGGTCGTCATAGTCCCGCACCACATGGACCACGTTCTTCATCGCCGGCGCCTTGGCGCGGGTGTCGAACTTGTCCTTGACGAAGCGCTCGAGCACGGTCGCGGAATCCTGTGCGTAGACCTTGCCCGACGGGGCGACGGTGCGCGCCAACAGTTCGGTGCTGTAGCCGGCGCTCGCCGCCATGTCGAGGATCGTCATACCCGGCTTGACGCCGGCAAAGGTGAGCATCTTGGCCGGCTGCCGGCGCTGGTCGACCTGACGATCCGCATCGCTGCGATCGGGTGCGGCGACGATCGCGGCGTAGTCGGGATTGGCGGCGTCTTCCGCGCGAACTTGAGGCGCGGCAAGCAGCGCGGCGGACATAAGTGCAGCGCAAGCGGTGGCACGTAGGATCAATCTGTTCATGAAATAACCCCGGGAGCTTTTCGTTGGCCCTGAACATAGCAGTCGGGACATGACAGTTAACCGCTCCACTGGCGCGACCGACGCGATCGTGATCGGGCCGTTAGAAGCGCTCCGGGGCGCACAACCCCGAGGAAATGCGGTGTTGCGTTGCACGGCGAGGCGTGGCTAGCATCGCCGGACGGGGCCGATTTACGAAGCCAAAACGAAACGACGGGGAGCCGGACATGACGACGCAAGCGACGTCCAAGAGGACGTCAGAGGGGCTGTCAAAGGGGACGCCGAAGGGCGCCTGGCAAATCACCTTCCTTCTATTCCTGTTCATGGTGGTGAACTTTGCCGACAAGATCGTGGTCGGGCTCGCCGGCGTGCCGATCAAGAAGGAAATGGGCCTCACCCAGGAGCAGTTCGGCGATCTCGGCTCGTCATTCTTCCTCTTGTTCTCGATCTCGGCGATCGTGGTCGGCTTCATCGTCAACCGCGTCGCCACTCGCTGGGTGCTGCTGATCCTGGCGGTGATCTGGTCGCTGGCGCAGTTTCCGATGGTCGGCACCGTCAGCTTCACGACGCTGGTGATCTGCCGCATCATCCTCGGCGCCGGCGAGGGGCCGGCGTTCTCGGTCGCGGCGCACGCGATCTACAAATGGTTTCCGGACGAGAAGCGTACGCTGCCGACCGCGATCCTGTCGCAGGGCTCCGCGTTCGGCGTGATCCTCGCGGTGCCCGCGCTGAACTGGATCATCGTCAATCACAGCTGGCATCACGCCTTCGGCGCGCTCGGCATCGTCGGCCTGATCTGGGCGGTCGCCTGGTTCGCGCTCGGCAAGGAAGGGCCGCTGGTGTCGACGTCTGCCGTGACGGCTGACGAGCCGCGGATTCCGTATTGGAAGCTGTTGACCTCACGCACCTTCATCGGCTGCGTGGTGGCAACCTTCGGCGCCTATTGGGCGCTGTCGCTCGGGCTCACCTGGTTCACGTCCTTCATCATCGAGGGGCTCGGCTTCTCGCAGCACCAGGCCGGCTTCGTCTCGATCCTGCCCTGGATCTTCGGCGCGACGATCGTGCTGCTGACCGGCTGGATCTCGCAGCTGATGCTGACGCGCGGCTTCACCACTCGCGGTGCGCGCGGCGTGCTCGGCTCGGTGCCGCTGATCTTCGGCGGCGCCATCCTTGCGATGCTGCCCTATGCGCCGCCCGGCGGGATCATGATCGCGCTGCTGGTGATCGGCTCCGGCCTGTGCGGCTCGATCTACGTGGTGTGCCCGCCAATGCTCGGCGAGTTCACGCCGGTGTCGCAGCGCGGCGCGATCATCGCGATCTACGGCGCGCTCTACACGATCTCGGGCATCCTGGCGCCGATGGTGATGGGCAATGTGATCCAGCACGCGGCAACGCCGATGGCCGGTTACATGTCCGGCTTCACTATCAACGCGGCGATCATGGCCGGCTCCGGCCTGCTCGGATTGCTGCTGCTGTGGCCGAACAGCGAGCGGGCGCGGCTGACCGGCACGTCGCAGCCGGCGGGCACGATCAAAGGCGCGATGTCGCCGACGTAAGGGGCGCACCTCTGGCAACTCGCTCCACTTCGCCTCTCCCCTTGTGGGAGAGGCCGGATTTCGCGCGTCAGCGGGAAATCCGGGTGAGGGGTCTGCCTCCGCGAGCTCCGTCCCTCGAGAGACCGCAACCCCTCACCCGGATCGCATTGCGCTCCGCTGCATGCGATCCGGCCTCTCCCACAAGGGGAGAGGCAGGAGTCCTGTAGCCCGGATCGCTGCGTCTCTCAATTCATCCCCTGCGCGCCGCGCACCAGTCTGCCCGGGCGTGCGCCGGTGGCCTTGCCCTCGCGCTGGGTCACGATGCCCGACACGATGGTGGCGTCATAGCCGTCGACCTGCTGCAGGAGGCGGCGGCCGCCGACCGGCAGGTCGTAATGCACCTTCGGAGGGTGCAAATGCAGCCGGTCGTAATCGATCACGTTGACGTCGGCCTTGAAGCCAGGAGCGATCACCCCGCGATCATACAGACCGACCGACAGCGCGGTCTTGCGCGACTGCGCCGCGACCACGAACGGGATCGAGAGCTTCTCGCCGCGGCTGCGGTCGCGCGTCCAGTGCGTCAAGAGATAGGTCGGGAAGCTGGCATCGCAGATGATGCCGCAATGCGCGCCGCCGTCGGACAGGCCGGGCACGGCACTGGGCTCGCGCAGCATCTCATGCACGGCGTCGAGATTGCCGTCGGCGTAATTCAGGAACGGCACATAGAGCATGCCGCGACCCTCGTCGGTCAGCATCGCGTCATAGGCAAGCTCTTCCGGCTGACGGCCCTGGCGCCGCGCCTGCGGCCCGAGCGCGTTTTCCGGCGGCTGCTCATAGTTCGGCGGATTACCCAAGAGATACATCTTGTCGTAGTTCGGCCGGAAGAACAGCGGATCGTCGGTCGCCGTCGCGCTCTCGCTCAGGATCGCCGCGCGCACCTCGGGTCGGCGCAGATGCGCGAGCCGCTCGGCCAGCGGCAGCCTGGCGATCTCGCGATAGCTCGGATGGGTCTGGAACGGGTTGCGCGACAATTCGAGCCCAAGCAGCAGCCCGACCGGCCGTGCCGCGATCTGGGTCGTGATCGAGAGGCCGCGGACGGCGGCTTCGTTGATGGTGTCCATGGTCTGCCGCCAGCGCCGCGGCGCCTTGTCGGCCTGGGCGACCGAAAAAGAGATCGGGCACCTTGTGTTCTCGGCGACCCGCAGCATCATCGGCAGGTCCTCGTGCACGGTGCTCTGGTCGAGCACGAATTGCAGCACGCTGCGGCCGACGCCGTGCATCGCGCCGGCGATCGCGGTCAGTTCATCCTCGCCGGCTTTCAGCGTCGGCGTGTAGTCGCCGGTCGAGGTGCGGTGATTGAGCGTGCGCGAGGTCGAGAAACCCAGCGCGCCCGCCCGCACCGCGTCGCCGGCGAGCGCCGCCATCGCCTTGTTGTCCTCGGCCGTTGCGGGATCGCGGCGCGCGCCGCGCTCGCCCATCACATAGACCCGCAGCGCCGCATGCGGCAGCTGCGCGCCGATGTCCATGTCGAAATTGCGCTTCGACAGCCACTCCATGTAGTCGGGGAAGCTCTCCCACGCCCAGGGAATGCCGGCGGAGAGCACCGGCTCCGGAATGTCTTCGACGCCTTCCATCAGCTGGATCAGCCTGGTGTGGTCGCTCGGCCGGCACGGCGCGAAGCCGACGCCGCAATTGCCCATGATCGCCGTGGTGACGCCGTTCTGCGACGACGGCGTGATGTCCTGGCTCCAGGTCACCTGGCCGTCGTAATGGGTGTGGACGTCGACGAAGCCGGGCGCCACCAGCTTGCCGCGGGCGTCGATCTCTTCCTTGCCCTTTGCCGAGACCTTGCCGACTTCGGTGATCTTGCCGCCTGTGATCGCGACATCGGCTTCATAGAGGTCGCCGCCCTTGCCGTCGGCGATGGTGCCGCCGCGGATCACGAGGTCTGGGGTCGAGGTCATGGCATTTCATCCCGAGGCTGTTTTTGGTTGACGGCATCATGGGTCAGCCCCTGATGCTGTCAACCAGCGCCGATGAAGCTCTGGGATGCGTTGATGCTGATTTGCCAGCTGGGATCGAACGTTGCCGCCCGGCGGAAATTTGTTCCGCCGGGCAAATCGCCGCGAACCTAGCGCGCGCCGAAGAACGCTGTCTTCTGGGTCTCTTCGGCCTGCAGCCTGGCGCGGACGCGCATCAGGTCCTTCCAGCCGATATAGCCGACGAGGCGCTGATCCTCGCGCGAGATCACAGGCAGATGCGAGACGTTGACCTGCATCAGGCGGTCGGCGAGCCGGTCGAGATATTCGTCGGGATAGGCGACGGTGATCTTGCTGCCGGCCAGCAGCTGCTTGAGCGTCGCGGTGCGATGCTTGCCGGCGCGGCGCCAGCGCAGCACGGACGGCGGGTCGATCACCCCGAGCACGTGATGGTTGGCGTCGACGACGGGAAAGCTGGGGTGAGCTGTCTTCGGGTTAGTCAGGAAGGCGGCCGCGCCGTGCAGCGTCATGGTGTCGGCGACGGTCTCGACCGCCTTGGTCATGACGTCGCGCACGCGGGTCAGCGCGAACGGATCGACACGGTACTCGCGCACCAGATGATGGCCGCGCCGAGCCACCTTCTCGGTCAGGATCGAGCGCCGCATCAAAAGCACCGTGACGCCGTGCGCGGTGCCGCAGGCTGCGATCAGCGGCAGCAGCACATGGGTGTTGCCGGTGAGTTCGACGGCGAAGAAGGTCGCGGTCAGCGGCGAGCGCATCGTGCCGCCCATTGTCGCCGCCATCGCCAGCAACGCCCAGAAGCCGGGGCTCGCCGGCGGCAGATAGCCGCTCAGCGCCGTTCCCATCGCGCCGCCCATGATGAGCAGCGGCGCCAGCACGCCGCCCGACGTGCCCGAGCCGAGCGCGACCGACCAGATCACGGCCTTCACCACGAGCAGCAGCAGCGCGGCCTTCAGCACCACATCGCCTTGTAACATCGACGCGAGGTTGTCGTAGCCGACGCCGAGCGCCTGCGGCTCGATCAAGCCGCCGAGGCCGACCACCAGGCCGCCGATCAGCGGGCACCACATCCAGTGGATCGGCAGTTTGAGGAAGATGTCCTCGCAGCCATAAACCAGCTGGGTGAGCACGCCCGACAGCAGGCCGGAGAGGATCCCGATCAGGATCCAGGCGCCGAGCTGCAGCACCGAAATGTCGACGCCGCCGGTGAACGGAAACAGCGGCGCGGGCATGTGCAGGAAGGTGCGCCCGACCGCTGCCACCACGGCGGCGACGGTGACGGGAATGAAGCTGCGCGGCGTCCATTCGAACAGCAACAGTTCGACCGCGAGCATGATCGCGGCGATCGGCGTTCCGAACACGGTGGTCATGCCGGCTGCGGCGCCCGCCACCAGCAGGGTCTTGCGCTCGTTGTCGCTGACCGGGAGCATCTGCGCGATCAGCGAGCCGATCGCGCCGCCGGTCATGATGATCGGGCCCTCGGCGCCGAACGGGCCGCCGGTGCCGATCGACACCGCCGACGACAACGGCTTCAGGATCGCCACCTTGGGGTCGAGCCGGGAACGGCCGAGCAAGATCGCCTCGATGGCTTCCGGAATGCCGTGGCCGCGGATCTTCTCGCTGCCGAAACGCGCCATCAGCCCGATGATGAGCGAGCCCGCGACCGGCACCAGCACGGTCCAGAGCCCGAGCGGCGAATCCTGCAATTTCAGGTCGGCGAAGCTGAACTGGCCGAAATAGGCGATGTTGGTGGCAAGCTTGATCAGCTGCAGCAGTCCCGCCCCGGCCAGCACGCCTGCGGCGGAGACAAACACGGCGATCGCCGAGATCACCACGACGCGCGGATCGGTCGTGAAGTCGCTCAGGAGGTGGCTGGCCTTCTCGCCGATTTTGGCAGTGTTTGGGGCGGTGTTCGTGGCGGAGACGCTCGATTTGGTGGAAATGACGCTCATTGGTGGCGTAAGGCTCGGGTGAAGTGGACGCGGCGTCATATCGCATTGCGATATAATTACAAGCGGGAGACATCGAATGGCACCGTCGAAATCGCCGAGGCAGGACCAGAAGCGGGTTCCCAGCCAGGGCGATTACGAAACGCTGTCGCAATTTCGCTATCTGATCCGCCGGTTTCTGGAGTTCAGCCAGGACGCCGCGAAGGCCGCAGGCCTGACACCGCGGCAGCATCAGGCATTGCTGGCGATCCGGAGGTATCCGGGGGGCGGGCCGGTTGCGGTCGGTGATCTGGCCGAACGGCTGCGGCTTCGTCACCACACCACGGTCGAACTGGTCGACCGGCTGTCCGAGGCCGGACTGGTCGAGCGCGTGCTCGATCCCGCCGACCAGCGGCGGGTGCTGCTGAAATTAACCGGCCTTGCGGCCGATCATCTCGCCGAATTGTCGGCGGTCCATCTCGATGAGCTGTCGCGCATCGAGCCGCTCCTGAAGCAGGTGCTGTCGCGACGGTCGGAGTGAGCGCGCTGCGTGCGCAACGTTTCGCGTTTCAGGCGCGCGGGCTGGCGGTCTCGGCCTCGTATCCCGAAGCCTGCGGCTTGCGCTCGGTGACGAGGGCAAGCAGCACGGTCAGCACCATGAACACCACGGAGGCGCCGAACACCCAGTGCGGCATGTGCTGGTCCATGATCCAGCCGAACAGCAGCGGGCTGACGATGCCGCCGAAGTTGAAACCGGTGGAGACGATGCCGAAGGCGCGGCCGGCGGCGCCGGGCGGCGCGGCGTTGCGCACCATCATGTCGCGGGACGGCGCGATCACGCCGCCGAGGAATCCGGCAAGCCCCATCGCCAGCGTGAGCGCCACCGGCGGCAGGTTGAGCAGCGCAATCAGCAGCACGAGGGCGGCGTTGACCGCGAAGCAGCCCGCAGCGACCTGGCTGTGGCGGTGGGTCCAGTCGGCGAGGTAGCCGCCGGCGAGCACGCCGGCCGCGCTGGCGCCGAGGAATGCGGTCAGCGCGATATTGGCCGTCGAGAACGATGCGCCGTAGCCGCCCATCAGTGCGACCACGCCGAAATTGTTGATGCCCGAGGTCGACAGGCTGAGCAGCGTGAAGAAGGCCGTCAGCACCATCAGCGCCGGTGTGATCACGCTGGCCTTTGGTGCCGCATCGTCCTTTGACTTGTTCTTGTTGGCGCCGGCATCGGGAATGCCGAGCACGATCAGGAACAGCGCCACCAGCGGCCCGACCGCACCGGCGACGATCAGCGCGCCGAGGCCGCCGATCGAGGCCACGAGCGCCGCCATGATCGCGGGCGCCACCGCGCCGCCGAGGAATCCGGCGAAGGTGTGGATCGAGAAGGCGCGGCCCATCCGCGCCTCGTCCATATGCGCCGAGAGGATCGCGTAGTCAGCCGGATGATAGACGCTGTTGGCGAGGCCCAGCAGCACCGCGCAGACGATCAGCGACGTATAGCTGAGATGCAGGCCGAGCCCGATCAGCGCGCAACCGCCGACCGTCAGCCCGATGAGGAGGATCTTGCGCGCGCCGATGTGGTCGGCGAGGTAGCCGATCGGCGCCTGGGTCAGCCCGGAGACCACTGCGAACACCGTCAGCGCCAGGCCGAGCTCGACATAGCCGACGCCGAGCTGCTGCTTCAGGAACGGGAACAACATCGGCAGCACGAAGATATGGAAATGGCTGACCCAATGGGCGACCGAAATCCCCGTCAGCGTGCGCAGCGCACTGTCGGCTTTCGCTTGCTGCGGTGCGGCCAGAACGTCGACCATGTCGTCGAAAACCCCAGTTCCATAGCGTTTTCAAGCGAAGTGGGTACCGGTTCGCGTGAAGAAAACGCGTCAAACAAAATGCCCGGCAGGGCCCGCCCAAAATAGAGATTGGCCGCTAATTGTCTATGAACGCGGGCGCATGGCTGCCCCCGGCGCTGGCGTGCCGGATCGACACATGCGGCATTAAATGCGGCGACAAAGCACGGCGGCACGGCGATGATCGGCCATGATCGACGCCAAAAAGCAGCTCCGCGTGCTGGTGTCGGAGGGCTCCAGCACCTCCGGCCGCGAGGCGATCACGATCCTGGGCCTGGCCGGCCATCACGTCGAGGTTTGCGACCCCTCGCGCTGGTGCCTGGCGCGCTACTCGCGCTTTGTCCGCAAATACCACCATTGTCCGCCGCTGCGGTCGGATCCGGCCGGCTTCCTGCGCTTCGTCGAGCGCCTGTTGGCGTCGCGGCATTTCGATGTGCTGCTGCCGACCCATGAACAGGGATTTCTGTTCGCCCGCGCCGCGGCGGGGCTGGCCTCACGTACCGGCCTCGCGCTGCCGGATTTCGCCAGCTATCGCGCCGTGCACAGCAAGGCCGGCTTCAGCCGCCTGCTCGACCGGCTCGGCCTGCCGCAGCCGCCGACCCGGATCGTGAATTCGGCCGAGGAGCTGCGCGAGGCGGTGCGGTTTCCATCCGTTGTCAAAACGTCGGTCGGCACCGCCAGCCGCGGTGTCTGGTTCGTGCGCGACGCTGGTGATCTCAATCGCGCGCTCTACGACCTCGAATCCTCAGGCGATCTTGCCGGCGAGGTGCTGGCGCAGGATCTGGTCACCGGCACGGTCGAGAAGGCGCAGTCGGTGTTCTGCCACGGCACGCTCGTCGGCTTCCATGCCTACCGCCAGATTGCGGCCGGTGTCGGCGGCGGCGAGGCGATCAAGGAGAGTGTGAGCCGGCCGGCGATCCGCGCCGGCCTCGAGACCATCGGCGCGCATCTTCGTTGGCACGGTGCGCTCTCGGTCGACGTCATCATGCCGCTCGACAGCGCGACGCCGCTGTTGATCGACTGCAACCCGCGGCTGGTCGAGCCGATGAACGCCTTTCAGTCGGGCGTCGATCTGGTCGACCTGCTGCTGCGCGTCTCGCGCGGCGAAACGCCGGCGCCGCTGGCCGAGGGGCGCGCCGGGGTGCGGACGCATCTGGCGATGCAGGCGCTGCTCGGCAGTGCGTCGCGCGATGGTACGCGGCGTGACCTGATCCGGGAATGCGGCCGCATCGCCGCGGGCGAAGGGCACTATCGGGGAAGCAGCGAAGAGCTGACGCCGGTGCGGCTCGACTGGCTCAGCGCTGTGCCGCTTGCGATGACGACAGTGCTGCTGCTGGCATCACCGCAGATCGCCTCATCGCTGGCGCGCGGCGGCTTTGGCGCGCATCTGCTCGATCGCGGCAGCATCAAGGCGATCGAGAATGGCGATTTCCGCTAGGATCCCTCCAGCGCGAATTCACCGCACGATCTTGTCTGCGCGCTTCAAGAGCTCCGGTGGAATCTCGACGCCCACGGCCTGGGCCGCCTGGAGATTGAATATCAGCTCTCGCTTGGTGACGACGCCGACTGGCAGGTCGCCCGGCTTCGCGCCCTTGAAAATCTTGTCGGCGAATGTCGCAAACTCGCGCCATGTATCGGCGACGTTGGCCCCATAAGTAATCACCCCGCCGGCGTCCGCCTGGCCGCCGGGAAACATTGCCGGCAAGCGGTTTTTGATGGCCAGTTCACCGACTCGTTTTCGATTGCTCCAGGGCACCGGCACTTCAAGGACCAGCAGCGCCTGCGCGCGCTCCTTTGCCATCCCGGCAATCGCGGCCTCCAGATCGTCTGCACCCTTGACCTTCACGATTTGCGGCTCCACCCCCTGGGCCTTGGCTGCGGCCTCGTTGGCACGATCAATCGGGGCGAGCCCGCGTTCATCCGCGCCGGGGATCGTTTGATCACTGAGAATCGCAACGCGCTTGATCCCGGGGAATGCCTCCTTCAGAAGCTTGAACTGGTCGCTGGCCTGCTGCGGATCGAGGTTGGTGAGGCCCGTGACATTGCCTCCCGGTTTTTCCATCGAGGCGACAAGCTTCAACGCGACCGGATCGGTGACGATCGCAAAGATCACCGGGATCGTCGACGTGGCTTTCTGCGACGCGACCGACGCCGGGCCGCCGAGTGCGAGGATGACATCCACATTCGCGTCGACCAGCTCCGAGGCGAGGCCCGGAAGGCGCTCGAGCTTCGATTCGGCAAATCGCGGTTCGATGACGATGTCGCGTCCTTCGAGATAGCCGCGCTCGGCGAAGTCGCTCAGAAGGTTTTTCTTGATGGAGTCGAACAGCGGCGACGGGCTGCCGTTGACGAGGATTCCTACTTTCCTGGGGGCCTGTTGCGCATCGGACGGGTCGCACATCGACGCGATCATGCAGAAGACCGTGAGCACCGCCTTCGCAAACCTCATGGCACCGCCCCCAGCAAGGACCCAGCGTCCATGCGAAGCCTAGCATCCAGGGGGTGGGCAACCAATCCGGAAGGGTGGTCCGGCCGATGACCTCGCTGCGACCTAATGTCTGCTTGGCGACGACGAGCCGGGCTCGGTAGCTCGCGAGCTACGAGGCCGCCGCGCGCGACTGCGCGCAGGATCTGTGGATCGATATTCGCCGGGCCTCACAACGGCTCGTCATCATTGCCGTAGCGGTCGAGCTTCGGCGTGGCGATGTCGCCGTCCTCATAGTACTCGTCGTCCTGCAACGCTGCGGGTGGCGGAGGCTTCTTCGACTTGTCGTCGGTCTTGTCCTTGATCTTCGTGCCGCCCTTGGTCTGCTTCCCGGCCTTGGCCATGCGTTTCCCCTGCGCGGGTCAAATCAGCTGCCGGAACTCTACCCCAGTTTCGGTGCGTTTGTAATGTTCGGAGACGGTGCGCGGGGCAGACCCGCCCCACCGGTTCACGCTCTAAAACGTCGCGCCGGCCTTTACCATGTAGGTGCGGCCGGGCAGCGGATAGGCCGAGAAGCGGCCTTCGGTGAACGTGCTCGCGATGGCGTAGTCGTAATAGAGCGCGTTGAACAGGTTGTTCACGCTCAGTGACCAGAAGAAGCGGTCAACTTGCCCGCTCAGCTTGATATCGGCGGTGGCGTTGCCGGGAATCCGGCTCTGGGTGTTGGCCTGATCGTTGTCCATGATGCGCGAGCTCCAGGCCCGCACCGTGGCGTCGAGCACCAGATAGTTCTGCCAGATATTCCAGGTGACGCCGAGATTGCCGGTGTAGCGCGACACCAGCGGCACGTCGTTGCCGGTCCAGATGCCTTCGCGGAACACCGCGCGGGTGATCGCCATGCCGCCGCGCAGGGTCACCGTATCGCTGAACTTGAGCGAGGCACTGGTTTCCGAGCCACAGCGGCGGGTGGGGTCGAGGTTGGTGTTGAAGAACAGCACCGGGTTGAAATGGATCTCGTTCTCGAGATCCATCAGATAGACGCTGGTCTGGACCTGAAACAGGTTGGTCTTGACCCGGAAGCCGCCCTCGACATCCTGCGAGGTCTGGGTCTTGAGCTGGAAATTCTGCGGGATCGGGGCGAAGGTCAGCGGATCGAACGACGGTCCGGATGCGACGCGCTCGTCGACATCGGGCGTGCGGAACGCGCGCGCCGCGCGGCCGAACACCGAGAAGGTGTCGGTCAGGCGATGCTCGGCGCCGACATGCAGGGCGTATTGCGTCTCGTTGCTGTCGAGCGGTGCCGCCTGCGTGTCGAACGCGAATGGCGCATTCGGGTCGTAGCGATCGCGCGCCGAGATGCTGGTATTCTGGACGCGCGCGCCGTAGGAGATGTCGGTCGTTGGCAACAGGCCCAGCGTATGTTGCCAATAGCCGGCCACGCTCTGCTGCTCGATATTGTAGATGTGGAACGGGTCGACGCCCTGATAGGCGCCGCGCGCCTCGCGGAAGCTCGAATCGTAATAGTCGATGCCGGTCAGGATCGTCGACGGCACGCCCAGCATCACATTCTTGACGCTGAGCCGCGGCGTCAGCGACCAGGTCTGCAGCGCGGCATCATTGTAGGTCGAAGCGAAGCTGATGGTCGGCATCGTGCCGAAGAAGCCGCTCTGCGTCTCGCGCTGCCGCCAGCCGCCGTCGACGATGAGGTCGACGCCGTTCATCAGCGTCTTGGTGAAGCCGGCGGTGACGCTGGCGGTCTGCTGGTTGGCATAGTCGAAGGGCGTCGCGGCGCCGCGGCGATCGGTGAGCAGCTCGTTCACGCCGATCGACGGATCGACCAGCCGTCCGCCGGGTAGGCCGAGCTTCTGGTCGCTGCCGGTGACGGTCAGGAAGGCGGTGAGATCAGGCGTCGTGTAGTTGATGTTGCCGACGGCGTTGCGCTGGTCGAGCGCATTGTTGACGCGGTAGCCGTCGGACTTGATGCCATTGCCGTAGAACGAGGTGGACCACGGTCCGGAATTGAGCGCTGCGGAGACCGCGGCCATGCGGGTGTTGAACGAGCCAGCTCCGGCCTCGGCCCGCATCGTCGTCGGCGGGCCGCCGACGCCGGTCTTGGTGATGATGTTGACGACGCCGCCCACCGCATTGTCGCCGTAAAGCACCGCGCCGCTGTTGCCGCGCGTGATCTCGATGCGCTCGATCGAATCGAGCGGAATCGTGGTGAGGTCGAAGCCGGCCTTGTCGACGTCGTTGAGGCGGCGGCCGTTGAGCAGGAACAGCGTATTGTCGGTCGCGAATGCGCCGAAGCCGCGCAGGTCGACCGACGTCTTGGCGCCGTTCGGTCCGCCATAGGGCGTTTGCAGCTGCACGCCCGGCACCTGCGCGAGGATCTCGGGTAACGACTGCACCGGCGAATGCGCGATGTCGTCGGCGGTGATCACGGCCGAGGAGGTGCCGACAATGCCGGCGAACTGGCGGCCGCCGGTGCCGCCCGTTCCGGTGGCCACACCGGTCCCTATCGTGCCCGATCCGGCTCCGCTGCCTGTATTGTTGCCTTGCGAGGTGCCCGGCGCCGGGCGTCGCGGCGCCGGCGCTTCGTCAGCGGCCGGCCTGGCGCGCGTGACGTTCTGGTCGCCCGGCTTGGTGACTTCGATCGCCGGCAGCTGATCGGGAGCGGGTGCCTCCTGCGCCCGCGCTGCGGAGACAAGGAATGCCGGCGCGAGCATCGTCGCCGGCGCGATCATCGTCGACGCGAGCAGAAGCGCGCGGCGCCGCCGATGGAAAGGGAAGGAGAACATAAGCAAGGCCTCGGCAACGTCAGTGGCACGTCACCGCGAACCAGTCTCACCATCGTGCTCACAGCATCAGGTGAAGCTCATGCCTGTACTCCCCGACCGGCAGCATCGCGTGTGACCACGGCTGACGGCAGGTCTCCTGGCTCGCGGGTCGTTACCCTTCGTCGCCTTCCCAGGACCGAGATTCCCAGTGGCCTGTGACGAAGGATTCACCGCATACAGTTGCGGGGGCAGCCGCGGCGTTGGGGAAGTTTCCCCGTACCGCATTCCCTTTTCATCTCATGAAAGAACCGTCATGTTCATCTAGGGTTCGGCCGGGTAGCAAAGTCAATCCGGCGGAAGTCGGGCGGCGGCCGCGCGGCCACGGTTTTTGTCGAGTGTCGCTTGTCTGCCACGGCGATCGCTGTAAGAGCATGGATCCGATGAGCGTGCAGGATTTTGCCTTGGCGGCCGAGGTCGCGGCGCGGCGCCGGTGGGGCGCCACGGCGGCGCTGCTCGCGCTCGTGGTCCTGTTGTGCGTGCTCTCGCTCGGCATCGGGCCGGTGCGGCTGTCGCCGCTCGCGGTGGTCGAGGCGCTGTTCGGCGGCAGCAGCGATGTGGCGCAGGTGATCGTGCGCGAGATCCGCCTGCCGCGCACCATCCTGGCATTTGCGATCGGCGGCATTCTCGGGCTGTCCGGTGCGGCGCTGCAAGGGCTGCTGCGCAATCCGCTGGCCTCGCCGTCGCTATTCGGCGCGCCGCAATCGGCGGCGTTCGGCGCGGTGCTGGTGATCGCGCTGGGCCTCGCCGATGTGCGCTCCTACGCGCTGCCGGTGGTGGCGATCATCGCCGCGTTCGGCTCGGTGTTCGCGCTGCTTGCGATCGCCGGCCGCAATGCCGGGCTGTTGATCCTGATCCTCGCTGGGCTCGCGATCTCGAGCTTTGCGGGAGCCGCGACCGCACTGGTGATGAATCTCTCGAGCAATCCGTTTGTGGTGCTGGAGATCGCGTTCTGGCTGCTCGGCTCGCTGGAGGACCGCAGCTTCCAGCACGTGGCGCTGGCGCTGCCCTTCATCGTCGCGGGCGCCGCCATCCTGCTCAGCCAGGCGAGCGCCTTCCGCGCGCTGACGCTTGGCGAGGAGGCGGCGCAGAGCCTCGGCGTCGACGTCGGGCGGTTGCGGCTCTTCGTGATCACGGGCGTGGCGCTCGGCGTCGGCGGCGCGGTCGCAGTCACCGGCACGATCGGTTTCATCGGCCTCGTCGCGCCGCATCTGATGCGTCCCGTGATCGGTCACGATCCGGCGCGGCTCTTGGTGCCGAGCGCGCTCACCGGCTCGGCGCTGCTGCTCGCCGCCGACATCGCGGTGCGCATCATTCCTTCAACCTCGGACATCAAGGTCGGCGTGCTGACCTCGATCATCGGCGTGCCGTTCTTCCTCTATCTGATCATGCGCGAGCGCCGCGCGCTCGGCGGAGGCGTGGCATGACGCTGCTCTCCGCCGCGGCGCTCAATGCCTCGCTCGGCAGCCGCAAGGTGCTGCACGATGTCTCGCTGTCGCTGCCGTCGGGCCATCTGGTCGCGCTGGTCGGCCCGAACGGCGCCGGCAAGACCACGCTGCTGCGTGCACTGGCCGGGCTGATTTCGTCGGGCGGCGAGATCCGGATCGGCGGCGATCCGCTGGCGTCGCTGCCGCTGCGCGAGCGCGCGAAGCGTTTCGCCTATCTGCCGCAGGGGCACATGGTGCACTGGCCGCTGCCGGCGCGCGACATCGTCGCGCTCGGCCGCTATCCGCACGGCGCGACCGATCCGGCGCGGCTGTCGCAGACGGATATGGAGGCGGTGCTGCGCGCGATGCAGGCGGTCGACGTCACTGAGTTCAGCGATCGCCGCGTCACCGAACTCTCCGGCGGCGAGCGCAGCCGCGTCGCGCTGGCCCGGGTGCTCGCGGTGGAGGCGCCGGTGATCCTCGCCGACGAGCCGACCGCCTCGCTCGATCCACGCCACCAGATCGACGTGATGCAGAAGCTGCGCAACGTCGCCGATGCCGGTGTGCTGGTGATCGTGGTGACGCATGACCTGGGACTCGCCGCGCGCTTCGCCGATCATGTGCTGGTGCTCGCGGAGGGGCGGCTGGCAGCGCAAGGCGCGCCTGTCGAGGCACTGTCGGAGAGCGTCCTCGCCAGCGTGTTCCGGGTCAGCGCCTATCGCGCCGAATTTCAGCGCGAAGCCGTCATCGTGCCGTGGGCGGACGTCTGATGTGGCCACGGCCTCACCACAAGCTCAGTTCACCTCTCCCGCTTACGGGGGAGGTCGCTGCGCTCGACGAGCGCAGCGGGTGGGGGCTCTCTCCACGATATGGCTCGCGGCGAAACCCCCACCCCAACCCTCCCCCGCAAGCGGGAGAGGGGGCGCACCTTCAGCGTGGCAGCCATCTCGCTTCGCTTCATCTTGGAGCGGTGGTCGCCATAGTGCTGTGGCTTATTTCCGCCGGTGCCGCGTTCGCCGCCGGACCGCGCATCGTCTCGATGAATGTCTGCAGCGACCAGCTCGTGCTGTCGCTGGCCGACCCGGATCAGATCATCGGCCTCAGCCGCTTCTCGCGCGATGCCTGGCAATCCTGGGCCGCGGAGAAGGCGCGAAACTTTCCGCGCTTGTCCGGCGAGGCCGAGGACGTGTTGCTGCTCAAGCCCGACCTCGTCGTGGTCAGCCTGTTCGACAAGCGCGCGACCCGTGATCTGTTGAAGGCCCACGGGCTGCACCTCGTCGAATTCACGGTGCCGCGCACGCTGGACGAGGTGAAGGACCAGATCCGCGCGATGGGCGATGTGGTGCAGCACCCCGATCGCGCGGAGGCCGAGATCGCGCGCCTCGATGCGGCGATCGCGCATGCGCGGGCGGCGGCAAGCGCGCATCATTACCGCGTGCTGCCGCTGGAGCGACGCGGCTTTGTCTCGGGCGACCATAGCCTGGTCAGCTCGCTGCTGGCGGCAGCCGGCCTCGCCAACGCCGCCGGCGAACTTGGCGTCGGCGCAGGCGGGTTTGCTTCGCTGGAGGCGATCGTAAAACTGCGGCCGGATTTCATCCTGGTGTCGGAAGCCGGCGACCGCGTCGAGGATGACGGCCGCGCCTTCCTGCTGCATCCGGCGCTGGAGCGCTTCTATCCGCAAAGCAAGCGCATCGTGCTGCCGGAGCGGCTCACGGTGTGCGGCGGCGTGATGCTGGCGGATGCGCTGGATCGCCTGACGGAAGAGTTGCAGCGAGTGACGCAGTGACCTTCCAAACCCGTCATCCTGAGGAGCGGCGAAGCCGCGTCTCGAAGGATGCGCGGCCCGGATACTTCCAGGAGTTCGCGGAAGGAGTGTGGCCGTCGCCCTTCGAGGCTCGCTTCGCTCGCACCTCAGGGTGACGGTGAGATATTTGCGAGCGGGCTAAAGGGTTATGAGACTATCCCATCACCACCGGCCCGCCGGCCTTCTTCCAGGCGTCGATGCCGCCATCGATATGCGCGGTGTTGGCCAGTCCCGCCTTCTTCGCGGCGGCCACCGCCATCGCCGAGCGCTCGCCGAAGGCGCAGAAGAACACGACGCGGCGGCCGGTTGCGGCGGCGACCTCGCGCAGCATGCCGCCGGGCTGCAGGGTGGCGCAAATCCCCGGATAGGGCGCGTGCAGCGCGCCCGCGAGCGTGCCGTGCTTGGCCCGCTCGGCGCTCTCGCGCAAATCGACCAGAAGGATATCGGGGCGGCCGAGACTCGCGATGGCGTCGCGCGCGCTGAGGGAGAGGCCTTCCTTGGCGAGTTCGTCCTGGTGCAGGCCGACATGCATGTTGGCGGGCACCACGACGTCCATCAGCTTCGGGTTCGGCAAATTGAGGTTGTTCATCAGCTCGACATAGTCGTCGATCGATTTGACCTGCAGCCGCGGATTGTAGCGCTTCTCCTCGCCGATGGTGGAGACGGTGTCGCCCTTGTAATCATGCGCGGGGAACACCATGGTCTCCTCCGGCAGCTTCAGCAGCCGGTTGAAGATCGAATCGTACTGCGCCCGCGCGCTGCCGTTCTGGAAGTCGGTGCGGCCGGTGCCGCGGATCAGCAGCGTGTCGCCGGTGAAGACGCGGTCGCCCATCAGATAGCTGTAGGAATCGTCGGTGTGGCCGGGCGTGTACAGCGCCTCGAGGCAAAGGCCCTCGATCGTCACCTTGTCGCCGTCGGAGACGCGCATCGACACCACGTCGGCCTTGCTCTGCTCGCCCATGATGGTGATGCACTGGGTGCGGTCGCGCAGCTCGCCGAGGCCGGTGACGTGATCGGCGTGCAGGTGCGTATCGACGGCCTTGACCAGCCTGAGGTCAAGTTCCTGGAGCAGCTTGCAGTAGCGATCGGCCTTCTCCAGCACCGGATCGAGGATCAGTGCCTCGCCGCCGGCGCGGCTCGCGAGCAGATAGCTGTAGGTTCCGGATACGCTGTCGAAGAGCTGGCGAAAGATCATGACGGCTTACCTATTCTCCGGGCCGAGTCACATGGAGGATATTATTCCATAGATAGGGTTCGTTCAAAGCAAATCCATCCCCACCCCAGCCGGATCCCGTCACCCTGAGGAGCGCGCTCTTGCGCGCGTCTCGAAGGGTGGACGGCCCGGGTCTTTCCGCGAATGGGACAAGGCATCTGGGCCGTGCATCCTTCGAGGCTCGCTCCGCTCGCGCCTCAGGATGACGGGATATGCATCGAGGTCGTGGAAGAGACGAAGTTACGGCCGCACGTAACTCCAGCCTGCTCCTGCGGGCGCGCGTTCGCGCGACCCGTTGGCTCGCAATGACGACGGGGCCGTTACGGCCGGACCAGCGTGTATCCGTTCTCGGTGAGCAGCAAGATCTGCGCGACGCCGACCTGCACGGGGGTGGCGGCGGCGATGTAGTCCGGCCGCTTGCCGCTGTCGCGTTCGATCGTGTCGACGGTGTTGAGGCAGATGTCGACCCGCGCGCCCTGCGCGACCAGGCTCTCGACCAGCTTGCGGTTCGGGTTGTCGGGCTTGAGCAGGTCGATGCCCGGGCCGAAGGCGACGATCTCGACCGCGACCTTGTCGGGGTCGTAGTGCTTCATCAGATTGTTGGCGACGCTGATGACGAGGCCTTGCTTCCTCGGATCGTTGTCGGAGAGCTGCAGCACGACCTTGTGCTCGGCGAACGGCTTGTCCTGCAACGGCGCCTGCTGGGCACGCGCGAGCGGCGTCGCCAGCGCGAGCGCAGCAAGGCCGAATGCCGCGATCAGCGCGCGGCGCGTCATCCGTGCCTCGCGATGCCCGGGTTGTCCTCGACGCCTTTCAGCGTCACGCCGGGTTCGTCGCGGTTCGGCGGCCGGCCGGAGCGCAGGTGCCTGGCGACGACATCCCAGATCGGCGCGCCGCTCTGCTGGTTGACCGAGGCCCAGCCTGCGACCTTGTAGTGCTTGCCGGCTTCGAGACGCTTGCCGTTGCCCAACTTCAGCTCGGAAATGCGCTTGCCGACAGTCTCGGCCGGCGTGCAGGTGTAGGCGAGGCCGCCGACGCGAACCATGTCGCCGCCCTGCTGATAATAGGGATCGACGTTGAACAGATTGTCGCAGACGTCTTCCAGCACATCCTTGATCTGGCTGCCCGTCATCTTGGCGACGTAGGTCTCCGGATAGGTGATCGCGGTTTCCGACAGCACGTCTTCCATGGTCAGCGGCTGGCCGGCGAGCGTGGTGATGCCCCAGCGGAAGCCCGGCGACAGCGCGATCTCGGCGTCGAGCTCGTTCAGCAGCGCATCGCAGATCAACTGGTCGACGGTGCCGGAGAAATTGCCGCGGCGGTAGAGCAGCCGGTCGGCCGAGGCCAGCTTGTTGTTCCATTCGTCGGCATGCGGATCGCGCATCTTGTCGATCAGCGTCTGCATCGCAGGATCGGGCTTCAGCAGTTCGGCGAACACCGGCAGCAGCCGGTAGCGGACATTGGCGACCTTGCCCTTGGCAAGGTCGAGATCGAGCACGCCGATGAATTTGCCGTTGGAGCCGGCATTGGTCACCAGCGTGACGCCGCCGGCATTGGTCACCGTGATCGGGATCGGGATCGCGTCGTGGGTGTGCCCGCCGAGGATGACGTCGATGCCGGTGACGCGGCTGGCGAGCTTGAGGTCGACATCCATGCCGTTATGCGACAGCAGGATCACCGCCTCGACCTTGTCGTTGTTGCGATGGCCGTCGACGAGCTTCTGCAGCTCCTCGTCGCGGATGCCGAACTTCCAGTCCGGCGTGAAGCGCTTCGGATGCGCGATCGGCACGTAGGGGAAGGCCTGGCCGATGATCGCAACGCGATGGCCGCCGATCTCCTTGATGAAGGACGGCTTGAACACCCGTCCCGAAGCCGGGTCGAACGCCTTGGCGTCGTTGAACGCGGCTTCCTCGGTCAGGAACACGTTCTGCGCCAGGAACTCGCCCTTGAAGCGGGAGAGGTTGTCGCGCAGCACCTGCTCGCCATAGGTGAATTCCCAGTGCCCGGTCATCGCCTCGATGCCGAGCAGATTGGCGGCCTCCACCATGTCGGCGCCGTTCATGGCGTTGGCGAGCGCCGAGCCCTGCCAGAGGTCGCCGCCGTCGAGCAGGATCGAACGCTTTTCGCCGACATCGGCGCGCAGCTTGTCGACCAGTGTCTTCAGGTGGGCGAAGCCGCCGAGCCGGCCGAAGCGGCCGGCGGCCTTCTCGAATTCGACGCAGGTGAAGGCATAGGCGTCGGCGCTGTCGGGCCGGATGCCGAAGCGGTCGAGGAAGGCCTTGCCGACGAGGTGCGGCGGCTGGCCGGCCATCGCGCCGACGCCGAGATTGACGCCGGGCTCGCGGAAGAACACCGGCTTCAGCTGCGCATGCGTATCGGTCATGTGCAGGATGCGGGCGTTGCCGAACCGCTCGAGGTCGTAGACGCTGGCGGTATCGGCGCTGCGCGCAAGGCGCGGCAGACCGGCCGTCAGCGTTGCGGCGGCCGCAGCTTTCAGGAATTCCCGGCGGCGGATGATCATCATTCTCTCCGCGCGGCCCCTGGCCTGCGCGCTCTTAACGAACTTCCATGTCCTTCCAGCGTTCCTTTTCGCTGGTGGCCTGGAAGATCGAGGCCTTTGCCAGTGCCTCGGCCTCCTTGGCCTTGGCGACGGCGGTGTCGAAATCACCAGCCTCACCGGCCTTTTTTGCGGCAGATAGTGTCGAGGCGGTGGTGGTCCACTGGTTGCGCAGGCTGCCTGCCTCCTTGTTGGCGGCTTCGGCGGCGGCGTAGGCGGCCTTGTAGTCGGCCTCGGAGGCGGCGAGGGCGCCGGTCGCCGATGCGATCAGCAGGGCTGATGCTGCGAGGACAGCTTTGATGGCCGCGCTCATGGCCGTGCTCCCGGACCCGAAATCGGCAGCCCGTTGCTGACATAGGACAGATAGTATTCGAGGTTGCGGTACTCGTCGTCCTGCGGATTGAGCGGCACGCCGCGGATCTGGCTGTTGCAGGTGGTGAAGCGGCGGCTGGTCGTGCCCATGCCGCTCCATTCCGAGCGGTAGATCGGCATCGCGTTCAGGATGCCGAGCGCCGGTGCCAGCACCTCGGCGCGGATCCGCTCGCCCGGGCTCTGGATGTGGCAGGTGGCGCAGGAGAAATTGAGCTGGCCGCGGCGGGTGTAGAAATACTCCTTGCCCTTCTGATAGGCCTCGAGCGCGCGCGGATCGTTCGGGATCTTGATGTCCATCGGCTTGCCGCGCGAGGTGAAGGCCATGTAGGCGGTGAGCGCGGCCATGTCGTCCTTCAGATAGGAGAACGGTGCCTCGCCATTGGCTTCGCGGCAGCGGTTGAGCGCGAGCTCGAGCGTGACGACCTTGCCTTCCTTCTCGTCGAAATAGGGATAGTTCTGGCGGATACCGATGCCCTTGTTCGGGAAGCAGTCGGCGTAGGTCTTGCCGTTCTTGAACGGCGTCGCGAACATCTCCTTGCCGGCTTCGAGCGAGAACTCGTAGGGCGGAAACTGCTCCTTCTCCTCCCACTGCCTGTGCAGGTCCTCATTCATCGAATAGGGACCGTTGACGAAATCCTCGAGCTTCAGCTTGGGGAATTTGCTGGTGAAGAATTTCTGGAACGCGGCCTTGTCGGCGGCGGGATCGACGGTGTCGGCCGCCCGCGCGGCCGGCGCGAGCGCCAGCACGCCGAGCGCGAACGTCGCGAGTGCTGCACGGATTGCGAGGCGCCGCGTCATTGAATCTTCGCCGTGGCGGTGTCGGTCGCGCCCTTGTTGTCGACCCAGCTGACCTTCAGATCGTCGCCCTTCTTGCCGCCCTTGAAGGCGAACTTGACATAGGGGTCCTTGGAGACGCCGCCGCCCCAGTCGGCGACGAACACCGGCTTGCCGTCATATTCGAAGGTGAGCTGCTGGATGAAATGCGGCGGAATGATCTCGCCCTTGGCGTCCTTGACGAAGCCGGAATCCATCGGATGCTGGATCAGCGCCTGCACCTCGGTGGTGTCGCCGTTTGACGTGGCGCGCACGCGAATGCTCGATGCCATCTGATTATCCCTATTGTTTGCGCATGATCTTGTCGGAGAACCGGTTCCCACTTTTCCGGATCATGCGTACTCAGCCGCCGCAGCCGCCGACGGTGACCTTGATTTCCTTTTTGGCGCTGTAGAGCTTGCCGCCGGCCTCGACGATCGCGGTGACGTTGCTGGTCTTCGCCATCTTGATGCGGTTGGAGACGGTCGGCAGCGTGCCGGCCGGAATCCTGTATGAGGCGACCAGCGAGATCGGATTCTCGCTCACCAGAAACGAGATCGAGGTGACGTCGGCCAGCGTCGTGGTGGCGGAGATCGGCACCACCGCGCCGTTCTCGGCGATCTCCGGCGCATCCATCTTGATCTTGTCCGACGGCTCGGCGGTCTTGCCATAGAGCGCCTTGATCGCGTCGGCCTCGTTCTTCTGCTTGAATGCGTCTTCGGGATATTTGTCGTTGGCGGCGGCGAGCGCCTGCGGCACGTCGAACGGAATGACCCCGAGGCCGATCAGCGCGGCGACGCCGGCGCCCTTCAGCACCATGCGGCGCGCTTTGAAAAATTCGCTGGTCGTGATGTTCATCGAAAAAAATCTCCTCAAGCGACGGTCGCGGCGTCACAGCGTCTGCAGGAAGTCCACCACCGCGTCGATTTCCTTCTCGCTCAAAATCCGGTTTCGGCCGAACGGCGGCATCACCGTCTGCGGATTGCGCCTGGTTTCGTCGGTCACGATCGCGATCAGCTCGTCACGGCTGTATTTGGCCTTCAGGCCGCTTAGCTCGGGGCCGATCGTGCCGGGCAGGTCGCCGCCCCTGATGACGTGGCAGGTCAGGCAATTGCCCTTGCCGCGGTCGAAGGCGAGCTTTTGTCCCTCGGCGGCGGACTGGGCCTGCGCGGGCGCGGCCATGGCGGTGCCCGCCAGCAGCGCCAGGACGAAGGCTGGCTTGGAGAAAGTGGCGATCAAGGACGTTTCCCGGGCTTCAATCTCGATGATCCCATCGCAATATAAAGCGTGGAAAGCACAAAGGCCATCGGCTGGCAACACGGAGAATAGGCGCGTTGCGACGGGGTTAATGCCACAGGGGCAGTCCGGCACTGGAGCGCATGTCCTGCGCCTTCCGCCTGTCATGTTTGTGCGGTTGAGATGTGGCTGAGGCGTAGGGAGAAGCGCGGTGGCGGAATTCGTGGCGGAGTTTGGCAAGGACGGCCGGCCGGTCGAGGCGGACGGGCGGCTCGATGCGCCGGCGTTCCATCGCAACCATCAGCCGATCTGGACCGTCCTGAAGGACTGCCTCGCCGGCCAATCCGGCGACGTGCTGGAAGCCGGCAGCGGCACCGGCCAGCATGTCGTCTATTTCGCCGGTCAGACGCCCGACATCACTTGGTGGCCGAGCGACCTCCATGCGGCGCACCTGCGCAGCATCGAGGCCTGGCGCGCGCATGCCGCCCTTCCGAACATCCGGCCGCCGCAGCCGATCGATCTGTCCGACCCGGCTTGGTCGCCGGCGCCGCCGGACGGCAAAGGTCCGGACAAACTGCTCGCGATCTTCTGCGCCAATGTGATCCACATCGCGCCGTGGCGCGTGGCCGAGGGCCTGTTCGCCGGCGCCGCGCGGCACCTGCGCGCCGACGGCCGGCTGTTGCTCTACGGCCCGTTCAAGCGCGGCGGCAAGCACACCGCGCTCAGCAATGCCGTGTTCGACACGTCGCTGCGCGAGCGCGACGCCGAGTGGGGGGTGCGCGATATCGCCGATCTCGAGACGCTTGCGGAGCGCGTCGGGCTCAAGCTCGCCGGCAGCTTCGAGATGCCGGCCAACAACATGATTTTGGTCTTTGCCCGCAAGTAGCCGCGCTCAATCGTAAGCCAGGCACCAGCCTGGCCCACGCAGCCAGCAACGTTCATCGGGGATCCCGGCGTCGCGATAGAGCTGCGTCACCTTCTGCCAGCCGCCGCGGGCGAAGGCTTCGGCGAGCGTTTTTTCGGACGTCTCGTCCCGGCCGCCGTCGCAGGGAATGATCGCGACCGGTGATATCCAGTCCGCCCGGTACGCTGCCTCCTCGCGCCGGATCCGGAACACGGCGCCGGATCGCGCCACCTGCTCCGGCGCGCCGCCCTTGAATCCCTCATCCGAAGTCAGCGGCAGGATCAGACGGCCGCCGGCGGCGAGCCCGTCTAGCCATCGCGCGACAGGCCGGGTGCAGCCGGCGTTGACATAGATCACGTCGGCGGACTCGAACGCGACCTGTGTGCCGTCGCCCTGGATGATCTCGACATTTGCGCAAGCGGCGAGATTGGCGCGAGCGTCTGCCGCAAGGTCCGGATCGTATTCGGTGCCGGTCACGCGGCCGGACGGTCCGACCAGATGCGCGAGGATCGCGGTGTAGTACCCCGTGCCCGTGCCGATATGCACCACGTGCTCGCCGGCGGTGGGTGCGGCCTGGTGCATGAGATAGGCATGCAGCGAGGGCTGGCCGTTGTTGAGACGTCGCTCGGGGCGCAAGGCGACGAGATCGTTGGTGTAGAGATAGACCGGGTCGGCATCGGGCGTCGGCGCATAGTCGCGGCTCCACCAGCGCAGCATCATCCATGGTCCCGGGCCGACGAAGTCCTCGCGGCGAATGGCGGCGAAGGCCTCCGTCAGCCGCGGATTGATGGTGTTGGCGGCGGCCAGGATCTGCTTGGCATAGGCCGCGCGGACGATGCGGAGTTCGGCTTGCGGGTCCATTGCCGCGCGCTCCCACGATGTCGCGTGTTGTGTGATTTGACACACACCCGAGGTGTGTGAAATAGCATACTGCGGCGACGGAGGCCAGAATGAAGAGACGGCTTTATCCGGCCGTGCTGGAGCGCGGTCCGCGCGGCGCGTTCGGGGCGTGGTTTCCGGATTTTCCCGGCTGCGTCGCCGCGGGACGATCGCAGGAAGACGCGATCGAGCGCGCCGAGCAAACGCTGGCGCAAACCGTCGACGGCTGGGTCGAGCAAGGCAAGCCATTGCCGGAGCCGACCCCGATCGAGCGCATCGTGCCGCCGAAGGGCTCCGACGTTGCAGCCTTCTTCATGGTCGGCGTCGATCCGCCCGACCCGTCCGAGCGCGTCAACGTCTATTTGCCGAAGAGCCTGATCGCACGGATCGACAAGCATGCCGCCGGACTCGGCATGAGCCGTTCGAGCTTTTTTGGTTTCGCCGCGACGCTTGCGCTTGAATGGCACGTTCACAAGCCGCACCTCGTCGGGCCGCGCTCCAAGGTGCACAAGACCGGCGCGCTGCGCGCCGAGAAGCGGATGGGCAAGAAGCCGGCGCGGTAGGCGATCGATCATCGAGCGACAGCTCTCTCACCGTCACCCTGAGGAGGCCGCAGAGCGGCCGTCTCGAAGGGTCGACGGTCCGGCTGTTGGCCGTGCATCCTTCGAGACGCGCTACGCGCTCCTCAGGATGACGGTACTGATAGAAGTGCCGGGCTGCTGTGACGTCACTCTGTGAGAGCAAGCGATCCCCTCGTGCGCCTCCTGCATGGCGTACGTCCGTTTGCGCCGGTTGATCGGCTTCGACCCGCTCTCCATAGTGCGCCCGATTGGGGGCTCCCGCCGGGGCTTCGAGGCGGGACCACCGATGATTGACGTGACGGCTGCGGATGAGGCGAGCGACGACGCGCGGGCGCGCAGCAATGTGTGGCGGCTTGCGGCGGCGCAGGCGCTGACCGGCGCCAATTCGGCGGTGATCTTCGCCACCGGCTCGATCGTCGGCGCGACGCTGGCACCCGACGTCTCGCTCGCGACGGTGCCGCTCTCGATGTATGTGCTCGGGCTTGCCGCCGGCACGCTGCCGACCGGCGCGATCTCGCGCGCCTATGGCAGGCGCGTCGCCTTCATCATCGGCACCTTCTGCGGCACGCTCACCGGCGCGCTCGGCGCCTGGGCGATCCTGCATTCATCGTTCTGGCTGTTCTGCGGCGCGACCTTCCTCGGCGGGCTCTACGGCGCCGTCGCGCAGTCCTACCGCTTTGCCGCGGCCGATGGCGCCAGTGTCGCGTTCCGGCCCAAGGCGGTGTCCTGGGTGATGGCCGGCGGCGTGTTCGCCGGCGTGCTCGGGCCGCAGCTCGTGCAATGGACCATGGACATCTGGCCGCCCTATCTGTTCGCGTTCTCCTTCGTGATGCAGGCGCTGGTCGCGCTGGTGGCGATGGCGGTGCTCTCGGGCGTCGACGCGCCGAAACCTGCGGCTGCGGACCTGCATGGCGGCCGCCCGCTGCTCGAGATCGCAAAGCAGCCGCGCTTCATCGCCGCGGCGCTGTGCGGCGTGATCGCCTATCCGATGATGAATCTGGTGATGACCTCGGCGCCGCTCGCCATGAAGATGTGCGGGCTGTCGGTCAGCGATTCCAATTTCGGCATTCAGTGGCACATCGTTGCGATGTACGGCCCGAGCTTCTTCACGGGCTCGCTGATCGCGCGGTTCGGCGCGCCCGTTATCGTCGCGCTCGGGCTGGCGCTGGAAGCGGTCGCCGCGATGATCGGACTGTCAGGCGTCACCGCGCCGCACTTCTGGGCGACGCTGTTCGTGCTCGGGTTCGGCTGGAATTTTGCGTTCGTTGGCGCTTCCGCGCTGGTGCTGGAAACGCACCGGCCGCAGGAGCGCAACAAGGTGCAGGCGTTCAACGATTTCCTCGTGTTCGGCATGATGGCGATCGGTTCGTTCTCGTCGGGCCAGCTGCTCGCGCATTACGGCTGGAATGCCGTCAACTGGGTGGTGTTCCCGCCTGTGCTGCTCGGCCTTGCCGTGCTCTCGTTCGCTTCATTCGCCAAGCGACGCGCGAAATTGCGCGCGGTGGAAGAAATCCCGGATCCCAGCATCTAAAGCTTGTCGTTTGACCATGGTCTGTTCGGAAAACCGCTTCGCACTTTTCCGCACCATGCTGCTGCCAATTGCTGACACTTCGATCAGCTTCGAAATGATCCGCTTGCAACGCTGTTCACATCATGGGATCGGATCGGTCCGGCCATGACGATGTGAGAAGCAAGAGCAAGAATGGACGCATCCTCAGCCACGCTGCCTGATGAATCCTCGCTTGGCTACGAAGGCTGGCGCATCGTCGTCGTCTGCTTCCTGCTTGCGACCTTCGGCTGGGGATTGGGCTTCTACGGACAGAGCGTCTATGTTGCCGAGCTGCAGCGGCTGCACGGTTGGCCGGCGTCGCTGATTTCGTCGGGCACGACCTTCTTCTATCTGTTCGGCGCCGCGCTGGTTGCCTTCGTCAGCGAGGCGATCAAGGCGTTCGGCGCGCGCAGCTGCCTGATCGCCGGCACCTTCGCGATGGCGATCGCGGCCGTTGCGATCGGCGAGGTGCGCGAGCCCTGGCAGCTCTATCTTGCCGATGCGCTGCTGGCGTTCGGCTGGGCCGGCACCAGCCTCGGCATCATCACCAACACACTCGGCCTGTGGTTCGACAAGAAGCGCGGCATGGCGATCAGCCTGGCGCTGAACGGCGCGAGCTTCGGCGGCATCGTCGGCGTGCCGCTGCTGGTGGCGGGGATCGGCACGTTCGGCTTCTCCGGCGCGATGATCGCGGCCGCGGGGCTGCTGATCGTGGTGATGGTGCCTGTCATCCTGATCTTCGTCGGGCAACCGCCGGTGCATCTGCACGCGGTCACGGCGGCCGCTGCCGACGCGCCGTCGGCGACGCAGGTGCGCAGCCGGGCGCTGCGCGACATCCGCTTCCTCTCGGTCTCGATTGCCTTCGCGCTGGTGCTGTTCGCCCAGGTCGGCTTCATCGTGCATCTGATCGCCTATCTCGATCAGGTAATCGGCCGCGAGCGCGCGACGGTGGCGATGGCGCTCTTGACCGCGATGGCCGTGGTCGGGCGTGTCTCGTTCTCCTTCGTGATCGACCGGCTCAACCAGAGGCTGGCATCGGCGCTGTCTTTTATCAGCCAGGCGGTCGCGCTCGCCGTCATCATCAATGTGCACAATGACGTGGCGCAGATCGCCGCCTGCGCGCTGTTCGGCTTCTCGGTCGGCAATCTGATCACGCTGCCGGCGCTGATCGTGCAGCGCGAGTTCGATCCGCGTGCGTTCGGCGTGCTGGTCAGCCTGATCACCGCCATCAACCAGATCACCTACGCCTTCGGCCCCGGCGTGGTCGGGCTGCTGCGCGATCTCTCGGGCAGCTATTCGCTGCCGTTCTACGGCTGCATTGGCCTGGAGCTGATCGCGGCGGCGACGATCATGGCGAAAGGGAAGTAGCTTTCCACCTCCCCTTGAAAAGGGGAGGTCGCTTTGCTCACAGAGCAAAGCGGGTGGGGATCTGCTCTCTCCGCTTGCAACATCGCCTGCGGCTGACCCCCATCCCGACCTTCCCCCTTTCAGGGCAGGGGTGTCCGGGGAAATTCAGGCATAGCGGAGCTCCATCTGGTCAGGTGAGATGGTTGATTTCCGACGGCTGG
>NZ_JAUMTJ010000065.1:0-53861 GCF_032654765.1 Bradyrhizobium sp. 33ap4 | reverse complement strand
CCGGAATGGCCCGCTTCCAAATCCTCGCAAATGGCCCGACAAACGTGTAGATGCACTAGTGCTTTCGCAGGGACGACAGCGGAATGGGCGGCGCGACCGTATCAAACCACCGGCCCAGAGCCCTGATGACGGCCCCGATTTCCTCCGCTAACCTCGCCGCAAAGATCCGCCAGCAAGGCGGACCGTGTTGAGGGAGGACAGGCGCTTGCATCAAGGCCGTGTCGTATTCGGTGCCATGGACGAGGTCGTGTTCGGGCGGCCCGCGCGTGAGGCCATCGTCGAGCAGCTGGACCGGATTGGCGCCGAGCGCGCCTTTCTGATGGTGTCGGGCACGCTGAACCGCGAGACCGACGAGATCGAGAAGGTTCGCGCGGCGCTTGGGCGCCGCTGCGTCGGCACCTTCGACAAGATGCCGGCGCATACGCCGCGCGCCGCGGTGATCGCGGCGGCGGAGCAGGCGCGCGGCGCGAAAGCGGATTTGATCGTCACGATCGGCGGCGGCTCGATCACCGACGGCGCCAAGGCGGTGCAGCTTTGCCTCGCCAACAACGTCACGACGTCCGACGGCATCGAGACGATCCGCACCCATGGCGGCGTCTCGCCCGCGATGAACCCACCGACCGTGCGCCAGATCAGCGTGCCGACCACCATCGCCGGCGGCGAGTTCTCGTCGATCGCCGGCGTCACCAACGAGGCCAAGCGGCAGAAGGAGATGCTGCGCCATCCGCTGGTGATGCCGCGCGCCACCATCCTCGATCCGGAACTGTCGGTGCACACGCCGGAATGGCTGTTCCTGTCGACCGGCATCCGTGCCGTCGACCATTGCGTCGAGGGCATCTGCTCGCGCGAGGCGCATCCTTACGGCGACGCGCAGGCGCTGAAGGGACTGGAGATGCTGGCAGCCGGCCTGCCGCGGGTGAAAGCCGACCCGAAGGATATTTCGGCGCGAATGGATTGCCAGATCGGCACCTGGCTCTCCACCGGCCCGCTCGCCTCGGGTGTGCCGATGGGCGCGAGCCACGGCATCGGCTACGTGCTCGGCGCCGAATTCGACGTGCCGCACGGCTATACCTCGTGCGTGATGCTGCCCGCGGTGATGCGCTGGAACAAGCGCGACAATGCCGACCGGCACGCGCTGGTCGCGGCCGCAATGGGACATGCGGGCGCGGACGCCGGCGACGTGCTCGACCTCTTCATCCGCGACCTCGGCATGCCGCGCAGCCTGCACGAGGTCCACGTCGGCCCCGAGCATTTCGACCGCATCGCAAAGCAAGCGATGCGAACGCCCTGGGTGCCGCGCAATCCGCGCAAGATCGACGATCCATCCCAGGTTCGCGAGATTCTGGAGATGGCTGCATAGAGCGCTTTCGAGCGAAGTGGGTACCGGTTCGCGTGAAGAAAACGCGTCAAACAAGAACAAGCACGATCAAGGGGGATCTGGAGTTCGATGTATACCGGCAAGCATGCTTACCTGCGCCCGCTGCAACCCGCCTTCATCATGGCCGGGACCGGCGAGACCGTCACCTATCGTGAGCTCGAGGCGCGCTCCAACCGGCTCGCGCATCTGTTCCGCAAACAGGGGCTGCGGCGGCTCGACCATTATTCGATCTTCATGGAGAACAACAACCGCTACCTCGAGGCCTGCGGCGCCGGCGAGCGCGCCGGGCTCTACTTCACCTGCGTCAACTCCTACCTCACCGCGGGCGAACTCGCCTACATCCTGACCAACAGCCAGTCGCGGATCCTGATCACCTCGAAGCTGAAGCTCGACATCGCGCGCGAGGCGCTGAAGGAGTGCCTGCGGGTCGAGCTCTGCATCGTGGTCGACGGCGAAAGCGAGAGCGATCGCATTGTCGGACTGCGAGAGGCCACCGCAGGCCTGCCGTCAACGCCGATCGCGGACGAATTTGCCGGCACCGCGATGCTGTATTCCTCCGGCACGACCGGCCGGCCCAAGGGCATCGTGCGGCCGCTGCCGGAGCAGCCGCCATCGCAGAACCTGCCGCTGTTCGATTTCCTGACCAAGCTCTGGCACTACCGCGAGGGCATGGTCTACCTCTCGCCGGCGCCGCTCTACCACTCGGCGCCGCAGGCCGCGGTCAATCTCACCATCCGGATGGGCGGCACGGTCGTCATCATGGAGAGCTTCGACCCGGAGCGCTATCTGCAGCTGGTCGAGCAATGGGGCATCACCCACAGCCAGCTGGTGCCGACCATGTTCTCGCGCCTGCTGAAACTGCCCGAGGAGGTTCGCGCCCGCTACGATCTGTCGACCCTCGAGATCGCGATCCATGCCGCCGCGCCCTGCCCGGCGCTGGTCAAGGACGACATGATCAAATGGTGGGGCCCCATCATCCACGAATATTACGGCGCGACCGAGGGGCTCGGCTTCACCGCCTGCAACAGCGAGGAGTGGCTCGCGCATCGCGGCACCGTCGGCAGGGTCCTGCTCGGCGATCTGTATATCCTCGACGAGAACATGCAGCCTTGCCCCAAGGGAACGCCGGGCACCGTGTGGTTCAAGACCGCCACGCCATTCGAATATTTCAACGACCCCGCCAAGACCGGCGAGGCGCGCTCGGCCGACGGCAGCATGAGCACGGTCGGCGACGTCGGCTATGTCGACGACGACAACTTCCTCTATCTCACCGACCGCGCCACCTTCATGATCATCTCCGGCGGCGTGAACATCTATCCGCAGGAATGCGAGAACCTCCTGATCACTCATCCCAAGGTCGCCGACGCCGCGGTGTTCGGCGTGCCCAATGTCGATCTCGGCGAGGAAGTGAAGGCGGTGGTGCAGCCGGTCGACGGCATCGCGCCGGGGCCGGAGCTTGCCGAGGAACTGATCGCGTTCTGCGCCGGCTCGCTGTCGCGCCAGAAGGTGCCGCGCTCGGTGGATTTCGAAGCCGAGCTGCCGCGGCTGCCGACCGGCAAACTCTACAAGCGCCTGCTGCGTGACCGCTATTGGGGCAACAAGACCTCGCGGATCGTGTGAGCGGCGGTGCGGCATCCGGACTGATGCTGCCAACCAAGCCGACGGACGCAACGGACTCGCCGGTCGCGCGGATTTCGCGCTATGCTCCGGGATCGTAAGCCAGCTTCGCCGGAGGCCGCCATGCCATTGCCCCAGCCGCGCGAGCCGGAGCCGGTGCAGGCCGGAAGGCTCGAATTCACTGCCGCCGAGATCGGTGCACTCGCCCATCTCTATCGTGGCGAGGTCTATCGCAGCACGGTCTGGCGCACCCGTCTCGACAGTTCGACCAACTGGGCGGTGGTCACGACCGGGATCGCGCTGTCGGCGACCTACAGCAGTGCGGAAGCCTCGCCCTTGCCGATGGTCCTGGTCGGACTGCTGGTGACCGTATTCCTGCTATTCGAGGCGCGGCGCTATCGCTATTTCAACGTCTGGCGCGCCCGGGCGCGGTTGCTCGAAACCGATTTCTACGCACCGATGATCCGCGGCGAGGGCCCCACACCGAACGCAGCCTGGACCGACCTGCTCGCCAACGACTACCGCCGCCCCAGCTATCACATCAGCTATGTCAGAGCGATCGGCCGGCGCCTGCGACGGACTTATGGCTGGATCTTCGCGATCCAGGCCATCGCCTATTACGGCAAGCTGGCGATCCACCCGCTGCCGCTGACCACGATGAGCGCGATCTTGGACCGCGCTTCGATCGGTCCGATTCCCGGAACCATCGTGATTCTGGCCGGTGTCGCCTTCCATTCCAGCTGGGCGCTGTTCGCCTTCGTCACACATCGCATCGAGGTCGCGGACCGGCGCACGCGGCACAATCTGATCGCAATGGGCTGAGGCGCCGCGGGCCGCGTTGCCGATCGCGGGCTTTTCCCCTAACCTCGCCGCAACAACAAAGAAAAGGGAGGACTTGCGATGGAAGTGATCCCACTGCGTCCGGGATTCGGTGCCGAGCTGCGCGGCGTCACGCTGTCAGACGTTGCCGCCAGCGATGCCGCCTATGCGGCGGTGCGCGCGGCGTTCGAGGAACATTCGGTGCTGGTGTTCCGCGGTCAGGAGGTCAGTGACGACATCCAGCTCGCCTTCTCGCGCCGGTTCGGTCCGCCCGAGGTGACCAAGGTCGGTTCGATGGGCACCGGTTCGCATTTCGTGATCCTCTCGACCTTCGGGCCCGACGGCAAGGTGGTTCCATCCGATCACCGGCAGCAGCTGCGCGCCAGGGCCAACCAGCTCTGGCACACCGACTCTTCCTTCAAGCAGGTGCCGGCGCTGACCTCGATCCTGTCGGCGCGCATCATTCCTGAACATGGCGGCGAGACCGAATTCGTCTCGATGCGGCTTGCCTTCGAGCGGCTCGACAAGGACGCGGCAAGTCGGCTGGAGAACAAGTTCGCCTGGCACTCCTACGCGCATTCGCGCAGCAAGGTGGCCACCGGCCTCGCAACGACTGAAGAAGTCGACGCGCTGCCGCCGGTATGCTGGCGGATGGTCTGGCGCAATCCCGTCAACGGCCGCGGCGCGCTGTATCTTGCCTCCCATGCCTATGGCGTCGAGGGCATGGATACCGAGGCCGGCAGGGCGCTGATCGAGCAATTGACCGAAGCCGCGACCGCGCCCGGCGTCAGCTATCTGCATCAATGGAAGCAGGGCGACGTCGTGATGTGGGACAACCGCGCCACCATGCATCGCGGCCGCCCCTGGCCGGCGCATGAGGGCCGCCTGATGATTCGCACCACGATCTCGGCGACCGAGGCCGATGGCGTCGCCAACATGCACCTGCCTTCGCCGCAGGCGGCGGAGTGAGGTGAATGCGAATGTTTCCCCGTCATCCTGAGGTGCGAGCGGAGCGAGCCTCGAAGGATGCACGGCCACCAGCTGGGCCGTCGATCCTTGGAGACGCGCTTCGCGCTCCTCAGGATGACGGAGAGCGTGTGCAGTGCGCGGCTTACATCGGCGACATACTGTCGCTGATTGCAGCCCGCTTCACGCCGCACACATCGGCATCGGCAACCGAATTCAAACGGAGTTTCGCCGCTGCATAGCAAAACGACCCAGGTTCCCCGCAATCACAGCCATTATTCCCGATCCGTGGAAATTTTAATGTTGTGGGGTCATCCGAATTGCCAATCCCCGCGCGATCCTCGCTGGTTGCCCGACAGCCTCACCGTGGTATCGTCGATGCCAATCGGCCATTGAGACCGAAATGTGGGAGGGGACCATGCGGAGCGTGCAAGCGCTGGCCGTCGCGGTGTTGTCTGTGCTGATCATCAGCGACGTTTCACGCGCAGCCGAGCCGAAACCGGGCGGCATCTTCAGGATCTATCACCGCGACAGCCCCGGCAGCGCCTCGATCCACGAGGGCGCGACCTATTCGCTGAACGTTCCGTTCATGCCGATCTTCAACAATCTCGTCATCTTCGACCAGCACATCGCCCAGAACAGCACCAGCACGATCCGGCCCGAGCTTGCGGAAAGCTGGGCCTGGAGCGGCGACAACAAGACGCTGACCTTCAAGCTGCGCAAGGACGTGAAATGGCACGACGGCAAGCCGTTCACCGCCGCCGACGTCAAATGCACCTTCGACATGCTGATGGGCAAGTCGCAGCAGAAGTTCCGGCAGAACCCGCGCAAGTCCTGGTACGAGCAAGTCGAAGAGGTCACGACCAACGGCGACCATGAGGCGTCGTTCAAGCTGAAGCGGCCGCAGCCGGCGCTGCTGTCGCTGCTCGCCTCGGGCTACTCGCCGGTCTATCCCTGCCATGTGTCGCCGGCCGAGATGCGCACCAAGCCGGTCGGCACCGGCCCGTTCAAGTTCGTCGAGTTCAAGGCCAACGAATCGATCAAGCTCACCAAGAACCCGGATTACTTCAAGAAGGGCCTGCCTTATCTTGACGGTATCGAGTTCACCATCATCCCGAACCGCTCGACCGCAATCCTCGGCTTCGTCTCCGGCAAGTTCGACATGACGTTCCCGACCGAGGTCTCGATCCCGCTGCTCAAGGACGTCAAGTCGCAGGCGGCCAATGCGGTCTGCATGGTGGAGCCGAACAACGTCTCCACCAACATCATCATCAATTCGACCGCGCCGCCGTTCGACAATCTCGACATCCGCCGCGCGCTGGCGCTGGCGCTCGACCGCAAGGCGTTCATCCAGATCATGTTCGAAGGCCAGGGCGACATCGGCGGTACCATGGAGCCGGCGCCGGACGGGCTGTGGGCGATGCCGAAGGACATGCTGGAGCAGATCCCCGGCTACGGTCCCGACATCGAGAAGAACCGCGAGGAAGCCCGCAAGCTGATGCAGAAGGCGGGCTATGGCCCGGACAAGCACCTGCAGATCAAGGTCTCGACCCGCAACATCGCGGTCTATCGCGATCCCGCGATCATCCTGATCGACCAGATCAAGAGCATCTACATCGACGCCGAGCTCGACGTCGTCGACACCGCGCAATGGTTCCCGAAGATCGCCCGCAAGGACTATTCGCTCGGTCTCAACCTCACCGGCAATGCCGTCGACGAGCCCGACCAGTCGTTCTACGAGAACTACGCCTGCGGCTCGGAGCGGAACTACACCAACTACTGCAACAAGGAGATCGAGAAGCTGTTCGACCAGCAGTCGGAAGAGACCAACGTCGACAAGCGCAAGAAGATGGTCTGGGAGATCGACAAGAAGCTGCAGGAAGACGTCGCGCGTCCGATTATCTTCCATGCCCGCACCGGCACCTGCTGGCAGCCTTACGTGAAGAATGTCACGATCATGTCCAACAGCTCCTATAACGGCTATCGTTACGAAGACGTCTGGCTGGACAAGTAGGCCTAGCGTTTTCGGGCGAAGTGGATACCGGTTCGCGCAAAGAAAGCGCGTCGGAAGACAAGACACAGGCGGGATCAAGGAGAGAGCCAGGGTGTTTGCCTATATCGTGCGGCGGCTGTTCCTGATGCTGGTGACCCTGTTCGGGATCTCGGTCATCATCTTCGTGCTGCTGCGCGTCGTTCCCGGCAACATCGTCGACATCCTGTTCGACGCCGCGGGCTTCGTCGACCCCGCCGACAAGGCCAATCTCGAGCGCGAGCTCGGGTTGAGCCAGCCGATCGTGATCCAGTATCTGCACTGGATCGGCGGCCTGCTGCACGGCGATCTCGGCTATTCCTACGTTTCGGAAAAGCCGGCGCTGGAGGAAATCCTGCCGCGGATTCCGATCACGGCGCGGCTCGCCGGGTTGGCGCTATTGTTCTCCGCCTCGATCGGTATTCCGCTCGGTGTCATCAGCGCCGTCCACCAGGGCTCACGGCTCGATTATGCGCTGCGCGTCGTCAGCCTCAGCGGCCTGTCGCTGCCGTCTTTCTGGCTCGGCCTCTTGGTCTTGATGGCCTCGGTCTCGCTGTTCGGCACCATGCCGATCTTCAATCCGAACCCGAAAACCTGGCTCGAGGCGCTGACCATCTATGCGGTGCCGGCGATGGCGGTGGGCTTCCGCAGCGCGGCACTCACCATGCGCATCACCCGCTCCTCGATGCTGGAGATCCTGCGCCAGGACTATATCCGCACCGCGCGCGCCAAGGGCGCCTCCGAGGCCTCCGTGAACTATCACCACGCGCTGAAGAACGCGGTGCTGCCGGTCATCACCGTGATCGGCATCGAGGCCGCGTTCCTGATCGGCGGCCTGATTGTCACCGAGACCGTGTTCAACATCCCTGGCATCGCCCGCTTCCTGGTCGAGGCGCTGCGCTGGCGCGACTACCCGATCGTGCAGAACCTCGTGATGTTCATCGCCGTCGTCGTGGTGGTGGTGAACTTCATCGTCGACATGCTTTATGCGGCAATCGACCCACGTATCCGGTTTGGAGAGTGACATGACAGGATTGGTCGAAGGCCGAGTCCAACTCTTACCTCGCCCCGCTTGCGGGGAGAGGTCGGATCGCATCGCAGATGCGATCCGGGTGAGGGGGGCTCACCGCGAATCCAACGCCCACCGCGCTTGCGGAGAGCCCCCCTCACCCCAACCCTCTCCCCGCAAGCGGGGAGAGGGAGAAGACCGTTCTGCAATCATCAGGCGAAGAAGCTGACACGTGGCGACGATCAATTTCGACAGCGAATTGCGACGTGCCGGGGCCAACGCCACCGGTGGCTGGGGACGGTTTGCGTTCCTCGCGCAGCGCCACGTGCTCGGCACGGTCGGCCTCGTCATCATGCTGCTGTTCGTGCTGACCGCGATCTTCGCTAACGTCATCAGCCGCTACGATCCGCTCAGCGTCGATTCCGCGCACCGGCTGGCTGCGCCGTCCGCGCTGCACTGGTTCGGCACCGACTCCTTCGGCCGTGACGTCTGGAGCCGCATCATCCATGGTGCGCGGATCTCGCTTGCGGTCGGCATCGGCTCGACGACGCTCGGCGCCACGCTCGGCGTGATCGTCGGCCTCGCCTCTGGCTATCTCTCCGGCTGGGTCGACCTCGTGTTCCAGCGGGTGACCGACATCCTGCAATCACTGCCGCTCTTGGTACTCGCACTCGTCATGACCGCGGCGCTCGGTCCCTCCCTGCCGAACGTGATCCTGGCGATCGCAATTCCCCTGATCCCGACGGTCGCGCGCGTGATCCGCGCCAACACGCTGGCGCTGCGCGAGCAGCCGTTCGTCGAGGCCGCCAAATCGATCGGCATGAGCGAGATGCGGATCGCGCTGCGCCACGTGCTGCCCAACACCATCGCGCCGCTGATCGTGCTCGCCACCGCGCAGCTCGGCTCAACCATCCTGACCGAAGCGTCGCTGTCGTTCCTTGGCCTCGGCATCCCCGAGCCTTATCCGTCCTGGGGTCGCATGCTGTCCGAATCCGCCGCCGAATATGTCCGCACCGCGCCGTGGCTGGTGATCTTCCCCGGCATTGCGATCAGCCTTGCGGTGTTCGGCACCAATCTGTTCGGCGACGCGTTGCGCGACATTCTCGATCCGAGGCAGCGCGGCTGATGAGCGAGGCCAAGACGCTCGATACGATTCTCGACGTGAAGAACCTGCAAACGGTGTTCTTCACCAACTCCGGCCTGTTCCGCGCGGTAGACGACGTCTCGTTCTCGGTCCGCCGCGGCGAGACGCTGGCGATCGTCGGCGAGTCCGGCTGCGGCAAGAGCGTCAGCGCGCTGTCGATCATGCGGCTGGTGCCCGATCCGCCCGGCCGCATCGTCGGCGGCTCGGTGACGCTCGAGGGCACCGATCTGCTGAAGCTCGACGATGCCGCGATGCGCGACATCAGGGGCAACCGCATCTCGATGATCTTCCAGGAGCCGATGACCTCGCTCAATCCGGTGATGCGGATCGGCGACCAGATCATTGAGGCGGTGCGGCTGCACCAGAAGGTCAGCAGCAAGGAGGCCTGGAAGCAGGCGGTCGACATGCTGCGGCTGGTGCGGATTCCGGAGCCGGAGCGCCGCGCGCAGGAATATCCGCATCAGCTGTCCGGCGGCATGCGCCAGCGCGCGATGATTGCGATGGCGCTGGCGTGCCGGCCGGCGCTCCTGATCGCGGACGAACCGACCACGGCGCTCGACGTCACCATCCAGGCGCAGATCCTGGCGCTGATCGTCGATCTGCAAAAGCGGCTCGGCACCGGGCTGATCCTGATCACCCACGACCTCGGCGTCGTCGCGCAAACCGCGCAGCGCGTGATCGTGATGTATGCCGGCAAGAAGGTCGAGGAGGCGACGGTCGAAGCTTTGTTCGAGACGCCGCTGCATCCCTACACCCGCGGACTGATGGCCTCGATGCCGGCGGTGATCGCGCTCGGCGCGAAGACCGATGCGCGGCTGACCGAAATCCCCGGCATGGTGCCGTCGCTGACCAAGCTGCCGCCCGGCTGCGCCTTCGCGCCGCGCTGCAAGCTGGCGGTCGACCGCTGCCGTCAGGAATATCCGCCGCTCGACGAGATCAAGAGCAATCACTGGGCCGCGTGCTGGCGCGCCGGCGAGATTGCGGAGGCGTAATGACCGAACAGCGCCCGCTCCTCGAGGTGACCGACCTCGTCAAGCACTACGCGGTGCGCGGCGGTGTGCTGCGCCGGCAGGTCGGCACCGTGCATGCGGTCGACGGCGTCAGCTTCGCGCTCGGCGCCGGCGAGACGCTCGGGCTGGTCGGCGAATCCGGCTGCGGCAAGTCAACGGTGGCGCGTACCGTGCTGCGGCTGGTCGAGCCGACCAGCGGCGCCATCAAGCTGGATGGCGAGGACATCGCGCCGCTCAGCAAGACGGCGCTGCGGCCGTACCGGCGCTCGATGCAGATCGTGTTCCAGGATCCGTTCGCCTCGCTCAACCCGCGCATGACGGCCGGCGACATCGTCGGCGAGCCCCTCATTGTGCATGGCCTTGCGACCGGGGCGAAGAAGCAGGAGCGCGTCGCGGAACTGTTCCAGCAGGTCGGTTTGCGGCCCGACCAGATGAAGAATTTCCCGCACCAGTTCTCCGGCGGCCAGCGCCAGCGCATCTGCATCGCGCGTGCGCTGTCGCTCGGGCCGCGGCTGATCGTCTGCGACGAGCCGGTCTCCGCGCTCGACGTCTCGATCCAGGCGCAGGTGATCAATCTGTTGATCGACCTGCAGCGCAAGCAGAATTTCTCATACCTGTTCATCGCGCACGATCTGGCGGTCGTCGCCCATATCAGCCACCGCGTCGCGGTGATGTATCTCGGCCGCATTGTCGAGATCGCCGACAAGCACGAGCTGTTCGCCAATCCGCGCCATCCCTACACCCAGGCGCTGCTCGCCTCGGTGCCGATCGCCGATCCCAAGGCCAAGCGAACCGCACCGCTGATCGACGGCGACGTGCCGAGCCCGATCAACCCGCCCTCAGGCTGCGCCTTCCACACCCGCTGCCGTTACGCGATGGATCGCTGCAAGAGCGAACGCCCGGCGCTGCAGGCGGCCGGCCCGGCGCATCAGGTCGCCTGCTGGCTGAATGACGGGACGGGGCAAGCGGCCTCATAAATGTCGTCCCGGCGAAGGCCGGGACCCATTACCCCGAATGCCCGTTGATTTGCCAAACTGGGGCCACAGCTTGCTCCAACAACATACAGCGGTGGTTATGGGTCCCGGCCTTCGCCGGGACGACAGTCTTTATGCCGCCGCCTCAATCTCCACCACGATCTTCCCCGTCGTCACCTGCTCCCCCTCGGCGACATCGATCGACGACACCGTGCCCGCGACGCCGGCGGTGTGGACGTGCTCCATCTTCATCGCCTCCAGCGTCATCACCGGCTGGCCGGCCGCGACCTTGTCGCCCGGCTTCACCAGCACCGCGACGACCCGGCCGTTCATGGCGGCGCGGACCTTGCCGTCACCGCCAGCCGCCGTCGCGCTCTCCGGCGGCGCCAGCGTGAGATCGCGCACCGACAGCGTGACGCCGCGATGCAGGATATAGAGCCGGTCGCCATCGCGCAGGAATTGGGCATGCTCCATCACCCCATCGTGGTGGAAGCGGATGCTGTCCTGGCTGAGCTCGTCGATCACGAAGCTGAAGCGATCGCCGTTGCGGGTCGCGATGTAGCTGCCGTCGCGCTCGCGGACAATCTCGATCTCCTGCACGCCGTGGCCGAGATCAATCCGCAGGCCGAGCGGGAATGTCGCTGCGAGCGACCGGCCGCGCCGCCATGGCGGGGCGTGCGGATTGGTGACGTAGAGCAGCAGCGCCGCAAGCGCGAGGTCGCTGCCGCGATCCGGCCGCGGCGCCAACAGCGCGTCGCGGTTGTCGCCGATGAAGGCCGTGGTCGCCTCGCCTCTAGCAAAGACAGGGTAGCGCAGGCAGTCGATCAGGAAGCCCTGGTTGGTGGTGACGCCGAAGGCCGTGACCTGCTCCAGGGCACAGATCAGCTTGCCGCGCGCCTCCTCGCGGGTCGTGCCATGGCTGATAACCTTGGCGATCATCGAATCATAGAACGGCGGAATCTCCGAGCCGGACTGCAGCGCGTGCTCGACGCGGATACCGTCGGGCATCTGCCACCGCGCCATCGTACCGGATTGCGGCATGAAATCGTGCGCAGCATCCTCCGAGCAGAGCCGGACCTCGATGGCATGGCCGGAGAACTTGACGTCCTCCTGGGTCAAGCCGAGCGGCGCGCCACTGGCGACGCGCAGCTGCAATTCGACCAGATCGAGCCCGGTGATCGCCTCGGTGACGGGATGCTCGACCTGCAGCCGCGTATTCATCTCCATGAAGTAGAAATTGCCGGCGCGATCGAGCAAAAATTCCAGCGTGCCCGCACCCTCGTAGCCGATCGCCTTGACCGCCTGCACCGCGACCGCGCCCATCCGCGCGCGCAGCTCCGGCGTCACCGCCGGCGACGGCGCCTCCTCGACCAGCTTCTGGTGCCGCCGCTGCACCGAGCAATCGCGCTCGCCGAGATGGATGGCGTTGCCATGGCGGTCGCCGAACACCTGGATCTCGATGTGGCGGGGATTGACGATCGCGCGCTCCAGAATGACGGTCGGATCGCCGAACGCACCCTGCGCCTCCGACCGCGCGCTGCGCAGCGCGTCGGGAAATGCCGCCGCATCGGCGACAAGCCGCATGCCGCGGCCGCCGCCGCCGGCGACCGCCTTGATCATGACCGGAAAACCAATGGCCCTGGCTTCCGCCAGCATCACGGCATCGCTCTGGTCGGCGCCCTGATAGCCGGGCACGCAGGGCACGCCGGCCCGCTGCATGATCTCCTTGGCGCCGGCCTTGTTGCCCATCGCAAGGATCGCTTCCGGCGACGGACCGATGAACACCAGATCCGCATCGCGGCAGGCATGCGCAAAATCCTCGTTCTCGGCGAGGAAGCCATAGCCGGGATGCACCGCGCCGGCGCCGCTCGCCTTGGCGGCGGCGATGATCGCGTCGATCTTCAGATAGGATTGCGCCGGCAGCGCCTCGCCGATCCGCACCGCCTGGTCGGCCTCGCGCACATGCAGCGCGTCACGGTCGGCGTCCGAATAGACCGCTACGACGCCATGGCCGAGCCGCCGTGCCGATCGCATGATGCGCAGCGCGATCTCGCCGCGGTTGGCGATCAGGATCTTGAAGAACGGCGTCCGCTTCACGATTGCCCCGCTCATGGCCGCGCCACCGAGAACTGCATGCGCTGCGGGCTGCGGGCCTCGGCCTCGCGGCAGATCGAAAGCACCTCGGCAAGCACCGTCCGCGTGTCGCGCGGATCGATCACTCCGTCGTCGAGCACCCGGGCGCTGGTCGAGAACACGTCCATCTGGCTGTCGAACACCCCGGTGATCTGCGCCTTCATCGCGTCCAGCTTCTCCTTCTCGATCGGCTTGCCGCGCCGCGCCGCCGCGGCTTCGGTGACGATCGCCATGGTTTCGGCGGCCTGCTCGCCGCCCATCACGGCGGTCTTGGCGTTGGGCCAGGAGAAGCAAAAGCGCGGGTGAAAGCCGCGGCCGCACATGCCGTAATTGCCGGCGCCGAACGAGGCGCCGCAATACAGCGTGATCTGCGGCACCGTCGCGGAGGTCACCGCCTGGATCATCTTGGAGCCGTGCTTGATCATGCCGGCCTCTTCATAGGCCTTGCCCACCATGTAGCCGGTGGTGTTGTTCATGTAGAGGATCGGCGTGCGCGACTGGCAGCAGGCCTGGATGAAATGCGTCGCCTTGTTGGCGCCGGGCACGTCGAGCGGGCCATTATTGGTGATAATGCCGATCGCTTGGCCCTGGATGCGGGCTTGGCCGCAGACCGTCGCCGGACCGTAATTGGCGCCGAACTCGGTGAAGTCGGAATCGTCGATGAAGCGCGCGATCGCCTGGCGCATGTCGACGGGACGCTTGTGGTCCATCGGCATGATGCCGAGCAGTTCCTCCGCGTCATAACGCGGCGGTTTGAACGCGGCCGGCGCCGGTGCCGGCCGGTCCCAAGGCAACTTGGCCATGATGTCGCGCGCGATGCGCAGTGCGTCGCGGTCGTCCTCGGCGAGATAATCGCCAAGGCCCGAGATCGAGGTGTGCATCTCGGCGCCGCCGAGCTCCTCCTCGGTCGCGATCTCGCCGGTGGCCGCCTTGAGCAGAGGCGGCCCGGCAAGGAACGCGCGGGTGCGGCCGCGCACCATCACGATGTAGTCGGAGAGACCGGTCTGGTAGGCGCCGCCCGCGGTCGAGGAGCCGTGGGTGACGGTAACGACGGGAAGCCCTGCCGCCGACAGCCGCGCCAGGTTGCGGAAGATGTTGCCGCCACGGACGAAGTCCTCGACACGGTAGCGCAGCAGGTTGGCGCCGGCGCTCTCGACCAGCTGCACATAGGGCAGCTTGTTCTCCAGCGCGAGCTCCTGCACCCGCAGCGTCTTGTCGAGGCCGTAAGGCTGCAATGCGCCCGCGTCGATGCCGGCATCATTGGCGCTGACCATGCAGCGGATGCCGGAGACGAAGCCGATGCCCGCGACCAGTCCGCCGCCGGGCACGCTCTTGTCCGCATCCGCTACGTCGAACATGTAACCGGCGAGCGTCGACAGTTCGAGGAAGGGCGAACCGGGATCGAGCACCAGCGCGACGCGCTCGCGTGGCAATAGCTGGCCGCGCTTGTGGAAGCGGTCCTTTGCCGCGGCGGAGGCTGCGCGCGTCCGCTCCTCCAGGGCGCGCATCCGGGCGATCAGCGCCAGCATGCCGTCGCGATTGCCCTGGAAGGCGGCGCTGCCGGTGGAAATCGTGTTCTCGATGATGGCCACTAGGCGCGCTCCACAAAATGTCCGCTGTATTGCTGCCGCAGCTCGACCTTGCGCAGCTTGCCGGTCGCGGTCATCGGCATCTCCTCGAGGATACGCACCAGCTTCGGCACCTGGAAGCCACCGAGATGCTTTCTGCAATGCGCCTCGATGCCGGCCTCGTCGGCCACCGCGCCGGGCTTCAGCTTGACGAAGGCGGAGACCGCCTCGCCCCATTGCGGATGCGGCAGGCCGACCACGGCGGCGTTCTGCACGGCGGGATGCGCCAGCAACGTCTCCTCTATCTTGACGGAGGCAACGTTCTCGCCGCCCGACTTGATCATATCCTTCTTGCGGTCGAGGAACAGCACCTCGCCGTTGCCGTCGATCAAAGCAAGATCGCCGGTATGGTGCCAGCCGAACTTGCGCGCCTCCTCGGTCGATTTGGGGTCCTTGTAGTAGCCCATCATCACATTGGGTCCGCGATGCACCAGCTCGCCGATCTCGCCGCGCGGCAGCAGATTGCCGTTGTCGTCCATGATCGCGGTCTCATTGACGATCAGCGATTCGCCCCAGTAATTGCCGAAACGGTCGAGCTGCACCTCCGGGCGGGACATCGTCGTCGCCGGATACATCTCGGTCTGGCCGCTGGATAGCACGAAGTTCGGACAGAGATCGGCCATGGCGCGCTCGAGCAGCGGCTTGCCCATCGGCGCCATGGTGTAGATGCAGCAGCGCAGGCCTGACAGGTCGTAGTCGCGCCGGCGCGGATGGTCGAGGATCGCCTGATACATCAACGACAGGCCGACGAACACGGTGAGCTTGTCGCGCACGATCGCCTCCATGCACGCGACCGGATCGAAGCCACGCATCAGCGCCATGCGGCCGCCGACCGAGAGATAGCTGAGCAGCAACACGTGGCCGGCGCAGTGGAACAGCGGAAACTGTCCGGTGATCCCGTCATCGCGCGAGAGCTGCATCTCGATACAATTGCTCATCACGGCCATGACAACGGCGAGGTGACAATGCATCGCGCCCTTCGGCCGCGAGGTCGTGCCTGACGTATAGATGATCATCGCGAGGTCGCGGTCGTTGATCTCGATGTCAGGCTCAATATCGGACTGTCCCTCCAGCAGACCGTTGAACTCCTGCAATCCGGTCTTGCCGGCATTGCCGGTCAGATCGATCGCGATCATCTCCATGCCGCGCGCTTCCAGCGCGGCGCGGCGGTCGGCCTGGGCATGAAGGGCGTCATCGATGATGGCGAAACGCACCTCGGCATGGCCGAGGATGTAGTCCATATCAGCCGGTCCGAGCATGGTGTTGATGGGCACCCAGACCAGCCCGGCGCGGTGAATGCCAAACAGCGCTTTGACGAATTCGACAGAGTTGTTGCAGATGGTCGAAATCTTCTCGCCCGGCTTCAGCCCGCGCTGCACCAGATGATTGGCGAAGCGATTGGCGTCGCGCTCGAGTTCGGTGAAGGTGACCTGCCTGCTGCCGTCGGTCAGCGCGATGCGATCCGGAAACCGCCGCGCGGCGCGCTTCAACAGGTCGCCGATCGCGACCCGGCCGATACGACCCGGCCCGGTGACGCCGCCGGTTGCTGCGAGATTGTGCATGCGTTTCTCCTCCCGGGCTCCGTCATTCCGGGATGCGCGAAGCGCAGACCCGGAATCCAGAGGTGTGGCGCGAGATTCCGGGTTCACGCTTCGCGTGCCCCGGAATGACGGTCAGTGTCGCGTTCCAAAAATCTGCCGCGCCTCGGCCGGGCTCGCGATCTCGCGGCCGGCGCGGCGCGCGCAGGCGGCGAGACCTTCGACGAGCTGCCCGTTCGACGTCACCTTGGTGCCGTCGCCGAGATAGAACGTATCCTCGAGCCCGCTGCGCAGATGGCCGCCGAGGTCGGCGGCGCGCTGGTGCAGCGGCCAGATCTCGGCGCGGCCGATCGCGGTGACCTGCCAATGCGCCTCCGGCGCCTTCAGCTTCAGGAGGATCGGCAACAGCTCCGGATCGGCCGGCATGCCCGAGGCGACGCCCATCACGAAATTGTATTCGAGCGGACCGGAATACATCCCGGTCTGCCGGTACATGCCAACGCAACGCACGATGCCGACATCGAAGCACTCGAATTCGGGAATGGTGCCGGCCGCCTTCATCACGTCGAGATAGTCTTGCACCTTCTCGACCGCGTTATCGAACATCATGGGCGGCCAGGCCCAGGTGTTGTCGGCCTTCACCTTCAGATAATTCAGCGAGCCGGCATTGCAGGCGGCGATCTCGGGCCGCGTCTCGCGCACGCAATCGAGCGCGCCCTGGTAGTTCGGGCCAGAGGTGCCGGTGGTGTGGTTGATGATCACGCCGGGGCAGGCCTCGCGGATCGCCTGCTGGATCTCCTTGCTGACGCCGACATCCCACGACGGCAGGTGGCCCTTGTTCGGCTCCTGCTGCCGCAGATGGATGTGCATGATGCTGGCGCCGGCGTTGAACGCGGCCTTGGCCTCGCGCGCCATCTGTTCCGGCGTCACCGGAACGTTGTGCTGCTTCGGGTCGGTAAGCACGCCGTTCAGCGCGCAGGTGATGACGGCCTTGTCGCTCATGGGTCTCTTGTCCGCTTGCAGCGCACATGCGCTGCTGATTTCGCCATGATGAGAACTTTGCCTTCGCGCCATCTTGCGTTGACTGGCTAAGTGGATGCGGCGACGACACGATCTGCCGCCAGCCGGTTAACACAAGACGCGGCGCCCGTATCACGCCTAACCTTGCTGCCAAGCAGAAGCGGCGCAACAAGCCGGCATCACGGGGAGAACGTCATGGTCTCGATCAACCGGCGCACATGGCTCACCGGCGCGGCAGGCGCGGGACTTGCCGCGGTCGCGGGTCTTAAGCCTTCGCTGGCCGACGACACGCCAGGCGTCACCGCGACCGAGATCAGGATCGGCAGCACCACCTCCCTGAGCGGCCCGGTATCCGCGCTCGGCGTGCAGGCGCGCTGCCAGGAAGCCTATTTCAAGATGCTGAACGAGCAGGGCGGCATCGCCGGCCGGCAGATCAAGTACATCTACTATGACGATGCGTTCAACCCGGCGAAGACGGTCGAGCAGGTGCGCCGACTGATCGAAAGCGACAATGTCGCCTTTCTGTTCAACATGCTCGGCACCGCGCCGAACTCGTCGGTCGTCAAATACATCAACGCCGCCAAGGTGCCGCACTTGTTCCTGTCGGTGAATGGCGACAAATGGGGCGACTACAAGACCTATCCCTGGACCATGGGCTTTGCGCCGAGCGCGCGGACCGAGGCGCAGGTGTTCGTCAAGTATGCACTGAGCCAGAACAAGAACGCGAAATTCGCGGTGCTCTACCAGAACGACGATCTCGGCAAGGATTTCGTCGCCGGGGCCAAGGACGTGCTCGGCGAGCGGTTCGCGACCGCGGCCGTGGTGGCCTCGCACGAGGTTACCGATCCCACGATCGATTCCCAGATCGTTGCGCTGCGCGGCGGCAACCCAGATGTGCTGATCTCCGGCACCACGGCAAAGTTCTGCGCGCAGTCGATCCGCAAGATCTATGAGCTCGGCTGGAAGCCGATGCACTTCATCGCCAGCGGCGCCGCCTCGATCTCCTCGACCATCGCGCCTGTCGGCCTCGACAAGTCGCAGGGCACGATCTCGTCGGCCTATGTCAAGGACGTCGCCGACCCCGCCTGGGCCAATGATCCCGGCGTGAAGAACTTCCTCGCCTTCATGGAGAAGTACTTCCCCGACGGCAATCCGAAGGAAGGCTACAACCTCTACGCCTACACGGTGGCGCAGGTGCTGAAGATCGTGCTCGAGCAGTGCAAGGGCAATTTCACGCGCGACAACATCATGGCGCAGGCCAACAACCTGAAGGACATCGAGGTGCCGACGCTGTTGCCCGGCATCCGCGTCAACACCAGCCCGACCAATCATCACCCGCTGCAGCAGCTTCAGCTGCAACGGATCGAAGGTCCGGGCTGGCTGCGGTTCGGGGAGGTGATCCAGGGCGCGAATTTGTAGCGGAGAACAACCCCAATGTCGTCCCGGCGAAGGCCGGGACCCATAACCACCGCTGCTCATTATTTAACAGCGCGTCTGCCATCCCGCATCACGGATAGATCACGCGGTATGGGTCCCGGCGTTCGCCGGGACGACAGCGGAGGTTACGTCAGCGCGCGCTCGCTCGCGGTTTGCCCGGTGCGGTAGATCGCAAGGTCCCGCGAGCCGGAGAAGATCGCGCGCGGCTTCAAGCCATAGAAGCGGCGGATCGAGTGGCTGAAATGCGTGCTATCGGGATAGCCGATATCCTGCGCGAGATGCGCGAGGTTGATGTCCTGGTTGGCGAAGTGCAGCAGATGCCGCGCGCGCTTCCAGGCGCGGAAGGAGCGGAACGAAATCCCGGTCTCCTCCTTGAACAGATGCAGGAAGCGCGAGGGCGATAGCCCGGCCTCGGCGGCGCAGCCCGCCGCAGTTACCGGCTCGCCGGAGAACTGCCCGATGCGGCCGATCGCGCGCACGACACGCGGATCGAGCACGCGCTGCGGCAGCGCGTCGCCGAAGCACATGGTGTCGAACTCGGCATTCGCGATCGCATCGCGATGCTGCATCTCGGCGAGCGTCGCATAGGCGTTGCGAATGCGATTGGCGAACAGATGGGAGTCCGATCCTTGCAGACGGCGGGCGACGGCTTCGAGCGTGCCGTCGGGCACGCTTTCCGGCTCGATCGCGACGCAGATCGCCGAGCGATATTCGCTGGTGATGGTGTGGCGGAGGTTCGGCATCGTCACCGCGAGCTCGCCATGCGACTCGCGGCCTTCGCTGGTCGACAGATGCAAGCCGTCGCGGATCGCGACATAGACATGGAATGCACCGGGACAGCGCTCGCGCGGGCGTCCGAGCAGCCCGGCATAGAACACCCGTTCCGGCGTGATCAGCATCCGGTGACCGGATTGCTGGCTGGAGCTCTGGCACTTCGCGTCCACGATCGCGTCCATGGCGGTTCCTCCTCGCGCGGCTCTTTGGCCGCTGCGGCGGAGCTACCATAACGCAAATTCGCACGCTGTCACTGCAACGAAACGTCGTCATTCCGGGGCGATGCGACAGCATCGAACCCGGAATCTCGAGATTCCGGGTCTGGTGCTAACGCACCCTCCCGGAATGACGAGCGCTAAAGCCGCGCCCGCGGCGCAACGTTCTGTTCCTGACCGGCTTTTTGCTCCGCCGCGACCGCACGCTGGTAACCGTCGCGCTGCTGCAGCCGCGCCCAATAGGCCGCGACATTCGGCCCGAAATCCTTGGCGAGGCCGATATTGCTGGCGAGACGGAGCGCATAACCGTTGGCGATGTCGGCCGCGGTGAAGCGTTCCGCGCAGAGGAATTCCGACTTCGCGGCGGCGGCCTCGACCGCGCGCAGGCGGCCCAGGAACCATTTTGCATAATCGCCCGAGACCTGCGGGTTGCGCCGCTCCTCCGGCTCAAGCTGGCTGTAGCGGAGCACCAGCGTCTGCGGGAAGGTCAGCGTCGCGTCGGAAAAATACATCCAGTTCAGGAACGCGCCATAGGCCGGCTCGTCGACGCCGACGATCAGCGGCGTCGGGCCGTATTTGGTGCCGAGATAATGGCAGATGCCGGAGGACTCCGTCATCCTGGTCTCGCCATCGATCATGAACGGGATGGTGCCGAGCGGATTGATGCCGAGATATTCCTTGGCGAACACGCGCGGCGGGAACGGCAGCATCTTCAGCTCATAGGCAAGCCCGAGCTCCTCCAGCATCCACAGCGGACGGAACGAGCGCGCGGCGTCGCAGTGATAGAGCGTGATCATCAGGCGTTTCCCTTTTGCTTCAGGCCAGGCAGCGTGCCCATCATCTTGCACAATACCATGAGCATGACCTCGTCGGCGCCGCCGCCGATCGAGGTCAGGCGGCTGTCGCGATAGGCGCGGCTGACCGGCGTCTCGTTGGTGAAACCCATGCCGCCCCAATATTGCAGGCAGGCATCGGTAAGCTCGCGGCCGAGCCGGCCGGCCTTCAACTTGGCCATGGTCGCGAGCCGCGTCACGTCCTCGCCGGCCACCAGCGCCTCGCCGGCACGATAGATCAGCGAGCGCAGCAGCTCGACCTCGGTCTGCATTTCCGCGAGCTTGAAGTGAACCACCTGATTGTCGAGGATCGAGCCGCCGAACGCCTTGCGGTTGCGAGTGTAGTCGATGGTCTCGTTGATGATGAATTCATGCGCCTTCAGGCAGGCGGCCGCACCCCACAGCCGCTCCTCCTGGAACTGGATCATCTGGTAGGTGAAGCCCTGGCCCTCCTCGCCGATCCGGTTGCGCTTCGGCACCCGGACATTGTCGAAGAAGATCTGCGCCGTATCCGACGAACGCATGCCGAGCTTGTCGAGCTTGCGCGCGATCTGCACGCCCTTTGTCTTCATGGGCACGCAGATCAGCGACTTGTTGCGATGGACCGGGCCGTCGCTGGTGTTGGCGAGCAGGCAGATCCAGTCGGCCTGGGTGCCGTTGGTGATCCACATCTTGCCGCCATTGATGACGTAGTCGTCGCCGTCGGCGCGCGCACTGGTCTTGATCGAGGCGACGTCGGAGCCGGCGCCGGGCTCGGAGACGCCGATGCAGGCGACCTGATCGCCGGCAATCGCCGGGCTGAGGAATTCGCGCCGCACCTCGTCGGAGCCGAACCGCGCCAGCGCCGGCGTCGCCATGTCGGTCTGCACCCCGATCGCCATCGGCACGCCGCCGCAGGTGATGGCGCCTAGCTCCTCGGCCATCATCAGCGCGTAGGAATAATCCAGTCCCTGGCCGCCGAACTCGACCGGCTTGTTGAGGCCGAGGAAGCCAAGATCGCCGAGCTTCTTGAACAGCTCATGCGCCGGGAAGATGTCGGCCTTCTCCCATTCGTCGACATGGGGATTGATCTCGGCCGCGATGAACTTCTGTAGAGCGCGGCGCGGTTCGTCGTGGTCGGCGGTGAAGAGCATGTTCTCGAACTATCCTTTGTCATTCCGGGGCGATGCGAAGCATCGAACCCGGAATCTCGATCCATTACCTCTGGATTCCGGGTTCGCGCTGGCGCGCGCCCCGGAATGACCTTGCCTTCTCACCTCCCCCTGAAAGGGGGATGTCGGCACGTTCGGCTATGCCGAGCGGGCCGGGTGGGGGTCAAACTAGCAGTCCGACTCGCGGCTTGACCCCCACCCTGCCCTCCCCCTTTCAGGGGGAGGGTTCACAATCCGCCTTTTCGCCGCGACCACATCATCACCTGACGCGATCACAACCCCATCTGCCGGCTCGCGAGGTCCTTCATGATCTCCTCGGTGCCGCCGCCGATGGCGTTGACCTTGACCTCGCGGTAGATACGCTCGACCTTGACGCCGCGCATGAAGCCGGCGCCGCCGAAGATCTGCACCGCCTCGGAGGCGCAATGCGCCATGGTCTGGGTCGCCTGATTCTTCATCATGCAGATCTCGGCGACCGGGCTTTCGCCCTGGCCGAGCCGCCATGCCAGCATTTCCAGCATCGCCTGCGAGGCCGCAACCTTCTGTGCCATGTCGACGATCTTGTGCCTGATCACCTGGTGCTGCGCGATCGGCTTGCCGAACGTCTTGCGCTCCTTGGCATAGGCGACCGCCTCGTCGAGGCAGACGCGCGCATAGGCGGTGCAGCTCGCCGCCATGCCCATGCGCTCGCTGTTGAAGTTCTGCATGATGATCTTGAAGCCCTGCCCTTCCTCGCCGATCAGGTTCTCGACCGGCACGCGGCATTCGTCGAAGTGAAGCGTCGCGGTATCCGACGCCCACCAGCCCATCTTCTTCAGCTTGGTGCGGGACAGACCGGGCGTATTGCCTTCGATCAACAGCAGGCTGACGCCGCCGGGACCTTCGCCGCCGGTGCGCACCGCGACCGTCAGATAGTCGGCGCGCATGCCCGAGGTGATGAAGGTCTTCTCGCCGGAGACGACGTAGTGATCGCCGTCGCGCCGCGCCCTGGTGCGCAGGTTCGCGACGTCGGAGCCGCCGCTCGGCTCGGTGATCGCGAGCGCGGAGATCTTCTTGCCGGCGAGCACCTCCGGCAGCACCCGCGCCTTGACCTCGGGTCGCGCGGCACGGGCGATCGGCGGCGAACCGATGGTGTGGCTCATCAGGCTCGAGGAGACGCCGCCGGCGCCGGCACGCGCCAGCTCCTGCGAGGCCACGATTCTCATGAACTGGTCGGCGGCGATGCCGCCATATTCTTCCGGGAAGCCGAGGCCGAGTAGCCCGATCGCGGACGCCTTGGCATAGAGCTCGCGCGGAAACTCGCCGTCCTCGTCCCATTGATGGGCATAAGGCTCGATTTCCCTGGCAACAAAGCGCCGCATCACCTCGCGAAAGGCCTCATGCTCGCCGGTGTAGAACGGGTTTGCCATCCGCGTGCTCCGTTGATTCTTCCCTCCGACGATGTCCGGATTTCTCCCGGTTCACTTGCGTCGAGTGGCTGCCATCGGTGCCGACGCCCGGTCCGGCGATTTGCCAGCCACTAAACGCAAGACAGTATCCTTATACGCCCCCTCCACTGCCAATTCATGGCATCAATTGAGCCAGGAACAGGCGGCGCAAGACTGCCGTTCCGGAGGAGGGAAATTTGCCGGTTCGTTACTACGACTGGATCGCGCATCATCGCCGGCGCACGCCGGACAAGATGGCGCTTGTCGATCTCGCCAGCGGACGCCGCTTCAGCTATGCGGAGCTCGACGCCCGCGTGTCGCGGCTCGCGGCCTGGCTGCGCGATGGGCTCAAGGTTGCCAGCGGCGACCGCGTCGCGGTGCTGGCGCTGAACACGACGGATACGCTGGAGGTGCAGTTCGCCTGCTTCCGGATCGGCGCGATCTTTCTGCCGCTCAACACCCGCCTCACCGTTCCCGAGCTGCGCTACATCACCGGCGACGCCGCGCCGAAGGTGATGATCCATGACGACGACCTCGCCGAGACCGCGCTTGCGGTGGCAAAGCTCTGCAATGTCGCTGCGACCGTGAAGCTCGGCCCGGGCGGCGCCTATGAGACCGGCATCGCGGCAGCCGCGCCGCTCGAACGGTTCGAGGAGGTCATGCTCGATGACATCTCGACCATCATGTACACCTCGGGGACGACGGGCCAGCCCAAGGGCGCGATCATCACGCATGGGATGACGTTCTGGAATTGCGTCAATCTCGGCGGCCCCGCCTACATCTCGCCGGCCTCGGTGCTGCTCACGGTGCTGCCGCTGTTCCACACCGGTGGTCTGAACTGCTATACCAACCCGGTGCTGCATGCCGGCGGCACCGTGCTGATCATGCGCGCGTTCGATCCCGGCGAGGCGCTGAAGCTGATCGACGATCCCGCGCAGGGCATCAACGTGTTCTTCGGCGTGCCCGCGATCTACCAGTTCATGGCGCAGCACCCGTCCTTCGCTACGGCGGATTTCAGCCGCCTCGTGATCGGCGGCGTCGGCGGCGCGCCGATGCCGGTGCCGCTGCTCAAGACCTGGGAGGCGCGCGGCGTCGCACTGCAGCAGGGCTACGGCATGACCGAGACCTCGCCGGCGGTGATGGTGCTCGACCGCGAGGATGCCGCGCGCAAGGCCGGCTCCTCCGGCAAGCCGGTGCTGCACACCGAGGTCCGCATCGTGCGGCCCGACGGCAGCGACGCCGCGGTCGGCGAGCTCGGCGAACTCTGGGTCAAGGGCCCGAACATCACGCCGGGCTACTGGAACAGGCCGGACGCCAATGCCTCCTCCTTCACCGACGGCTGGCTGCACACCGGCGACGCCACGCGAATCGACGAGGAAGGCTTCTACTACATCGTCGACCGCTGGAAGGACATGTACATCTCGGGCGGCGAGAACGTCTATCCGGCCGAGGTCGAGAGCGTGCTGCATCAAATGGCGGCCGTCGCCGAAGCCGCCGTGATCGGCATCCCCGACGAGCAATGGGGCGAAGTCGGCATGGCGATCATCGCCGTGAAATCCGGCCATTCGCTGACCCCGGCCGAGGTCCACGCGCATTGCCAGGCCAATCTGGCGCGGTTCAAATGCCCGCGCCTGATCGAATTCATCGAGGTCCTGCCGCGAAACGCGACAGGCAAAATTCATAAGCCGACGCTCCGGCAACAATTCAGCCGGCCGAAGCCAACCGATACCGCGGGGTGAGCCAGACGCGCGCCGCGCGTTCCGGAATTCGCCGCGACAAGGATTGCCCCGCTGCCGTCTGCCGGGACCGGCTGCGGGTTCGTTGCGTAAGTCCCCAACCAAGATCAATCGAGGAAATTTCCTTTATGAGAACAACAACACTGTCGCTGCTGGCAACCGCCACGGCGCTCTGCCTGCTCTCCACCCAGGCCGCCTTTGCACAAAAGAAGTATGATACCGGCGCCTCCGACACCGAGATCAAGATCGGCAATGTCGAGGCCTATAGCGGTCCCGCCTCCGCCTACGGCGTCATCGGCAAGACCGAAGAAGCCTATTTCAAGATGATCAACGACCAGGGCGGCATCAACGGCCGCAAAATCAACTGGATCTCCTATGACGACGGCTACTCCCCGCCGAAGACCGTGGAGCAGATCCGCAAGCTGATCGAGAGCGACGAAGTGTTCCTGGTGTTCAACGCGCTGGGCACGCCGACCCAGACCGCGGTGCAGAAGTATCACAACGCCAAGAAGGTGCCGCAGCTGTTCCTCGCCACCGGCGCCAGCAAGTGGAACGATCCGAAGGATTTCCCGTGGACCATGGGTTTCCAGCCGAGCTATCGCGTCGAGGCGCGGATCTTCGGCAAGTACATCCTGAAGGCCAAGCCGGATGCCAAGGTCGCGATCTTCTATGCCAATGACGATTTCGGCAAGGATTACCTGGTCGGCCTGAAGGAGATCCTCGACAAGTCGAGCGTCAAGATCGTCGCCGAAGAGAGCTACGAGACCACCGAGCCGTCGATCGACTCCCACATCGTCAAGCTGAAGGACACCGGCGCCGACGTGTTCGTCAACATCTCGACGCCGAAATTCGCGGCGCAGGCGATCAAGAAGATCGCCGAGCTCAACTGGAAGCCGATGCAGGTGATGACCGACGTCTCGATCTCGATCGGCGCGGTGATGAAGCCCGCCGGGCTTGAAGCTTCCGAAGGCGTGCTGTCGGCCGGCTATCTGAAGGACGCGTCCGATCCGCAATGGAAGAATGACGAGGGCATGAAGAAGTTCATGGCCTTCGCCGAGAAGTACATGCCGGGCGCCAACCTCGCCGACGCCAATCTGGTCTATGGCTACGCCGCGGCGCAGACCATGGTGCAGGTGCTGAAGCAGGCCGGCGACAACCTGACACGTGATAACGTGATGAAGCAGGCCGCGAGCCTGAAGGATTTTGCGCCCGACACGCTGATCCCCGGCATCAGGATCAACACCAGCGCGACCGACTTCGCGCCGGTCGAGCAGCTCAAGATGATGCAGTTCAAGAACGGGCAGTGGGAGCTGTTCGGCGACATCATCAGCGCCGAGACCGGCGGCTAGCGTGACGCGCACCGCCACCAAACATCAGCCATCGCGAAGCCGCCCATCCGGGCGGCTTCGTTTGTTTTGCGAATCGCGGGTGAAGCCAAGCCGAGCGACGCGCAAGCTATCTCACCGTCACCCTGAGGAGCTGCGAAGCGGCGTCTCGAAGGGTCGACGGCCGGCCGGTGGCCGCGCATCCTTCGAGGCTCGCCCAGCGGCGCAATCGCGCCGCAAGGATGACGGAGCTAACCCTGCCGTTGCTAGCCCGGCAAAAAGATCGCGAACGGCTCATCGATCGTCCGGCGCAGATGCTCGCGATAGGTGGCGTAGTTCGCATCATCCGCCGACACCCGGCCGAGGCTTGGCTTGGGCACGTTCTTCACCGGCAGGAACGCGATCGGCGCGGCGACCGGCGTCAGCAGCGAGCCGCGGCCGGCGAGCAGCGTCGTGATGATGCCGTACATCTCGCCGGAATTGCGCGGGCGCGACACCGTGATCACGCGATGCTGGCCGTGCCTGTTGGTCACGAGGTAGACGAAGCCGGATTCATTGGGCACCGCGACTTCGCCGTATTGCGTATAGTCGGCGTCCTGCCGCTCGCCCTCGCGAAAGCCGAGCGATGACGCCGCTTCGTCCCAGGCGATCTCGGTGCGATAGGCGTAGAGCGCGCCCTGCTCGCCGAACGACGGCCGCACCGTGATGTAGGTCCCTTCGATCCGCGCCACCGCACGGCGCGAATAGGACCCGAGGCCGTCGGGTGCAATCCCGCCATTGGCGGGTGCGGCCACCGTGATCGTCTCCGGCAGCTTGCGCAAGGACACACCCAGCGCCTGCTCCAGCCGCACGGTGGTCGCCAGCGTGAACGGGCGGCGGCCGCCGAGCACCTTCTCCAGGGTCGAGAGGCTGAGCTTGGCCTGCTCGGCCAGCGTCTGCCGCGAGATGCGGCGGCGCGCGATTTCCTCGCGGATGGTCTCCGCGACCTGCTGGCTCTGCTCGGCGGATAGCTGCTTATCAGGCGTCGGCATCCAGATTCCTGCCCGGTTCCCCTTGATTCCGCGCAGTCTAGCAGACCGGACAATCCATCACCAAACCGCACAAATCCGCCTCAGCCGGCGGCGGGCCGCGCCGGACGGCGGCTAATCATTGCCGATCATTCTGCTCGCGCCAAAACCGCCGTTCTCCATGATCGCGAGGCAGCGAAAGCCTCGCTCGGGAGTGACGAAAATGACGATTTACGATGCATGTGAGAGCAGCCCGCAGATCCGCCTGTCGCGCAGGATGCGCATTGCGCTGTTCTTTCTGGTGGAAGGTGTGGCCGCGCTGGTGATCGGCTTTGCGGCCTTGTTCGTGAGTTTCGATCCGGTGTGGTCGGCCGAACTGCCGCGACAGGCGGCGCTGCGTCCATCAGATGCGCGTTCCGGCTCGCTGCTGTTCAAGACCGACGACGGCTATGCCGACGCGACCAGGCTCGGCATCGACGTCGACCTCACGGTGTCGGGTCCGACGGTCCGCGCCCGCGTCACGCAGATCTTCCGCAACCCGACCAAGGACTGGGTGGAGGCGACCTATGTCTATCCGCTGCCGGCGGGCGGCGCGGTCGACACGCTGAAGATGGTGGTCGGCGACCGCGTCGTGGTCGGCGACATCAAGGAGCGGCAGCAGGCGCGCGCGATCTACGAGCAAGCCAAGCAGAACGGCCAGAAGGCCGCCCTCACCGAACAGGAGCGGCCCAACATCTTCACCAATTCGGTCGCCAATATCGGCCCCGGCGAAACCGTGCTGGTGCAGATCGAATATCAGGAGCCGGTGCAGCAGAACGGCAGCGAGTTCTCGCTGCGGGTGCCGATGGTGGTCGGCCCGCGCTACAATCCGCGCCCGGTGGTGCAGAGCGTCGACCTCCGCGCCGATGGCAACGGCTGGGGCGCCACGTCAACCGATCCCGTGCCGGACCGCGACCGCATTGCCTCGCAAGTGCTCGATCCGGCGGAGAATGCGCCGGTCAATCCGACCAACATCACGGTGCATCTGAACGCCGGCTTCGCGCTCGGCGAGGTGACGAGCCATTTCCACCAGGTCAGGATCGAGAGCCCCGACGGCACCACGCGGCTCGTCAAGCTCGCCGAAGGCCCGGTGCCGGCCGATCGTGATTTCGAGCTCACCTGGAAGCCGGCCGCCGAGAAGGCGCCGTCGGTCGGGCTGTTCCGCGAGCATGTCGGCAATTCCGACTATCTGCTCGCTTTCGTCACCCCGCCGTCGGTCGAGCAGGCGCAACAGAAGCCGTTGCCGCGCGAAGTGATCTTCGTGATCGACAATTCCGGTTCGATGGGTGGCACCTCGATCATCCAGGCCAAAGCGAGCCTGACTTACGCGCTCGGTCGCTTGCAGCCGACCGATCGTTTCAACGTGATCCGGTTCGACGACACCATGGACACGCTGTATCCGGCACCGGTCGCGGCAAACAACGCCAATATCGGCAACGCGACGGCGTTCGTCAGCGCGCTGCAGGCCCGCGGCGGCACCGAGATGGTGCCGGCGATGCGCGCAGCGCTGTCCGACACCAACCATGACGACGCCAATTACGTCCGTCAGGTCGTGTTCCTGACCGACGGTGCCATCGGCAACGAGCAGCAATTGTTCGAGACCATCAGCGCGCTGCGCGGCCGCTCGCGGGTGTTCATGGTCGGCATCGGCTCGGCGCCGAACACCTATCTGATGACGCGCGCCGCCGAACTCGGCCGCGGCACCTTCACCCATATCGGCTCGGTCGAGCAGGTCGACGAGCGCATGCGCGGCCTGTTCGCCAAGCTGGAAAATCCCGCGGTGACTAGCCTCTCCGCGAAATTCTCCGAGGCGACGGCCGACCTGACACCGTCGGCACTGCCTGACGTCTATCGCGACGAGCCGCTGGTGCTGGCCGCCAAGCTCGACAAGCTGGCCGGCTCGGTCGAGATCAAGGGCCGTATCGGCGATCGCCCGTGGAGCGTGACGCTGCCGCTCGCGAATGCCGCTGAAGGCAAGGGCCTGTCGAAACTGTGGGCCCGGCGCAAGATCGCCGATGCCGAAGTGGCGCGCACCACGCGGCAGCAGAACCCCGAGGACGCCGACAAGACCATCCTCGCGCTGGCGCTGGAGCATCAGCTCGTCACGCGGCTGACCAGCCTTGTCGCGGTCGACAAGACGCCGAGCCGCCCGGAAGGCGAGCCGCTGAAGTTGAGCGAACTCCCGCTCAACCTGCCCGCCGGCTGGGATTTCGCGAAGCTGTTCGGCGAGCGTCCGAGTCTGCCGGCCGTCCCGGGCGAGCGGCGCGCCGACGCCGGCGACGGCAAGCTGCAGCTCGCTGCGCTGAAGCGGTCACCGGTCGCCACGCAAGGTCCCGGCACGATCCAGCTGCCGAAGACCGCGACCGATGCGGAGCTGAAGATGATCGCGGGCGTGATCCTGCTCACGGTGAGCATTCTCCTCCTGGTGTTCAACCGGCATCAGACGTCGCCCCAATGACGTCGGATGAAAGGAGGAGGTGCCCCCCAACCTCCTCCTTCAAGAGCGCGCGCGGCGTTCCCACCCGTCCCCCAGGGGCCGCGCGCGCAACTTTTTTCCAACCCACAATGTCATTCCGGGGCGATGCGCAGCATCGAACTATGGTGCGCGCTTGCGCGCCTGAGAATCTCGAGATTCCGGGTCTGGTCCTTCGGACCATCCCGGAATGACAGCAACAGGCGCAACAATGCCCCGCTTCATCCCACTCCTCGCCTTCGCCCTCATCGGCCTGATCCTGTTCGGCCAGGGCGCCTATATCCACGCCAAGGCGCTGCTCGCACAGGTGCTGCTGGAGCGCGCCTTCACACAAAGCATCGCGACCGGCCAGCCGGTGAGGCCGTGGAGCTGGGCCGATACCTGGCCAGTGGCGCGGATCGAGGTGAAGCGTCTGCACGCCTCCGCGATCGTGCTTGCCGGCAGCAGCGGCCAGGCGCTGGCGTTCGGCCCCGGCCATGTCGAACAGACAGTCGATGCCGGCGAGCGGGGCGTCGCGGTCTATTCCGCTCACCGCGATACGCATTTTCACTTTCTCAGGGATGTCACAATCGGTGACGAGATCGACGTCACGCGCAGCGACGGCAAGATGTTTCGCTATCGGGCCGATCGCAGTTCGGTGGTCCGCTTCGATCAATCGGGGATCGATCCGCTCACCGACCGTCGTGAACTGGTGCTGTCGACCTGCTGGCCGTTCGATGCGCTGACATCGGGGCCCGAGCGTTATCTGTTGCACGCGACTTTGGTCGAAACGGATTCGCGCCCGCGTGGATCGGGTTCCTGATACGCAATCAATTTTGCGCCTGCCGGGATATTGCGCGCGGTGCCCTGACCTGCGCCGGCATGAGTTGCTACCCCCTTTCCCTCGCCATAAAAACAATGAAAAATCGCGCGCCTCACGGTGATCCGCCGTGGCCAGAGGAAACAAAGACAACAAGGATAAGGGCAGGCTCCATGGAAGCTTTCGCAAGCACCGCGTCTCATGTGTCCCACGAATGGGCGCCGCCCGCTGACGCCAGTGATATCGTCAAGAGCATCCACGCGATGCTGCATCCGCGCAACATCGTGCTGGTCGGTGCCACCGACAAGCCCGGCAATTACGCCGAACGGATCTGGAACAATCTGGTTAAATACGGATATGCCGGCGGCCTCTATCCGATCAACGCCAAGCGCGAAGCGATCTGGGGCGTCACCTGCTACAAGGACTTCGCTAGCCTTCCCGAAAAACCCGACCATGTGCTGGTGCTGGTGCCGGCCCGGTTTGCGGTGCAGGTGATCCGCGATGCGGCGGCGGCCGGCGCGCGCTCGGCGACCATCGTCACCTCCGGCTTCAGCGAATTGCAGGATGAAGAGAGCCAGCGCCTCGCGGTCGAGCTGAAGCAGGCGATCAAGGAGACCGGGCTTGCGGTCACCGGTCCGAATTGCCTCGGCAATCTCAGCGCCGGCGAGAACCTGTTCACCAATATCGACGACCGCATCGTCACCATGGAGCAGGGCGCGGTGGCGATCGCCGGCCAATCCGGCGCGATCGTGATGGCGATCCGCCAGGCGCTGGAGGATCGTGGGGTCGGCGTCGGCTACATGGTCACGACCGGCAATGAATCCGGCCTCGAGACCCCGGACCTGATGAGCTATTTCGCCGCCGATCCGAGCATCCGTGTCATCGTGGTCTATCTCGAAGGCGTCAGGAACACGAAGGTATTCCGCGATGCCTGCAAGGCCGCGCGCGCCGCCGGCAAGCCGGTGATCGCGCTCAAGCTCGGCGCCTCCGAAGGCGGCCGCGCGGCGGCGATGGCGCATACCGGCGCGCTCGCCGGCTCGATCGAGACCTTCGATGCGATCTCGACCCGCGAAGGCGTGATCCGGGTGCGCGGGCTGGATGAACTGATCGAAACCACCGAGTGCTTCGTCCATGCCGATCCGCCGAAGGGCAATCGCCTCGCGGCGGTGTCGCTGTCGGGCGGCAAGCGCGGCCTCCTGATCGACGCGTTCTATTCCGCCGGGCTGAACTTCGCGCCGCTGAGTCCGAACGCCTCGGAGCAGCTGGCGAAGATGCTTGGCCCCGGCAGCATCGTCGGCAATCCGCTCGACGCCGGCTTCGCGGCGGTGGTCGATCCCTCCGTCTACATGAAGTCGATCAAGATCATGATCGACGATCCCGACACCGATATCGTCATCATCGATGCCGAGCTGCCGAAGGCGCCGCACGAGCTGCGCGAGCGCAATCTGCGCATCGTCAACGAGATGGCGGGCCAGGCCAACAAGCCGGTGATCTATATCAGCGCGATGTCGATCGGCTTCACCGAATTCACCAAGGGGCTGCGCAAGTCGCTGCCCGATATCGCGGTCATGCAGGGCCTTGACCGCGCGGTCGGCGCGATCAAGTCGTTGATCGAATATGCCGGCCTGCGCAAGGAAGTGCCCGATATCGCGTCGAGCTCGACGGCATCTGCGCGCGCGGTGCTGGAGAAGACGCTGAAGGCCGCCAACGGTGCCGCCGCGCTCGACGAGGTTGCCTCGAAGAAGCTGCTCAAGGCCTATGGCATCCCGATCTCAAAGGAAGAGGTCGCGCAGACCGCGGCGGAGGCCGTGAAGATCGCCAAGCAAATCGGCTTCCCGGTGGTCGCCAAGGTGGTCAGCCCCGACATCCTGCACAAATCCGATATCGGCGGCGTGGTGCTGAACCTTGCCAATGCGGCCGAGGTGAAGAAAGCCTTCAACGACATCACCGCGCGGGTGAAGAAGCTGAAGGGCAAGCCGAAGCTCGAGGGCATCCTGATCGCGCAGCAGGTCAAGGCCGACCTCGAGCTCGTGGTCGGCGCCTCGCTCGACGCCGAGATGGGCCCCGTCGTGCTGTTCGGCACCGGCGGCGTCGATATCGAGCTGATGAAGGACGTCGCGCTCGCCGGCGCGCCGCTCGACGCCGCCGAGGCGAAGGAGCTGATCGCCAGGACCAAGGCCGGGGTCAAGATGAAGGGCTATCGCGGCAAGCCCGCGCTGCACGAGCCGTCGGCAGTGAAGGCGCTGGTCGGGCTCTCCAACCTGATGGCCGACGCCAATGGCCGCATTGCCTCGATCGACGTCAACCCGTTCCTGATCAACAGCAAGCTCGGCGTCGCCGTCGACGGCCTGATCGTGCTGAACAACGCCGCCGCGAACAAGGCCGCGGGGCATTAGGGTTCATCGCAAATTCATCACCGTCATCCCCGCGCAAAGGCTTCGCCTTTGTCGCTGGAGGTGCGAGCGAAGCGAGCCTCAGGATGACGGAACTGCGAGTGTGCGGTCTGTCCGAAGCATGCATCTTGGGCTAAAAGCTCGCACCCCACTGCCGCGCGGTCTGCAGCACCCAGTCGCGATAGAGTGTCAGCGGCGTCACGCCGGTGATGCCGCCGCAGCCGGCGGCGCCGTTCGGTCCCGTCGACCAACTCACCACGCCGACGATTGCGGGGCCGCCCTGCTTGTCCTCGAACACCGGCGCGCCGGAATCGCCGGTGCAGGCCCCGAGCCCGTCGCGCACGCCCTGCCCGACCGGATCGACGAGACGGATCTGCAACGTGCCGGGCTTGCCGCTCGCGATCAGGCCGGCGACGCGGGTGGCGCCGCCGCTCTTGCCGTCACCACGCACGGTGACGCCGACGCCCGCGATGGTGAAGCGGCCGCCGACCTGGATCGGAATGTTTGGCATGCCGAGCGCGGCCGGCGCCTTGCCTGCGGCCGGCGCCGCGAGCTGCAGCAGCGCGACATCGGCGGTCGCGACATGACTGGTCATCGCCTGCATCCGAAAGCCGGGATGGATCGCAACCGTCCTGACGTCCTGCAGCTTCGGCTGCCTGTCCGCGCCATATTCGACAATCTTGTAATCGGCACCGGGCTGCACGCAATGCGCCGCGGTCAGCACGACCTTCGGCGCGATCAGCGCACCGGTGCAGAAATTGCCGCGCGAGCCGACGATCGTGACGACGGAGCGCGCAACGCCATCCGTCGACGGCGCGCCGCCGCCGACGATGGCGAAAGCCGGAGGGCAGACCAGCGACACGAGAACGGCGAGGATCAGGCGGGATGACTTCATCGGCGAAGCAATAGCCCGCTCCGCGCGGGTCGCCAAGCGCCGAACGAGCACCGAACAAGCGCCGGATCGGGCTGGTCCCGGTCTGCGATCCGTGTTAGCCGCTCCTCAAGCAACGCATCATTGGGCAGGAAAGCATGATCGAGGCAGTGATCTGGGATTTCGGCGGCGTGTTGACCACCTCGCCGTTCGAGGCGTTCGCGCGCTATGAGACCGAGCGCGGCCTGCCGATCGACATCATCCGCCGCACCAACGCCGCCAATCATCTCGAGAACGCCTGGGCCAAGTTCGAGCGCGCCGAGATCGATATCGACGCGTTCGACGCGCTGTTCGCGACGGAATCAAAGGCGCTCGGCGCCGAGGTGCGCGGCAAGGACGTGCTGCCGCTGCTCTCCGGCGACCTGCGCCCCGAGATGGTCGAGGCGCTGAAGCGCATCAAGGCGAAATTCAAGACCGGCTGCATCACCAACAACCTGCCGGCGAACGCGATCGGCAGCCGCAGCGGACGCACGCTCTACGTCGCAGAGGTGATGGCGCTGTTCGATCACGTCATCGAGTCCGCGAAGATCGGCCTGCGCAAGGCCGACCCACGAATCTACCAGATGATGGTGGAGACGCTGCAGGTGAACCCGAAGAACTGCGTCTATCTCGACGATCTCGGCGTCAATTTGAAGCCGGCGCGCGAGATGGGCATGACCACGATCAAGGTCGCGAATGCCGCGCAGGCGATCGGCGAGCTTGAAGCCGCGACCGGCCTCACGCTGAGGTGAAGCGGGCTACGCGCCTGTTCATGCCGCATTCACGCGGCGGCTTCTAATTGTCGGCCTCCCCCCGGGTCACGGCGCGATCGCATCGTGACCCCTTTCCTGGTCTGAGCATGACGTTCCGGAAAACCGACGTCCACTTCTCCGGATCATGCCTCGCGGAGGCACTTCCCATGAAACGTCTTGTCGTCGCCCTTGTCTCCGCTGGTTCGCTGCTGATCCCGGTCGCAGCGCTCGCGCAGACAACATCAGCCCCCACAACAGCGCCGGTGGCAGCTCCCGCGCAACAGAGCGCGTCGACGGCGGCGCCCGTGCCCGGCGCGAAGCGCGCGGCCTGCCAGAGCGCGGCGAAGGCGCTGAAGGGTCAGGAGCGGCACGACCAGATGCAGCTCTGCATGGCGCAGGCGCGGCTCGACTGCCTGAAGCAGGCCATCGACCAAAAGATCACGGGCCCGCAGCGCAAGGATTTCGTGAAGAGCTGCGGGTTGACGGTAGCCGGGCTACGAGATTCTTCTCCTTCCCCCTGAAAGGGGGAAGGTCGGGATGGGGGTCAGCCGCAGACGCCGGCGTTGATGGAGAGAGTAGATCCCCACCCGCTTTGCTCTGGCGAGCAAAGCGACCTCCTCTTTTCAAGGGGAGGTTCGAACTACACGCTAACAAGCGTAGCCCGTATTGCGCTTGGCGGAATACCCCGGAACCATGCGCTATGCGGGCCAAACGAGCCTTGTGCTTTGTCCGCAACGGGCGCAGAACAGGTCCGAGTTCAAGGCAAATTCGGAGCTGATCCTCGTGGCTGACACCAGGCCCACCGCCTCGATCGAGGCCGTGGAAAGCGGCCTCGCCGCGCAAGGCTATATTGCGAGCCGGCAGATCGCGACCGCGGTCTATCTGTCGCAGCAGATCGAGAAGCCGATCCTGGTCGAGGGCCCTGCCGGCGTCGGCAAGACCGAGCTGGCGAAGGCGATCGCCGCATGGCGCGGCATGAAGATGATCCGCCTGCAATGCTATGAGGGCCTCGACGAGGCCAAGGCGCTGTATGAGTGGAAATACGCCAAGCAGCTGCTCTACACCCAGATCCTGAAGGACAAGCTCGGCGAGGTGCTCGGCGGCGCACAGTCGCTGGCGGCTGCGCTCGACCAGCTCCACACCTTCGGCGATGTGTTCTTCTCCAAGGAATTCGTCGAGCCGCGGCCGCTGTTGCAGGCGCTGGAGCAGCCGGCCGGCTGCGTGCTCCTGATTGACGAAATCGACAAGTCGGATGCCGAATTCGAATCGCTGCTGCTGGAAATCCTCTCGGACTTCCAGGTCACGATCCCCGAGCTCGGGACCGTCTCCGCGGTGGCGCCGCCGACCGTGATCCTGACCTCGAACAGTGAGCGCGATCTTGGCGATGCCTTGAAGCGGCGCTGCCTGCATCTGCACATCGGCTTCCCCGAGCAGAAGCTGGAGGAGCGCATCGTCGAGAGCCGGGTGCCCGGCATCTCGCAGACGCTGCGCAAGCAGATGGTCGGCTTCATCCACGAGATCCGCTCGCTCGACCTGAAGAAGCTGCCCTCGGTCAGCGAGGCGATCGACTGGGCGCGCGTGCTGGTGCTGCTGCAGGCCAGCGAGCTCGACCACGAGATCGTCAAGGACACGCTCAACGTGCTCCTGAAATACGAGGCCGATATCGAGGCCGCGACACCGCAGATTTCGTCCTTCATCGCCAAGGCGTCGCGCCAGGGCGTGTTCAGCTAAACCAAGATGCGCGAGAACCTGCATCGCTTCTTTCGTGCGGCGCGGGGAGCCGGGGTCCGGGTCTCGCCCGCCGAAAGCATCGATGCGATGCGGGCGGTCGCCCAGGTCGGCTTTGCCGATCGCGACATCCTGCGCGACACCTTCCTGCTGACGCTGGCCAAGACCCAGGACGAGAAGCGCGCGCTCGGCGAATGCTTCGACCTGTTCTTCAGCCAGCCCGAGCCGCAGCAGGAGGAAGCCGAGCAGAGCAAGACCGACGACGGCAGCGAATCCGGTGCCAACCCATCGGCCGACGAGCATGGCGATGCGTCGGGCGGCGCCGCCAGCGAGAACGTCGGGCCGCTGGCGCAGATGCTGCTGTCGCAGGATCGCTCCGCGATATCGAGCGCGATCGCCAACGCCTCCGGCGCCGCCTCGCTGCCGGATATCCGCTACTTCACCCAGCGCGGCATCTTCCAGACCCGCATCCTCGATGCGATGGGGATCCAGCGCCTGCGCGACGACATCGACGACCAGACCACGCGCAATCCCGCGCTCGCCGAACGGCTGCAGGAGGCGCTCAACGGCCTGCGCGGCACCGTTCGCGACGCGGTCTCGCAGGCCCTGCTGCTCTACGGGCGCGAGGAAGCGGAGAATCTGCGCAACGAGATCCTGCGCAACGCGCCGCTGGCGCGGATCGAGCCGCGGCAGGTCGAGCAGATGCGCGCGCTGATCCGCCAGATCGCGCGCCGGCTGCGCGAGCGCTACTCCAAGCCGCGCAAGCGCCAGCGCCGCGGTCATCTCGACGTCCGCCGCACGCTGCGCCGCAACGCGGCTTGGGGCGGCGTCCCCTTCCTCACCGCCTGGAAGCGCAAGCATCGCGACCGGCCGAAGATCGTCGCGCTGTGCGACGTTTCCGGCTCGGTCGCCCGCGTCTCGGACTTCTTCCTGCTCCTGATCCACAGCCTGCACGAGGTGGTGGACGACGTCCGCTCATTCGCCTTCTCGGGCCACCTGATCGAGGTCAGCGACATCCTGGAATCGAAATCGCCGGAAGAGGCGATGAAGGAGATCATGTCCAAGGTCGGCTTCGGCTCGTCCGACTACGGCAATTCCTTCGCCGATTTCGAGGACAATTGGATGAGCGCGATCACGCCGCAGACCACGGTGATCGTGCTCGGCGACGCCCGCAGCAACAACCTCGATCCGCGCGCCGACATCCTGCGCCGGATCGGCGAGCGCTCCAAACGGCTGGTCTGGCTCAATCCCGAGGGCCGCATGGTCTGGGGTTTTGGCGATTCCGAGATGCCGCGCTACGCGACCTTCTGCAGCGTGTTGCGGCAGTGCGCGACCGCGCAGCAGCTCGAGCGTGCCGTGTCGGATATCGTCGCGACCTATCAATAGGCCGCCCGCCGCACTTAGATGGCAAGCGACTCGCCGTGGAACAGCCACCCGACGAACGCAGCCAATGTCAGAGCGATCGAGGCGAAGATGCCGACCAGCTTGATCGTCGTGATCGCCTTCAGGATCGAGACAGACCGCGCCGCCGCATGCGGATCGCCGTGCAGCAGCAGCCATACCAGGAGACAATCCTCGATCAGGTCGCTGAGCAGGTACACCGCCGGCACGACCAGGCCGAGCCACGCAGCGGACGGGTAGATCCGGCTGAGCCAGTGCGATGACGCCGCCCCCATCGCACCCGCCAGCGCCAGCATGACGATCAGGTCGAGCGGAAACAGGATCGGAAAGACATATTTCATCCGCAGATCGGACTGCACCAGCTCGCCGAGCTGGTCGCCGGTGTAGCTCAGCGTCTTCTCCGGAAAGCGGGTGCGGAACCTGCTTGCGAACACGCGATCGGAATAGCTGCCGACCCACCAGAACAGCCCGAACGCCACCACCACAAGTCCCAAGAGAATGGCCGTCACGAGAGCTTGAGGGCTCATGCCGACCTGTTCCTGTTGCTGCTGAGGAAGCTGCGGGAAGCCGCAGGAAAGATGATCGCGTGCACCGCGGAGTCCCTGAAAGGGAGAAAATGTCGACGCATATAGCAATGATCGACGAGCAGATTTCCATCTTTTCCGAAGTGTTGCAATTGAATTTTGAGAGCGCCATTGGCGGCTGGCCCAAAGCATCGCGAACCGCAATTGGGTCTCTCACGGACACTCCGTCACGGCCGGGCATCGGCGAGCTGAAGCGATGCCGTCCTTGGCGCAGCTTTGGCCGGCTGTGGCGAGATTCAATTCGAAAGCCAACGGCAGGCAACGCCGGCGCGCATCGCGCTTCGCTACCCGGCACCACCGGCGGTCACGCCGCCGCCACAGAACCGTCTTCAATTGGAGATTGAATTTTCACCGCATTCTGCCGTACATAGAGGCCACGAATTTTCACGGCGGCCGCGAGGGCAACGGATGCCGAAGGATATTGTGATTTGTTGCGACGGCACCGGCAACGAGATCGGTGACAATATTTCCAACGTGCTGAAGCTGTTCCGCGTCGCCGACAAGAATGACCGGCAGCGGATCTATTATCACCCCGGCCTCGGCACCATCGGCCTGCAAAACGCCTGGGGCCGCTTCAAGCAGCAGATGCGCGGCCTGTTCGGGCTGGCCTTCGGCGCCGGTCTCGACCAGGACACGCTCGGCGCCTACCTGTTCCTGTGCCGGGCGTGGGAGCCAGGCGACCGGGTCTGGATGTTCGGCTTCAGCCGCGGTGCCTACACGGTGCGCGTGCTCGCGGCCTTCGTCCATGTGATGGGCCTGCTGCCCGTCGACCAGCTCGACCTCGCGAGCTACGCCTTCGGCACCTACAAAAAAGCCAGCTCCGACGCCCAGAAATCCGACGGCACGTTCGACTATGCTCCATTGAAGGAAGCCTGGCATTTCAGCCAGATTGCCGGCGGCCGCAACATCGGCATCGAGTTCGTCGGGGTCTGGGACACCGTGGCCTCGATCATCGTGCCGCGACAGGACAATTTCCTGTTCGACCTCCAGACGCTGCTGTTCACCCGCACCAATTCCAGCGTCAAACGGTTCCGCCAGGCGATCTCGATCGACGAGCGCAGGCGCATGTTCCGACTCAATCGCTGGATCGAGCCGCAGAAATTTCGCTCGGATCCATTCGATCCGGCAACGGAGGTGGAGCAGGACATCCGCCAGGTCTGGTTTGCCGGCGTGCACTCCGACGTCGGCGGCGGCTATCCGGAAGACCAGAGCGGGCCGTCGAAGTTTCCGCTGATCTGGATGCTCGAGCAGGCCAAGGCAGCCGGGCTGCACATGGATCAGGCGCTGATCGATCATCTCGCCTGGGGGATGCCGTTGCCGCCGCACAAGCACGAATATGTGCCGCCGAGCGCGACCGCTCCGCTGCACAATTCGCTGACCGCCGCCTGGGAAATCCTGGAATGGATTCCGAAGAGCGACAAATGGAAGGAATGGTCGGAGCGGAAATCCTTCCTCGGCTTCTATCTGCCGCGCGGCGAGCCGCGGCCGATTGCGGACGGCGCGACCATCCATGCCTCGGTGTTGGAGCGCATGGAGAAGGATCCGGCCTACAAGCCGATCAATATGCCGATGACCTACAACGTCGAGCCGATGACGCCGCCCCCGGCTCCCCCCGCTGCAACGGCTTGACCGCATTACGCGTCGATCGCGTCCTTGATCCGTTTGCGGCTGAGCGGCAGCTCGCGCAGCCGCTTGCCGGTTGCATGCGCGATGGCATTGGCGAGCGAGGCGGCGGCCGGGCCCTGCCCGGTCTCGCCGCTGCCGAGGAACGGCTGGCCGGGGCGGTTGATGATGTGGACGGCGATACTGTCGGGCACCGCATTGAAGCGCAGGATCGGGTAGGTCTGCCAGTCGATGCTGGTGATCCTTGTCTCGTCGAAGGTGACGCTTTCATAGAGCGTCCAGCTGGTCGACTGCACGATCGCGCCCTCGATCTGGTTGGTGATGCCGTCCGGATTGACGACCTGGCCGGCGTCGACGGCGGCGACCGCGCGCACCAGCCGGGCCCGCCCGGTTTCTCGATCGACCTCGACCTCGGACGCGATGGCGCAATAGGCGGCGAGATTCTTGTAGCGCGCGAACGCAAAGCCGTAGCCGTGATTTCGCAGCGGCTGCTGTCCGCGCGTCCAGCCGAATTCCTCCGCGGCCTTCTCGACCACCGCGCGGCCCCGCTGATCGTCGAGATGCCTGAGGCGAAACTCGACCGGATCGGCGCCGGCGAGATCGGCCAGTTCATCCATGAAGCTCTCGGTCGAGAACACGTTGTGATAGGCGCCGAGCGCGCGCATCGCGGAGATCCGCAGCGGCATCGCGGGGATGAAGTGATGCATCACATGCGCGTTCGGAAAATTGTAGATCGGGATCGCGTTGCGATCGCCGCCACCCTCCGGCAGCGGCAACGGCTTTGGTGCCGGCACCGCGAATGATCGCGCCATGTGCTGGGCCGCAAGCAGCGCGCCGGCGCCGCCCGGCCGCATCGAATGGGTATTGCTCCACACCGCGAAATTCCAGTCGGCGATCTTGCCGTCGGTCGTGAGCGACGCGCTCAATTTCGTCACCATCGCCGGGCCATAGGGCTCCCAGCCGTGCTCCTGCTCGCGCATCCACTGCACCCGAATTGGGCGCCCTGGCAGCACCCGGGCGATCAGCGCGGCGTCGGCCGCGGCATCGTCGGCGCCATTGTGGCCGTAACAGCCGGAGCCTTCGACATGGATCAGGCGGACGCTGGCGGGCGTCATGCCGAGCATCTCGGCGATCGCCTGCCGGTCGGGATAGACGCCCTGCGTGTGCGTCCACACCGTCATCGCGCCGTCGACGAATTGCGCGACCGCGCAGGACGGCCCGATCGAGCCGTGCGACTGGTAAGGCCGCGCATAGGTCGCTTCGAGCGACCGCGCGCCGCTCACCGTGGGATCGCTACGCTGCAAGATCGCGAAATCCTGAGAGGGCAGCGTGGTCAGCACGTTGGCCAGATCGTGCTGGTTCGGCAGCTTCGCGCTCTCCCGCCACTTCGCCGCGGCAGCCAGCGCGTGCATGGCCTTGACCGCCGAAAATTCCTTGTCCGCCACCACGGCCAGGAAGTTGCCGTCGCGCACGATTTGAATCACGCCGGGCATTTTCTTGATCGCGGCCGTGTCGCATTCCACGAGCTGCGCGCCGTAGCTCGGCGGGCGCACCACGCGCGCATGCACCATGCCGGGAAGCCGCATGTCCTGCACATAGGCGGCGCCGCCCGTGACCTTGGCCGGAATATCGACGCGTGGCACCGGCTGGCCCATCACCTTGAAGCTCGCCGGATCCTTCAGGCTCGATGTCGGTTGCGCCTGGACGTGCAACATGTCCGCGGCGACAAGCTCGCCATAGCCCAGACGCCGGCCATCGGGAGCAATGACGGCCGCATTCTCGGTTCGCAAGCCGTCGGGCGGCAAGCCGAAACGCTTTGCCGCCTCGGCCACCAGCAACATGCGCGCTTGCGCTGCGGCATGCAGGATCGCCGTGCCGCTGTCTTGCATCGAATGACTGCCGGACGTGTAGCCCTCGTTCGCCGTGAGTTTGGTGTCGGCGGTGATCACCTTCAGCGCATCGAAGGGAATATCGAGCTGCTCGGCCGCAATCTGCTGGAACGCGGTGCGGAATCCCTGGCCGAGTTCGGCCTTGCCCGTGAAGGCCGTGACCTGGCCATTGGCATCGATACGGATCCAGGAATCCAGATTGGGCGTTTTGGCCAGGCTGCCCGGCAACGCCGGGCCCTGCGCAGCCTTCTGCTCCTGCGCCACCGCATGGCGCAGCGAGAAGCTGACAATCAGCGCACCGCCGCCGGCCAGCACGCTGCGGCGATCGAGAATTACCGGCGCGGTCATCGGACGCTCCTGTCGCTTGCGGCGTCGGCCGTATCCATCAACCTGGCGGCGCGGTGCACCGCGCGCAGGATGCGCATATGGGTGCCGCAGCGGCAGAGATTGGGCTCCAGCTCGGCGCGGATCTGCGCATCCGATGGCTTCGGGTTGCGCATCAGCAGCGCCTGCGCGCGCATCATCATCCCGGCGATGCAGTAGCCACACTGCGCCGCCTGCTCCTCCATGAAGGCGCGCTGGATCGGCGCCGGCGCGGCCACGGTGCCGAGCCCTTCGAGCGTCGTCACCTGCTTGCCCTCGACCAGGACCAGCGGCGTGACGCAGGACAGCACCGCCTTGCCGTCGACGATCACCGTGCAGGAGCCACATTGCCCGAGCCCGCAGCCGAACTTGGCGGCATTGAGCGCCAGATCATTGCGCAGCACATAGAGCAACGGCGTATCCGGCTCCGCATCGACCTGATGATCCCTGCCATTGACCTTCAATGTCATCATGGCTTGCCTCGCTGTCTGGATTCCGCCGGCGTGTCGCGCGCCGCAAGCGACGTGGCCTGCACCGCCCGCGCATCGCGCACCGCCTTGTCGAGATTGGCCCACGCCGGCCGCTTGCCGAACCGCTCGCGCAGATAGGCCGTGAGCGCGACCATCTGCGTATCATCGATGCTGCTGGCGAAGCCCGGCATGATCGGGCTGCGCTCGCCTTCGACGGCGCCAACGCCCGACAGCACGATATTGAGGAGGTTGCGCGGGTCGGGGCTTGCGATCGCCGTGCTGAGCGCGAGATTCACGCCGCCGTAGGGCAGCGCGCGGTTGCCCTCATGGCAGGAGGCACACGCCGCGGCATAGATCGCTGCGCCGGCCGCATGGGTCTGTGCCGCATCATCGGAAGACGATTGTGCGACGACGTCGGCCGGCCGCTTGCGATCCGGCGCCGGCGCGCCCGAGATATCGGCCATGTACACGGAGATGGCCCGCACGTCGCTGTCGGGCACCGTCGCCAGATTGCCGACCACTTCAGCCATCGGCCCGCGCGCGGTGCCATGATCGGCCTGCCAGCCGTGGCGCAAATAGGCGTAGAGCGCGTCGGCGGTCCACCGCACCGGGGCGTGCGAGGTGTCGTTCAGCGCGTAGGCGTGCCAATTGTCGACCTCGCCGCCGGAGAACTGCGCATTCACCCGCTCGGCGCCGAGCGCGTTGCGCGGCGTGTGGCAGGCGCCGCAATGCGCGAGCCCCTCCACCAGATAGGCGCCGCGGTTCCATTCCGCGCCCTTCGCCGAGTCCTGAGGGGCATCGCCGCTGCGCAGATACAGCAGCTTCCACCCTGCAATCAGCGGTCGATAGTTGAGCGGGAACGAAAGCTGATTCGCCGGCGGCGACGCGTGGACCGGCTGCCGCGTCATCAGGAACGCATACAGCGCCCGGTCGTCCGCATCCGAGACGTTGGTGAAATGGTCATAGGGAAAGGTCGGGTAGAGATGCTGGCCATCGCGGGCGACGCCGGAGCGCATCGCGCGGACGAACGCCTCCTCCGGCCAGCGCCCGATGCCGGTTTCGGCATCCGGCGTGATGTTGGATGAGAAGACGATGCCGAACGGCGTTGGAACCGGGAGCCCGCCGGCATAAGTCGCGCCGCCCTGCACGGTATGGCAGGTGTTGCAATTGCCGATCGCGGCGAGTTCGCGGCCGCGTTTGACCACATCGGGGTCGAAGGTATCGGCCCGCGGCGGCGCAATGGCGGCAATCTGCGGCCGCCAGGCGACGGCAAAGGCCGCCGCCGCGCCCGCGACCAGCACGATCGCGGCAATGCCTGTGATGATCCGCAGCTGACCAGTCATGCTGAATTGAGTTTGTTGTTGGGACGTGTATTAACACCTTTCGTTCCGGTATCGTTCGGCCAGAAGACCTCGATCACCGCCTGTTGACCTCAAGGAATCCTGAAAATCCCAAAGGGATCGCGCAAGGGATCATGACCGCCCAGCCCGCCCTCGATCGCGCATCCGCCCCGTCTCGCGATGCGCTGTCCGTGCTCAGTTCCGTGTTCGGCCTGTCGGGCTTCCGCGGCGCGCAGGAAAACATCATCCGTCACGTCACCGATGGCGGCAATTGCCTGGTGCTGATGCCGACCGGCGGCGGCAAGTCGCTGTGCTACCAATTGCCGTCGCTGCTGCGCGACGGCTGCGGCATCGTGGTATCACCTTTGATCGCGCTGATGCGCGACCAGGTCGCGGGCCTCACTGAAGCCGGCGTCAACGCCGCGGTGCTGAACTCGACGCTGTCCTATGAGGAAGCCTCCGAGGTCGAGCGGCGGCTGCTCGCCGGCGATCTCGACCTGCTCTATGTGGCGCCGGAGCGGCTGCTGACGCCGCGCTGCCTCAATCTGCTCGGCCAGGCGCAGATCGCGCTGTTTGCGATCGACGAGGCGCATTGCGTCTCGCAATGGGGCCATGACTTCCGCCCGGAATATATCGGCCTGTCCGCACTCGCCGAGCGCTTCCCCAAGGTGCCGCGCATCGCGCTGACCGCGACCGCGGACGCGCTGACCCGAAGGGAGATCGCCGAGCGGCTGCAGCTTACCGACGCGCCGCAATTCGTCGCGAGCTTCGACCGGCCCAATATCCGCTACGAGATCGTCGACAAGCAGAATGCGACCACGCAGCTGAAGAATTTCATCAAGGAGCGGCATGCCGGCGACGCCGGCGTGGTGTATTGCCTGTCCCGCGCCAAGGTCGAGGACGTCGCGGCGGCGCTGAGCGAGGCCGGCATTCCGGCGCTGCCCTATCATGCCGGGCTCGATGCCGGCGTGCGCGCCCGACATCAGGACCGCTTCCTCAACGAGGACGGGCTCGTGATCGTCGCCACGATCGCCTTCGGCATGGGGATCGACAAGCCCGATGTGCGCTTCGTCGCGCATCTCGATCTGCCGAAGAGCATCGAAGCCTACTACCAGGAGACCGGGCGTGCCGGCCGCGACGGCAAGCCGTCGGCGGCATGGATGGCCTACGGCCTGTCCGACATCGTGCAGCAGCGCCGCATGATCGATGAATCGACCGGCTCCGACGCCTTCAAGCGCGTCTCGGTCGGCAAGCTCGACGCGCTGGTTGCGCTGGCTGAAACGGTGCATTGCCGCCGGCAGCGCTTGCTCGGCTATTTCGGCGAGACCCGCGCGGAGGATAGCTGCGGCAATTGCGACAACTGCCTGACGCCGCCGCGCGTCCGCGACGGCAAGGTGCTCGCACAAAAGCTGCTGTCCTGCGTCTACCGCACCGGCCAACGTTTCGGCGCCATGCACCTGATCGACGTGCTGGTCGGGCGGCTGACCGAACGGGTCAAGCAGTTCAACCACGACCAGCTGTCGGTGTTCGGCATCGGCCGCGAGCTCAACGAGAAGCAATGGCGCGCGGTGCTGCGCCAGCTGGTGGCGATGGGCCATCTGCGCGCCGACAGCGATGCCTTCGGCGCGCTTGTTCTGACCGACAGCGCCCGCGGCGTGCTGAAGGGCGAGACCGCGGTGATGCTGCGCGAGCAGCCGGAAGGCGCGCGCAACCGCGCGGTCCGCGGCAAGTCGCGCCGCGGCGAGCTTGTGCCAGCGGCCGACAGCCCGGGTGGCGTCGCAAATCCCGCGTTGCATGCGGCGTTGCGCGCCTGGCGCTCGGATGTCGCGCGCCAGCGCGGCGTGCCGGCCTATGTCGTGCTGCACGATTCCACCATCGACGGCATCGCCGCGATGCGGCCGGACACGCTCAGCGAGCTGCGCAACATCGCGGGGATCGGCGACAAGAAGCTCGAGCATTACGGCGACGAGCTGATCCGCATCGTGAAGACGACAGGAGCGTGACCGGTCCTCTCGACGCCGAAGCGACGACAGTCGCTTTGGCCGGCGCTGAGACCGAGGGAGCCGCAGCTCAACGCTGGTCAGCGAGACAGCATTTCTTGTATTTCTTGCCGCTGCCGCACGGGCATGGGTCGTTGCGCCCGACATGGCGCAAGGGATTCCTCACGGGTTCGGTGTGGCTCCACAATGTATCGAGATCGTCCCCAAAGGGGGCGTCCAGATCGTCGAAGGTCTCGTTGTAGCCGTAGTCGGTCCCTTCCATTTCCTGGACCGCATCCTTGATATAGCCGAGGCCAACTTCCTCGAATCGTGCGATTTCCTCGGGTCGCTGCTCGGCATCGACGAGCATTTCGTCGAACTCGCGGCGTTCTGTCATCCAATCGGGTATACGCCCGTCATCGAAAGCGCGATACGCCAAGGGCGCCAGCTCGCGCAGCCCCAGGAGGGCAATTGCCTGCTGCCACGCGTACCAGGCATGGTTCTCGTCATCCGCCAGGTTTTGCTCGTGGAATGCTTTGAGCAGGCGCTGCATGCGCTCCCGCCCGATCATCCCATTCCATGTGAGGAAGGTGGCCGCGCCGAGAACCTGCTCGCGCGCAAATTGATCGACGGACTGATCCACGACCAGACTCAACAAGGCGTCGACATCCCCGTCAAAGACACCCGCGACAATGCGCGCCATGCTTTCGGTCAGGCAGTCACCCAACAGGTCATCAAGTTCGCTTTCGGGTCTGCGCAGCAGTCGCAGCAGGTCGCGGCAAACATCCGTGTCACGAGTTCCACCGAGGATATAGACACCTCGGAACAGCAGCCTGGCCTCATCGTCGGACAGTTCCTCGCCGTTCCCTGCCCGGGCGACGATGGCGCGCAGCGCGGGGGCCGCTTCTTCCATTCTGATCAGGCACATTCCGACTGCGGCCGCAGGCAATTGTTTCTCGGTCGCGACGGCCTCAAGATAGTCTTCGATCGGCCCCAAATCGCCCAACTCGAAGATAGCTTCTACTTCTTCCTTCTTCATGAGACCTCGATCTTCGCGGGCAGATGAACGGTCACGACAGAACAACTACCCGATCACCGCTTATCCCCATCTTCTCCCAGAGACAGCATAGGAGCTATTCGCTGGACGGCAATACGCTTGCTTGCGGGCCGCGCCGCCCTCGCCCTAATCTTTGCCTACCGCGTCCAACGAGGCGCGGACAAGACATAACGATATAGGGAAGAGACGGCCCATGGCTCAGGAGAGCACCGCGCGCAAAACTGTGCGCCCTGCCGAGACCGGAACGTTCGATGCCGTGGTGATCGGTGCCGGGTTCGCCGGCATGTACATGCTGCATCGGCTGCGCGGACTCGGCTTCACCGCGCGGGTCTATGAGGCCGGCGGCGGCGTCGGCGGCACCTGGTACTGGAATCGCTATCCCGGCGCGCGCTGCGACGTCGAGAGCCTGCAATATTCCTTCTCGTTCTCCGAGGAACTCGATCAGGACTGGAGCTGGTCGGAGAAATATTCTCCGCAGGCTGAAATTCTCGCCTACGCCAATCACGTCGCCGATCGCTTCGATCTGCGCAGCCAGATCGTGTTCGACACCCGCGTCACCGCGGCGACCTTCGACGAGCAGGCAGGCACCTGGCTGATCGAGACCGACCGCGGCGACAGGGTTACCGCAAAGTTCTGCATCATGGCGGTCGGCTGCCTGTCGGCGCCGAACCGGCCGGCTTTCCCGGGCATGGCGGATTTCCGCGGGCCGATCTATCACACCGGCGAATGGCCGCATGAGGGTGTCGACTTCAGCGGCCTGCGCGTCGGCGTGATCGGCACCGGCTCGTCGGCGATCCAGTCGATCCCGATCATCGCGCAGCAGGCCTCCGAGCTCACCGTGTTTCAGCGCACCGCGACCTGGTCGGTGCCGGCGTGGAACGAGCGGCTGTCGGCCGAATATCTCAAGGAGGCCAAGGCGCATTATCCGGAGCTGCGCGCCAAGGCCCGCGCGCGCCCGACCGGCTTCTATTTCCAGTTCAACGCCCAGCCCGCCTTGCAGGCGAGCGAGCGGGAGCGCGAGCAGCAATATGAAGAAGCGTGGCAGCGCGGCGGCCTGCCCTTCCTCGGCGCGTTCGGCGATCTCCTGTTCGAGAAGGCCGCCAACGACACCATCGCCGATTTCGCGCGCGAGAAGATCCGCGGCATCGTCAAGGATCCCGCCACCGCCGAATTGCTGTGCCCGCGAAACGTGTTCGGCTGCAAGCGGCTCTGCGTCGATACCAATTATTTCGAGACCTACAATCTGCCGCATGTGAAGCTGGTCGACGTGTCGACGACGCCGATCGATCGCTTCACGACGGAAGGCATTGTCGTCGACGGCACCGAATACAAGTTCGACGCGATCGTCTCCGCCACCGGCTTTGCCGCCATGACCGGCTCGTTCGACAAGATCGCGATCACCGGCCGCGGCGGGCAGACGCTGGCCGAGAAATGGCGCGCGGGCCCGCGTGCCTATCTCGGCCTTGCCTCCGAGGGCTTTCCGAACCTGTTCATGATCACCGGGCCCGGCAGCCCGTCGGTGCTCGCCAGCATGATCCAGGCGATCGAGCAGCATGTCGATTGGCTGGCGGATTGCATCAGTCATATGCGCGACATCGGCGCCGGCACGATCGAGGCGGTCCGCGACGACGAAGACGCCTGGGTCGCCCATGTCAACGACGTCTCAACGGTCTCGCTGCGCTCGACCTGCAGCTCGTGGTATGTCGGCGCCAACATCCCGGGCCGTCCCCGCGTGTTCATGCCCTATATCGGCGGCTTCCCGATCTATGTGCAGAAGTGCAATGAGGTGATGAACTCGGGTTACGACGGCTTCGTGCTGCAGGGTGGGCGCAACGGCAATGCACCGCCGCAGGTGCGCTTCACCGAGCGCTGGCAGGTACCGCTCGACATCGAGGTGATCTCGCCGGCCGCGGTCGCCGCGAAGCGGGTTCCCGTGGTCTGAGTGCCGGCGGTATCCCCACCGGGATTGCGCATGATAGTGTCGCGCCGGTCCGCGCTTGGCATCGCGGAGCGCACGGGGGACGATGGCCGACACGGCATTGCAGGGACTGGTCGAGCGGATCGGCGCGGATCACGTCGTGCGCCGGCTTGGGATCGAGGCCGCGCATGAGAAGCAGGTGTTCGGCCAGGGCACGCTGCTGTTCAACGTCGAGAACTGGAAACTGGCGCCGCGGATCATCGAGACCGCGCTCAAGGTGACCGGCCTGCACGGCCGCGCGCGGCGTAATGCCGATAGGGTCGAAGTGCGGCACAATCTGGTGACGTCGGCGCGCCTGCCGGCGGCCTTCGACGGCTTCGCCATGCTTCAGCTCAGCGATCTCCATGCCGACATCAGCCAACGCGCGATGCGGCATCTGATGGACATCGTGAGCGATATCGCCTGCGATATCTGCGTTCTCACGGGCGACTACCGCGGCAAGACGTATGGGCCGTTTGAAACGAGCCTCGCGTTGATGCGGGATCTGTGCGCGCGGATCAAGCTGCCGCTCTACGGCATCCTCGGCAATCACGACAGCATCCGCATGACGCCGGCGCTGGAGGCGATGGGCATCAGGATGCTGTTCAATGAGCAGGAGTCGATCACGCGCGATGGCGCGACGATCCACCTCGCCGGGATCGACGACGCGCACTTCTACCGCACCGACGACATTGCAAGGGCTGCCGCGGCGATCCCGCGCGATGCGTTCTCGATCCTGCTGGCACATACGCCGGAATCCTACCGCGCGGCGGCGGCGGCCGGCTTCGACCTGATGCTGAGCGGCCATACCCATGGCGGCCAGCTCTGCCTGCCTGGCGGCATCGCGATCAAGCTGGAGGCCCGGCTGCCGCGCCGGATGGGCCGAGGCGCCTGGCGCTTCGGCACGCTTGCCGGCTACACATCGGCCGGCGCCGGCACCAGCCTGGCGCCGGTGCGGCTGAACTGCCCGGCCGAGATCACGGTGCATTCGCTGCGGCGGCTCGACCGCTGAGCTCTGATACCCGCCCGTAGGCGGCAGGCGCAGGCGCGCATTGCCAATATCGAAAACAACCCCATGCAAAGGAGCCGGCGGCTGCCCGGACGCGCAGCCGCAGGTAAAATCGTATGGTCGACAGCGGAGAAAGCGGTAGCGGAGGTCTCAATTGCCCTTCTTCGCACTCGCGCTCTGCTCGTTCACCGTGCAGGTGATCAGCAGCGTGTAGCCGCGCGCATTCTTGGCAATCTCGGCGGTTTCCTTCTTCATCTCCTCGCGCCACTCGGCGGTCCGGTACGCCACCGCGCTGTTGTCGAGAAAGTCGCGCAGCGCGCCGGTCTTGATCGCGAAATTGATGTTCTCCGGGATGGTCCCCGTCGCCCGCGCCATCCTGACCGCGTCGAGCTTGGCAGCCACCACGCCGACCACCGCGCCGGTAAGGTCGAACAGCGGACCGCCGCTGTTGCCCGGCTGCACGGCGGCGCTGATCTGCAGATGACGGGTATCGTTGAGGATGCCACTCAGCGAAGAGACAATGCCCGTGGTGACCGTGAAATCGGATGTCAGCAATCCGTGATAGGGATAACCGATCGCCACTACGCCGTTGCCGACCAGGATGGGGTTTTGCCTGAGGCTGACGACATCCTTGAAAGGGGTCGGCGCCTGCAGCAACGCGAGATCATTGGTCTCGTCATCGGACACCAGGCGCAGCTTGACCGGCGCCTCGCCGCTCAGGTTGCCCGTGATCTCGCTGCAGCCGCCGACGACATGGTGATTGGTGACGACGTGGCCGCTGCTGCTGACCACAAAGCCGGTGCCGGTCCCCGATCTCGCCTGCTTCGCCGGCGGCGCGCTGGGTGCTGCAGCCTGCTGCGGCGGCGCCGCCGCAGGCTTTGTCGCGACCGCGAACTCGCCGGCATTGGAGACGCCGTTCTTCTTCACCGAGACGACGCAGTTGAGCAGAGCCGGCAACAGCTGCGCGGTCTGATTGAGGTTGAACTGAAACAATTGTCCCTGCGCGAATGCCGTCATCTGGCGCGCCTTGCGGAACTGGTTGATTAGACTGGAATTCACCGGCATCTCGACATTCACGAGCTGGGTGCCGAGCGGCATGCCGTAGACGTTGAACGCCGGCTGGCCGTCAAAGGTCAGCGCCAGCGGAAAGGCCTCGCCCGGCGTCAGACGCCAGCTGTCATGGGCAAAGCCGAGCCGCCAGCTGCCATTCTCGGCGATCGACACCATGAAGAAGATGCCGCTTTGATAGGTGGTGCCCGCCGAGCAATGGGTGAAGGCGCCATTCTTGTCGTTGGTGAAAGCGCCGCCCTTCCAGTTGCCGACCGTGATCGAGCCGTAGGGACCGCGGGCGCTCGACGGAGTTGCAGACGCAAACAGCCACGCGGCCGCAACGGCCGCCCAGATCGCAACTCTCATGACGCGCACTCCCCCAGCCACAACCCATCATAGGAGGCGTCGAAATTCATCCGCAAGTGGTGCGCGGCTTGGTCTTTGGTCCTGCGGCCACGCAAGTCCGCCGCGGATGAGGCGATCGCCACACCCTCAGGTTACAGAACCTATGTTCCTATTATGTTCCTATGTCAACCGAGGTACTGGCCGTATTTAAGCCCCGTGTCCCAAGTTGAATCTTGGAGTGTCTTAATTCCGATTAAGCTAACGAAAACCGTAACTTGGCCGATGTTCTCGGCAAGACTACTGAGTCGCACGCCAGATGTTCTGGCTTTTGCAATCCGCCAAGTGTTCTCGCTCCACAGGGCAGAAGTGTTACCGGGGTTCTCCGTGGGTGAACGGAGTTCCAGCCTCCGCTACCGTCCCCCTTAGCATTCCGATGGAATAAGCCCGCCATCGCAGGGGTTGGAAGCTGAGGGAGGTCGACCAAGCCATGGAAAGCGAAAGTGCGCCTTCAGGGCCGGGTGAAGCCGCGTGGGAAGCGTTGACATTCGATGAGCCCGTCATCGTCGCGCTTGCTATTTGGGCCGCGCTATTGGTGGCCCACGTCATCGCGGCGTCGGTGTATTGGCGGGAGCAGCGCAGCCCGGAATGGTTGGCCGTTCTTGCGATCTTGGCCTACTGGCCAATCCTGGTGTCGATCATAGGTCTCGGCCTTGTTCTAAAATATCTGATCCGACCGCTGATCGGACAAATAAAACTGTTCCGGCGAAGGTCCGATATCAAAGGCGTCGTTGAGTAAGGCCGCCTCAGTTGGCGGCCTCTCCGTTTATGATCTCGATCCATCGGCGCAAGCTCGATTCAAATCGCTCGCGCACTTCTGCTTCCGAGTTAGCCGTCACGCCAAATGAGAGCGGCGCCTCCCTTCCTGTGGTTGCGATCCATCCTCCGCAAGCTCGCGGCTGAATCTCCGGCACAATCCCCGGCTTGGGGCTGAAACATAGGCAAATGCAGGCCCGGTCGAAGCGCCCTCTAATACGACACCATGACGTCGGAAGAGATGCGAGCGATGGCAGCACAGTGCGATGATGTGGCCGTGAAGCTACTCGCTCCCGAGCGCGCCATTGTCCGGAACGTCGCAGCCCAATCGCGTATGCTGGCACACCAATCCGAGATGCTACGTAGAGAGTGGCGATCAATCAGGCCTTCCAGCGAGACTGTTCCCCGTGACGCCCTCAAGGAAACGGCCCCAGCGCGTTGGAACGAACGCTGAGGCCGCCTTACCGCGCCGCTGAGAATAAGGCGGCCCCGGCACGTAGCTAGCGCCGGGGCCAGAGGGATTGTCATTCCCATGAGAACTCGACCCTGCGCCCAATAGGTCTGTTCCCGCATTTGCATAGGAAAGTCAGCTTGCGTTTCATCGCAGATGCGATGCGGCACTCAAGCAAACGGCCCCAGCACTCGGGCAAGGAGGCTGAGGCCGAGGAGCGCCCGTGGGGTAGGGAAAGATTATGGACCCCCCGCGTGAGCTAGAACCTCGATGGTACGGAAGGGCATTTGCATATGTGAATGAGTGTCCTGATTTCCCCAAGCGAATGTCCTAACTGGGACAGCATCTCAACCGGGGTGCTGTCCGCATTTAGGCCCCGTGTCCCAAGTTGATTTTGGAAGTGTCCTGATTAGAAAACGGCCCCAGCGCCGGGAGAGCGCTAAGGCCAAGTTGACGTTTCCAATGAGCTACGGCAGTTCAGCCGATCAGAAGCCAGCCTAAGCTGATGATGAACGCGACGAGCGATATCCCCGCCAAGCCTATGAGGCTGAACTCGACGCCATCTAAATCGGGCCTGAACATAATGTTCAAAGCATTACACGTCGGATCGGCGGGCGCTTTAGCGTATGTCAGTCAGCGGCTGTGTCCAATTTCCAGATTCCACCGGGCATCAGATGTCCTAATTCCCCTGTACGAGTGCCCTAACCAGGACAGCACCTCAACCGGAGCATTGCCGCCAAGGCGGACGCTACTGCGGCTCCCCGACCGAGGAGCGCGCCGGCGGATTTGGATCGCTGAACCAGTACCAGGATGCGAGGGCATGGACGCCGACGCCGATCAGGAAGATGCCGGCGTAGAGCTCGACCGCATGATTCATCGCCAGCAGGCGGGGATGCTGCGCGGCACCCTGGCCCTGGTAGGTCCAGACCCAGTGCCCCACGGCGACGATGCCAACGCCGAGCGCGGCGATGGCTCGGCCGGCCGCATTCATCATCCTCACGCGATGGTCTCCCAACTCGCCCGGCCAGGCAAAAATACCGGGCGAAGCTGACGCGGACCTGACGTGGGACATGGAACGTAGCCCGGATGGAGCCAACGGGTCGCGCGAACGCGTGCCCGACGACAGGCTCCGCGAAATCCGGGACTTTCTATCCGCGCTGCTGAAGCCTGCCGGACTACGCTTTGCTTTATCCGGGCTTCTGTAACGGGCCTTGGTTAGTCAATCCCTTTTCGCGTCATCCACTCGCCGGGCACTTGCTTCTGTAC
>NZ_JAUMTJ010000064.1:0-54105 GCF_032654765.1 Bradyrhizobium sp. 33ap4 | reverse complement strand
AAGCAAGTGCCCGGCGAGTGGATGACGCGAAAAGGGATTGACTAACCAAGGCCCGTTACAGAAGCCCGGATGGAGCGCAGCGAAATCCGGGGCCTGTATCCGCGGACAGGCCGCCCCAGATTACGCTTCACTCCATCCGGGCTACGGGACGTGGGTAGTCACACGCGACAGCCCTGCCGTCGCAGGGGCGCGCTGCCAAAATATCGAAAACAACCCCATGCAAAGGAGCCGGTGCGGCCGGCGAGGCGCATGCTGTAATCACGCATTCGGTGTCGTCCCTGCGAAAGCACGGACCCATAACCGCAGGGCCTCGTTGTTGCGAGGGCTGTGGCCCCAGCGCTGCAAGGCAATCCGCATTTGTGGGTACGGGTCCCGGCTCAAGGCCGGGACGACGATGTGGCGAGGTCCTGCTCTACTTCTTCCGTCGCGCCTGCTTGCGCCAGTCGGCGACGAATGACACGAACGCAGCGAGCGCCGGCGGCGGCTGGCGACGGCTCGGATAATAGAGGAACGGTCCGTCGAATGGCGGGCACCAGTCGTCGAGCACGCTGACCAGCGCACCGGATTTGACGCCGTAGCGGACATAGCCCTCGAACGTCGCCCAGTAGCCGACGCCGTCATGAACCGCACGCAGCGCGAGGCCGAGATGGGTCGCGGTCAGCCTGGCCGGCGGCGAAATCTTCACCACGCGGCCGTTCTTCTCGAACTCCCAATCGAACATCACACCGTTGCTGAAGCGGCTGCGGATGCAGGGGTGCGCCAGCAGATCTTTCGGATGCATCGGCCGGCCGTGCTTTGCGACATACGCGCTGGACGCCACGATCGCGTAACGTTGCGGCGCGCCAAGCGGAACCGCGACCATATCCTGTGCCAGGTGCTCGCCGTAACGCACGCCGGCGTCAAAGCCCTGCGCGACGATGTCCACGAACGCACTCTCCGCAACGACGTCGAGCTCGACCCGCGGATATCTGGCGAGGAACGGCGCGATCATCGGCGCCAGCACCAGATCGACCGCGGGCGGCGGCGCGTTGATGCGCAACCGCCCCGACGGCTCGGCGCGCAGGCCGCGCACCTCGGTGATCGCATCGGCGACGTTGACCATGGCCGGCGCGACACGGGCAAGCAGCAGTTCGCCGGCCTCGGTCAGCGCGACGCTGCGGGTGGTGCGGTTCATCAGGCGGACGCCGAGCCGCTCTTCCATGTCGCGCAGGCGCTGGCTGAGGCTGGAAACCGAGACGCGCTGCTCGAGCGCCGCACGCCGGAAATTGCGCGTGCGCGCCACCGCCACGAAGCCGTCGAGGTCGCGAAGGTCGAAATTCTGCATTGTTCGATATAGTGAACAAGCCATTCGTGATTGTCCAGCTTATCGGCGAAAGCTGGCCGGCCCATATCACCTCGGCATTTGGCGACGGATTTTCCGCCGCAAACGCTCGAGGAACATCCACATGGACACACGCAAACTCGGCTCAACCGGGCCCACCGTCGCGGCCCTCGGCCTCGGCTGCATGGGCATGTCCGAGGTCTATGGCCCGGCCGATCGCGGCGAGAGCATCGCCACCGTGCACGCGGCGCTCGATGCCGGCATCACGCTGCTGGATACCGGCGACTTCTACGCCATGGGCCACAACGAGATGCTGGTGCAGGAAGCCCTGAAGGACGTCGCGCGCGACCGGCTGCAGATCAGCGTCAAGTTCGGCGCGTTGCGCGGCCCCGCGGGTGAATTCGCCGGAATGGACACCCGACCGGCCGCTACGAAGAATTTTCTCGCCTATTCGCTGCAACGTCTCGGCACCGACTACATCGACATCTATCGCCCGGCACGTCTCGATCCCAACGTTCAGATCGAGGAGACGATCGGCGGCCTCGCCGATCTGGTGAAGTCCGGCTACATCAGACATATCGGCCTGTCCGAGGTCGGCTCCGACACCATCCGCCGTGCTCATGCCGTGCATCCGATCGTCGATCTCCAGATCGAATACTCGCTGATCGAGCGTGGCATCGAGCGCGATATCCTGACGACCTGCCGCGAGCTTGGCATCGGCATCACAGCCTACGGCGTGCTGTCGCGCGGGCTGATCAGCGGCCACTGGTCGAAGGAGTCCGGCAAGATCGGCAGGGACTACCGGCTGATGACGCCGCGCTTCCAGGGCGCGAACCTCGATGCCAATCTCGCGCTGGTCGAGCAGTTGCGCGCCGTTGCCGCCGAGATCGGGGCGACGCCGGCGCAGGTCGCGATTGCCTGGGTCGCGGCGCAGGGCAAGGAGATCGTGCCGCTGGTCGGCGCCCGCACCCGCAACCGTCTCGCCGAAGCGCTCGGCGCGACCAGGCTGACGCTGACGCAAGCTCATCTCGCGGCGCTGGCGAAAGCCTTCCCGCCGGATATCGCTGCCGGCACGCGCTATGCGGCCGAGCAGATGGCGCATCTCGACAGCGAGAAGCCGGCCAGCAGATAACGGCAGCAATCAGGTGCGATGGGCGCTGAGGTCAGTGATGACAGGCCCATCGCCATTGAGCGGGTTCTGCGGATCGCGCGCGTAGCGCAGGGTTTCGAACCGCATCGCGCGCGCATCCACCATCAGGAGGCGGCCGACCAGGCCCTCGCCGAAGCCGACGATCTCGCGGATCGCCTCCAGCGCCATCATCGATCCCAGGACGCCGGCGAGCGCGCCCATCACGCCGGCCTCGGCGCAGGCCGGTACCGTGCCCGGCGGCGGCGCCTCCGGAAACAGGCAGCGATAGGTCGGATTGAACACGCCGTCCGCATTCTTCTCGTGCGCGCGGATCGTGGTCAGCGAACCGTCGAACTGGCCCAGTGCGGCCGTGATCAGCGGCCGCTTCGCGAGGAAGCAGGCATCGGCGACGAGATAGCGGGTCTCGAAATTGTCGGAGCCGTCGAGCACGAGGTCGTAGTTCGCGATCAGCGCCATCGCATTGTCGGCGGTGAGCCGCATCGAATGCGCCTCGAACGTCACATGCGGATTGAGCGCATGGATCTGTGCCGCCGCGCTGTCGACCTTGCGCTTGCCGATATCAGACGTCGCATGGATGATCTGGCGCTGCAAATTGGAGAGCGAGACGATATCGTCATCGATCACGCCGAGCCGGCCGACACCGGCTGCCGCCAGATACATCAGCACCGGCGCGCCGAGGCCGCCGGCGCCGATCACCAGCACGGAGGCCTGCTTCAGCGCATTCTGGCCGGGGCCGCCCACCTCGCGCAGCACGATGTGGCGGGCATAGCGTTCAAGTTCGTCGGCACTCAGCATTGTCTCATCTATCCTACCCGTGACCCTCATGGTGAGGAGCGCGGCACGCGCGTCTCGAACCATGAGGCCCGGTCCGTGGCCCTCATCCTTCGAGACGCGGCTCTCGCCGCTCCTCAGGATGAGGGTTGACGCGCTCCCTGAACCGGAGCGCGGTTGTTGCCGACCAAGCAGATGTGCTTAATTGCCTGGACGTCAATGGTGTCAGTCATTCCCCCCGGATTTGTCATGAGATCGGTGCTTTCGGCAACATTGATGGCCGCTTCCATTGCGGTCACGGGGATGGGCATGGCGCAGGCCCAGATGACCCCGCCCTCGACGGCGGGGGCGAAACCGAAGACCGTGGCGACGGTGCCGATACGCCCCGGGCTGCAGAAGCCGGAGGATACCGCGGGCGCGATGGCGCAGGCCGAGCGGCTGGCGCTGCAATCCGACCTCGCCTGGGTCGGCGAATATAACGGCGCCATTACCGGCGACGTCAGCGAGCGCATGGTCAATGCGATCAAGGAATTCCAGAAGAAGCGCGGCGGCAAGCCGACCGGCGTGCTGAACCCGCAGGAGCGCGGCGTGCTCGCCGACACTGCGCGGCGGAAGCAGGAAGGTGTCGGCTGGCGGATCGTCACCGAGCCGGCCACCGGGGCGCGGCTCGGCATTCCGACCAAGCTGGTGCCGCAGCTCACCAGCGACGCTTCCGGCGCCAAATGGACCTCGCCGACCGGCACCGTCCAGGTGCTGCTGACCCGGCGCAAGGAAGCCAGTCCGACCACCGCAAAGCTTGCCGAGCAGGAAAAGAAGGAACCGGCCGGCCGCACCATCGACTACACCGTGGTGAAGCCGGATTTCTTCGTGCTGTCTGGCATGCAGGGGCTGAAGAAGTTCTATCTGCGCGGCACCTTGAAGGGCGACGAGGTCCGCATCCTCACCATCCTCTATGACCAGGCGATGCAGACCACCATCGAGCCGGTGGTGATCGCGATATCGAGCGCCTTCAACGCATTTCCGTCCGCCGTGCGGGCCGGTCCGCCGCCGCGCAAGACCGTCGAATATGCCACCGGCGTCGTGGTCAGCGACGACGGCGCCATCGTGACCGATCGCGTGGCGACCGACGACTGCATCGCGCTGACGATCCCGGGCTACGGCAATGCCGATCGGGTCGCCGAGGACAGGGATCACGACCTCGCGCTGCTGCGCATCTATGGCGTGCGCGGGCTGAAGCCGCTCAATATCGCAGGCCAGGCGACGCAGACCGCGCTCGACATCACCGGGATCGCCGATCCGCAGAACCAGGGCGGCGGAGCGGCCGCGAGCAGCGTGAAGGCTTCGGCCGCACAGATCGGCGGCGGCGATCAGGCGCTGTCGCCGGCGCCGGCACTCGGGTTCTCCGGCGCGGCGGCGCTCGACGGCGGCGGCAGGTTTGCCGGGATCGCGGTGCTGAAACCCGTCATCGTCGCAGGCCCCGCAAACGCGGCGCCGCCGGCGCAGGCCGCGCTGGTGCCGGCCGACACGGTGCGCAGCTTCCTGAAGGCGCATGGCGTCACCGCGTCGGGCGACTCGGCGGACGCCAAGGCGGCCGTGGTCCGCGTGATCTGCGTCAGGAAGTAGAGCTACCTCGCCCCGCTTGCGGGGAGAGGTCGGATTGCATCGCCAGATGCAATCCGGGTGAGGGGGTACAGGTCCATCAATGGACACCACCTCGTGGAGTGAGCCCCTCACCCCACCCTCTCCCCGCGAGAGCGGGGCGAGGGAGCCTAACCAACCTCACCTCAACGCAAAGCGCACCCCGGCGCGGGCGAGGCCGCCGGCAATGCCGACCGGGGTGCCGTCGGCGCGCCAGCAGGCTGCGCCCGACATCGTGCCGTCGGCGTGAAACTGGATCGCGTTCATGCCGCCGGCCACCGTCGGCACGACCTGCACCTTGTGGCCCTTGGCTGATAGCGCGGCGCGGACAGCCTCCGGCACCGCCGGCTCGACCTCCAGCGCATTGCCCTCGGTCCAGACCCGCGGCGCCTCGACCGCCTCCTGCAGGCTCATGCCGTGGTCGATCAGATTGATCAGCGCCTGCATCGCGCTCGGGAAGATGCGCTTGCCGCCGGGCAGGCCGAGCGCGTAGGCGAGCTTGCCGTCGCGCAGCGCCATCATCGGCGACATCGAGGTGGTGACGCGCTTGCCGGCGGCCAGCGACAGCGCGTGTCCCGGCCGCGGATCGAACAGGTTCATGTAGTTGTTCGGCACGGTGCCGAGGCCCGGGATCAGGATCTTGGCGCCGAACAGATTGTTGATGGTCTGGGTGGTCGCGACCACATTGCCCATCGCATCCGCCGCGGTCATGTGCGTGGTGTGCGCGCTTTCGAGCTGGGTGACGCCGGCGCTCCAGGCTTGCGCGCGGTCGGGATCGATCGCGCGGCGGCGCTCCTCGGCATAGGCCTTCGAGGTCAACCGCTCCACCGGCACGTTGATATAGGCGGGATCGCCGCTCGCGGCCGCGCGGTCGGCAAAGGCGATCTTCAGCACCTCGGCAAGATAATGGATCGTCTCGGTCGTGCCGAAGCCGAGCCGCGCGATGTCATAGCCTTCGAGGATGTTGAGCATCTGCGTGATATGCACGCCCGATGCCGCGGGCGGCGGAGGCCCGAGGATTTCCCAGCCGCGGTAGTCGCAGCGGATCGGCTGCCGCTCGACGGTCTTGTAGGTCGCGAGATCCTCCTGCGCGATGAAGCCGCCGCTCTTTTTCATGTAGTCGACCAGGATGTCGCCAAGCGGCCCCTGGTAGAGCGCGTTGTCGCCATGATCGGCGATGTATTTCAGCGTCTCGGCATATTCCGCCTGCACCACGCGCTCGCCGGGCTTCAGCGGCGTGCCATCAGGCAGATAGATCGCCGAGATCGGCTTGTCCTTCAGCATCTCCTCGGCGCCGTCGGTGATGCATTCATGCAAATAGGGCGTCGCCGCATAGCCGCGCGCGGCGTGCTTGATCGCGGGCTGCATCACATCGGCAAGGCTCATGGTGCCGAAGCGGCGCAGCGTTTCGCACCAGGCTTTCAGCGAGCCCGGCACCGCGACCGCTTTCGGCCCGTTCAAATTCTCGTTGCCGACGGTGTCGAACACGTCGTGCGCCGATCCTGGCTTCGAAGTGTAGGTGTCCGGCCGCACCGCGTTCGGCACCGTGCTCTGGCCGTCGATGAAGCGATGGCTGCCGTCGGCGAGACGAATATGCGCCATGCCGCCGCCGATGATGCCGACCATCATCGGCTCGACCACGGTCAGCGTGAACAAGGTGGCGATCGCCGCATCGATCGCATTGCCGCCGGCAGCCAACATCTCGGCGCCCGCGCTCGATGCCAGCGGATGATTGCTCACCACCATGCCGCGGCTGCTGGTGGCCGGCTGCTTCTCGCATTGAAAACTTGTCGCGGCGCGGTCGCGCCAGGCGTCATTCATCGACATGCCGTTCATCGCCATTGTGTTCTCGTTCTTGATGGAGCGATCGGAGCCATGTTCTCCGGCCGCGCGTGCACGGTCAAGGCGCCGCGATTTTCCTCGCGGCGGTATTCGCAAATAACGTCACGGCTTCGCGCGATCGCGCAACCAGGTCTCGCGCGTCACCTTCCACTTCTCCGCTCTGGATTCGCCATTGTGGTGCGGAAGCTCGACGAAGCCGACGAATTCGGCTCCGGTCTTCTGCTTGACCCGGCGCGAGCCGACGTTGGACGGCGCGTTGCAGACATGGAAGTGATCGAGGCCGAGCGCCAGGAAGGCGAAATCGTTCACCGCCGCGATCGCCTCGGTCATGAGGCCCTGATTCCAATACGGCTCAGCGAGCCAGAATCCGCGATTGCCCTTGCGGCCGTCGGCGCGCGGCCGGAAATTGATGTTGCCGATCGCCTCGCCATCGCGGGCACGCAACACCAGTGACCATTGATAGCTTTCCTCTCCGGCCGCGATCTTGTCGAGCTCGCGCCTGATAAAGCTTTCCGCGCCGTCGCCGGGATAAGGCCACGGCACCACCGTGGCGAGAGTCTTGATCACATTCCAATTGTTGAAGTGACTCTGGATCGCCGCGGCATCCGACAGCGCAAGCGGCCGCAGGATCAGGCGTGGCGTCTCGATGCGCGGGGTCTCGAACATTGTTACTTCTGGCACTTCGGGCACCAGAACGTCGAACGGCCGTTCTGGGTGAAGCGCCTGACAATACCTTCGCAGCCCGACGTACGGCACGTCTCGCCCTCGCGGTCATAGACCTGGAACGAATGCTGGAAATAGCCGAGATCGCCGTTGGTCAATCGATGGTCGCTGATCGAGGAGCCGCCGGCCTTGATCGCCTGGTTGAGCACCGAATGGATCGCGTCGACCAGCCGCCTAGCGTGGTCGGTCGGCTCGCCCCCGGCAACGCCCTTGCGTTGTCCGGACTTGGTCGCGAGCGTCGCGGCCAATCGCCGCGGCGACAGATGCGAACGAAACAGCGCCTCGCAGACATAGATGTTGCCAAGTCCCGCCACCACGCGCTGATCGAGCAGCGCGGCCTTCAGGCTGGTCTTCTTGTTGTGACAGGAGCGCGCCAGCATCGCCGCGTCGAACTCGTTGCCGAGCGGCTCGGGACCGAGCCCTTTCAGGAGCGGCTCATCCTCGATCGCGTTGCGCGCGATGATCTTCATATAGCCGAAGCGCCGCGGATCGTTGAAGACGACGGCCGCGCCCGACGACATGTGGAACACCACGTGATCATGCACGCGATCCTCGCTGCGCGGATGGTGGAATTGCCCCGGCGTCGCCGCGCCGTCCTGCTTCAGCACGCGGAACGAGCCCGACATGCCCAGATGCATCAGCAGCACGTCGCCGGAGTTCAGGTCCGCCATCAGATATTTGGCACGGCGGCCGAGCCCGGTGATGGTCCGGCCCTCCAGCCGGGCGATAAAGTCTTTTTGAAACGGAAACCGCAAATCCTTGCGGCGAGCCTCGGCCTTGAGGATCCTGGACCCCTCCATGGCCGGTTGCAGGCCGCGGCGGACGGTCTCGACTTCGGGTAATTCCGGCATGGCAGGCATTCACCTTTTGGAAGTGACGTGATAGCGCCATTGCGGCCGCCGCGCTATGGTTTGGCTGGAGCGTTTTTCGAGCGAAGCGGCTACCGGTTCGCGTGAAGAAAACGCGACCAAAAAGGGTAAGAGTTCTGAGTGATGGATCGGCCGGATCAAACCACCCATTTCGGCTTCAGGGATGTGCCCCTGGGCGAGAAGCAGACGCTGGTGAACGACGTGTTTCACAGCGTGGCGTCCCGCTACGACCTGATGAACGATCTGATGTCGGCGGGCCTGCACCGGGCCTGGAAGGACGTCATGATCACGATGCTCGATCCGCCGAAGGGCGACCGGCCGTTCGCGCTGCTCGACGTCGCTGGCGGCACCGGCGACATCGCGTTCCGGGCCGCCAAGACCGCGGGCGCGGGCTTTCATGCCACGGTCTGCGACATCAATGCCGACATGCTCGCCGTCGGCCGCGAGCGCGCCGCGAAGCAGCACCTCGATGACCGGGTGTCGTTCGTCGAGGGCAACGCCGAAACGCTGGGTTTTGCCGACCGCGCGTTCGACGCCTACACCATCGCATTCGGCATCCGTAACGTGCCGCAGATCGACCTCGCATTGCGCGAGGCCTATCGCGTGCTCAAGCCGGGCAGCCGCTTCCTGTGCCTGGAATTCTCCACCGTCGACGTGCCCGGCCTCGACAAGATCTACGATCTGTTTTCCTTCAAGGTGATCCCGCCGCTCGGCCGCGCCGTCACCGGTGACGCCGAGTCCTATCAATATCTCGTCGAGTCGATCCGCAAATTCCCGCGGCCGAACGCGTTCGCCGAGATGATCGGCGCCGCCGGCTTTGCCCGCGTGAAGTGGCAGAGCCTCTCCGGCGGCATCGTGGCGCTGCATTCGGGCTGGCGTTTGTGATCTCTGCACTGACCCACATCACGCGCCTCGCCCGCGCCGGTTTCGTGTTTGCGCGCGAGGGCGTGTTCGGCGTCGTCGATCCCGCGCTGGTGCCGCCGCCCGGGCAGCTCGCGCTGAAGCTGGCGCGGCTGATCGAGCGCCGCTCCGCCAAGTCAGGTCCGCGGTTGTCGCGCGCACTGACGCGGCTCGGACCGGCCTATCTCAAGCTCGGGCAATTCCTCGCCACCCGGCCCGACGTGGTCGGCGTGGCGATGGCGCGCGATCTCGAAGCCCTGCAGGACCGGCTGCCGCCGTTCGCGCAGGAAGCGGCCGAAACCGTCATCACGCAATCGCTGGAACGGCCGCTGCCGCAGGCCTTTGTGCATCTGGGCCCTGCGGTTGCCGCGGCCTCGATCGCGCAGGTGCATCGCGGCGAAATCGAGCGCGACGGGGTCCGGCATCAGGTTGCGGTCAAGGTGCTCCGGCCCAACGTCGCCGCGCGCTTCCGCCGCGACCTCAGCGACTTCTTCTTTGTCGCGCACAAGGCCGAGGCGCATTCCGCCGAGGCGCGGCGCTTGCGCCTGATCGAGGTCATCAACACGATGTCGCGCTCGGTCGCGATGGAGATGGATCTGCGGCTCGAGGCGGCCGCGCTGTCCGAGATGGCCGAGAACACCCGCGGCGATCCGGACTTCCGCGTCCCCGCGGTGGATTGGGATCGCACCGCGCACAGCGTGCTGACGATGGAGTGGATCGACGGCATCGCGCTGAACGATCACGTCCGGCTGGCGCAGGCCAAGGTCGATTTGCCCGATCTCGGCCGCAAGGTGATCCAGAGCTTCCTGCGCCACGCGCTGCGCGACGGCTTCTTCCATGCCGACATGCATCCCGGCAATTTGTTCCTCGACGAGGCCGGCCGGCTCGTTGCCGTGGATTTCGGCATCATGGGACGGCTCGGGCTGAAGGAGCGGCGCTTCCTGGCCGAGATCCTGCTCGGCTTCATCACCCGCGATTATCGCCGCGTCGCCGAGGTGCATTTCGAGGCCGGCTACGTGCCCGGCCACCATTCGGTGGAGAATTTCGCGCAGGCGATCCGCGCGATCGGCGAGCCGATCCACAACCGCACCGCCGAGGAAATCTCGATGGCGAAGCTGCTGACGCTTCTGCTCGAGGTCACCGGCCTGTTCGACATGCAGACGCGCCCCGAGCTGATCCTGCTGCAGAAGACCATGGTGGTGGTCGAGGGGGTGGCGCGCGGCTTCGACCCGAAGCTCGACATCTGGAAGATCGCCGACCCCGTGGTGCGCGAATGGATCACGCAGAATCTCGGCCCGGCCGGCCGCATCCAGGGCGCGATCTCAGGCGCGGGCGAGCTCGGCCGCATCCTCGCCAACTTGCCGTCGATCGCCAACCGCGCCGTCACGGTGCTCGAGCAGCTGGAGACCATGACGCTGGAGGGCCACATGCTGTCTTCGGACTCGATCGACGAAATGGCCCGCGCCGAGGCCCGCAAGGCGCGGGTGCAGACCGTCGGCCTCTGGGTCATTGCGATCGCCTCCATCGCGATCTTTTTCGCGATCCGGGCACACTGATTGCAATGCATGCACCATGTGATAGCATCGCTATCATATTTATTTGAGCATGATGCCTGAGGGCACGCCATGGCCAGCCTGACCATCCGCAAACTCGACGACACGCTGAAGGCCTATCTGCGGCTGCGCTCCGCCAGGAACGGCCGCTCGGTCGAGGAGGAGGTCCGGGTGATCCTCCGGGACCTCGCAGACGGCGGTACGGAGCCCTCCGAGGCGCCCGGCCCAGGTTCCGCGACAGTGGCAGCCCCTGCTCCACGGGCCGCCAGCGTGGCCGGCGAGCCGCGCGTCACCCTGATCATCGGCGGGGGGATTGCGGCCTACAAGGCGCTGGATCTGATCCGGCGACTCAAGGAACGGCACATCCAGGTCCGCTGCGTGCTGACCAGGGCGGCCCAGCAATTCGTCACCCCGCTCGCCGCCAGCGCGCTGTCGCATGAGCGCGTCTACACCGACCTGTTCGACGCCGAGAGTGAGTTCGACGCCGGCCATATCCGCCTGGCGCGGGACTGCGACCTGATCGTGGTGGCGCCGGCGACCGCCGACCTGATGGCCAAGATGGCGCAGGGCCATGCCGACGACCTCGCCACCGCCACCTTGCTGGCGGCCAACCGGCCGATCCTGCTGGCGCCGGCGATGAACCCGCTGATGTGGAACAATCCGGCCACCCGCCGCAACGTGCTGCAGCTCCGCCGCGACGGCGTCCACACCGTCGGCCCCAATGCGGGCGAGATGGCGGAAGCCGGCGAGGCCGGCGTCGGCCGGATGGCCGAGCCGACCGAGATCGCCGCCGCCGCCGACCGCATGCTGCGCCCGCCGCAGCCACGTCCGCTAGCCGGCAAGCGGGTGCTGATCACCGCGGGCCCGACCCATGAGGCGATCGATCCGGTCCGCTACATCGCCAACCGCTCGTCCGGCAAGCAGGGCTTTGCCATCGCCGCCGCCGCGCGCGCCGCCGGCGCCGAGGTGGTGCTGGTGACCGGCCCGGTCGAGCTCGACGACCCCCAGGGCATTTCGGTCATGCGCGTGGAGTCCGCGCGCGACATGCTGCACCGGGTCGAGGCGGCGCTGCCGGTCGACGTCGCGATCTTCGCCGCCGCGGTCGCCGACTGGCGGGTCGCCACCGAGGGCAGCCAGAAGCTGAAGAAGACCGCGGCCGGCATGCCGCCGCTGCAGCTGGTCGAGAACCCCGACATCCTCGCGACAATTTCCAAGCTGAAGGAGCAGCGGCCGCCGCTGGTGATTGGGTTCGCCGCCGAGACCGAGCATCTGATCGAGAACGCCAAGGCGAAGTTCGCGCGCAAGGGCTGCGACTGGATCGTCGCCAACGACGTCTCGCCGGCAACCGGGGTGATGGGCGGCGACCGCAACACCGTTCACCTGCTCTCGCGCGAGGGCAAGGACGTCACCGTCGACTCCTGGCCTGTCATGACCAAGGAGGAAGTCGCGACCGCGCTGGTGTCGCGCATCGCAAGAGCGTTTTCGAGCGAAGTGGTCACCGGTTCGCGTCAAGAAAACGCGACCAAACAAAAGGATTAGAGCATGATCCGATTCAATCGGATCATGCTCTAGAGCCGTAGGAACCGCATCGTGAGCGCCACCATCAAGGTCGAAGTCCATCAACTGCCGCACGGCGCCGATCTCCTGCTGCCGATCTATCAGACCGCCGACGCGGCCGGGCTCGACCTGCTCGCGGCGGTGCCGCAGTCGGCGCCGCTGCTGCTGCTCCCGGGCCGCTACGAGATGGTTCCGACCGGACTGACGATCGCGCTGCCGCCGGGCTACGAGGCGCAGGTGCGGCCGCGCTCCGGCCTTGCCGCCAAATACGGCGTCACGGTGCTGAACTCGCCCGGCACGATCGACGCCGACTATCGCGGCGAGATCAACGTGCTGCTGATCAACCACGGCCACGAGGTGTTCTCGATCCGGCGCGGCGAGCGCATCGCGCAGATGGTGATCGCGCCGGTCACACGGGCCGAGCTGGTTCCGGTCGACGTGCTGCCGGCGACCGGGCGCGGCAGCGGCGGCTTCGGCTCGACCGGACGCTAGTGCGCGACGACTTCACTCGAGCGGCGGCGCCACTTCACCTCGCCCCGCGTGCGGGGAGAGGTCGGAACGCATCGTCAGATGCGTTCCGGGTGAGGGGGAGTCTCCGCGAACGCAGCTATCACCGGATATGCGGAGACGGCCCCTCACCCCAACCCTCTCCCCGTAAGAACGCGTAAGAACGGGGAGAGGGAGCCAAGCGCCTTCGCATCGGAGAAGTGTGCGGACGAGCTCGGGAAGATCACGCTTCGTGCGCGCTCTCCGCACCAATACGGAGTCAATTCGCGTAAAATCCGCCCCACCCGGCGGCATTTTTTCACAGGGGATTCTGCGTTCACGGTCTGGACTCTTACTCGCCGAGTCCCGTTGGGACTATTCTGTCTTGATTCGAGCGCGACGGGGGGTCTTCGTCGGGCTGACTGGTCCTGCTTGGGCATGATCGGCGGACAAACGTCGTACGTTTGCCGTGAGGGAACACCGGTCTCCTCTTTTCCGGATCATGCCTTAAGGTTTGTGCGTTCTGGGGCAACATATGTCGGGCGTAGTCGCGGCAATGCGTCGAACCCTGCTGTCATGCACCTCACTGGCGCGCGACGGCATGATTGGGCTCGCCATCACCGCATTGCTGCCAGCCCGCACCGCGTTTGCCGCCGAGAGCCCGGTCGCCCAGGCGATGTCGGATCATTTCGGCTTCAATCACCAGGAGGTCGCGGTCCTCGCGACGTCGCTTGCGCTGGTCGGCTTCTCGGCCGTCGCCGCGATCCTCTTGATGCGCACCCGGGTCCGCGCGACGAGGAACGAGGAGCAGCTGCAGTCCGAGATCACCGACCTGCAGGCGCAATCGGACCGGCTGCGCGCGCTGCTGTTCGTCGAGCCGCAGGTCCTGATCTCCTGGGCCGCCGGCGACAACCGGCCGCAGATCTCGGGCGACATCTCGCTGGTGATGTCGCAGGAAGGCTCGCCGCAGCGCGTCCTCGCCTTCGGAACCTGGCTGCCGCCCGAGCCGGCGCTGCAGATGGATCACGCCGTCGACGCGCTGCGCGAGAAGGGCGAGGCGTTCCTGCTCAACCTCTCGACCTCGGCCGGCCGCGCCATCGAGGCGATGGGCCGCGCGATCGGCGGCCAGGCCATCGTGCGGATCCGCGAGCTCGGCGGCCTGCGCCGCGAGCTCGCCGAGTCCAACCTGCGCTACAAGGCGCTGCAGGAGGAAACCGAGCTGCTGCGCGATTTCGCCGCCGCCGCGCCATGGCCGATCTGGGCCAAGAGCCTCGAGGGCAATCTGCGCTATGCCAACGCGGCCTATGTCCGCGCTACCGAAGGCAAGAGCGTGTCGGATGCGCTGCAGCGCAATCTCGAACTGCTCGAAAGCGACCAGCGCGGCGAATTGACCCGCGCGCTGAACGACAATGCCAATTATGCCGCGCGGCTGCCGATCGTCGTCAGCGGCGAGCGGCGGATCTACGACGTGCAGGCGCTCAAGCTCTCCGGCGGCAGCGCCGGCATCGCGATCGACGCCAGCGAAGCTGCGGCGTTGCGCGCGGCGATCGCGCGGATGGTCGAAGCGCACCGGCGTACCCTCGACCAATTGTCGTCGGGCGTCGCGGTGTTCGATGCCGACCGGCGGCTCACCTTCTACAACGAGTCCTATCGGCGGCTGTGGGGCCTCGATCAGGCCTTCCTCGACGGCAACCCCGACGATTCCAGCGTGCTGGACCGGCTGCGCGCCAACCGCAAGCTGCCCGAGCAGCCGGATTTCCGCGCCTGGAAGGCCAAGCTGCACGAAGCCTATCGCGCGGTCGAATCCGAGACCTATACCTGGTTCCTGCCCGACGGCCGCGCCATCAGCGTGGTCACCACGCCGAACCTCGAGGGCGGCGTCACCTATCTGTTCGACAACGTCACCGAGAGCCTCGACCTCGCCCGCCGCTACGACCGCCTGACGCGGGTGCAGCGCGAGACCCTGGACAATCTCGGCGAAGCGGTCGCGGTGTTCGGCAGCAACGGCCGCGCGGAACTGTTCAACCCGCCCTTCGCCAAGATGTGGAAGCTGCCGGCCGACGCGCTGCAGGGCGAGCCGCATATCGAGGCGGTGGAAGCACTGTGCCGGCCGCTGTTCGACGACGCCCTGACCTGGCGGACGCTGCGCGAGCAGATCACCGCGATCGAGAACCGCGCCCAGGTCGCGCTCAAGCTCGAGCGCAAGGACGGCAGCGTGCTGAATTGCATGACCATCCCGCTGCCCGACGGCAAGACCCTGCTCGCCTTCCAGGACATCACCGACACCGAAAATGTTGAGCGGGCGCTGCGCGAGCGCAACGAGGCGCTGGAAGCCGCCGACCAGATGAAGGTGGATTTCGTCCACCACGTCTCCTACGAGCTGCGCGCACCGCTCACCACCATCATCGGCTTCGCGCATTTCCTCAGCGATCCCTCGACCGGACCGCTGACGCCGAAGCAGGCCGAATATCTCGACTACGTCACCAAATCGACCAACGCGCTGCTGGCGCTCACCAACAACATTCTCGATCTCGCCACCATCGACGCCGGCGCGATGAAGCTCGAGCTCGGTCCGGTCAATATCGGCCAGGCGATCGAAGCCGCCGCCGAAGGCATCCAGGATCGCCTCGCGACCGACCGCATCACCCTCAAGGTCGATATCGAGCCCGACATCGGCGCCTTTGTCGGCGACGAGCGGCGCGTGGTGCAGGTGCTGTATAATCTGCTCGCCAACGCGGTCGGCTTCTCGCCGCACGACGCCACCGTCACGATCAGCGCGCACCGCACCGAGCACAGCGTGGTGTTTGCGGTGACCGATGCCGGTCCCGGCATTCCGGCGGAGATGCGCGACAAGGTGTTCAACTGGTTCGAGAGCCATTCGCACGGCTCGCGGCACCGCGGCGCGGGCCTTGGCCTGTCGCTGGTCCGCTCCTTCGTCGAACTCCATGGCGGACGGGTGCGCGTCGATTCGACCGTAGGCCGCGGCACGACCGTGACCTGCGACTTCCCGATCGACCAGACCGCACACCGCAACGCTGCTGAATGACGGCGACCTCGACATTCTCGGTGGCGCTCGCGAACGAGACCGCGACAGCAGAGCTGATGGCCGACCTCGCGCTGCTGATCGGCGCCGGCGACGTCATCACGCTGTCCGGCGACCTCGGCGCCGGCAAGACCACGGCCGCGCGCGCGTTGATCCGTTACCTCGCCGCCGACGACGCGCTGGAGGTGCCGAGCCCGACCTTCACGCTGGCGCAGAGCTACGAGCTGCCGTCGTTTCCGCTCGTCCATGCCGACCTCTACCGCATCAACGACGCCGGCGAGCTCGAGGAGATCGGGCTGTCGCCGCTGCCCGACGACATCGTGGCGCTGATCGAGTGGCCGGAGCGCGCGCCCGACGCGATGCCCGCCGACCGCATCGATATCGCGTTCAGCCATCGCCCGGCGCTCGGATCGGCGGCACGCGCGGCCGAGATCACCGGCCATGGCAAGGGTGCGGCGAAGGTCGCGCGGCTCAACGAGCTGCGCCAGTTCCTCGACCGCGCGGGCTTTCTCAATGCCCGGCGCGAACGCATGCCGGGCGATGCCTCGACGCGCTCCTATGCGCGGCTGCGCAACGACGACGGCACCGTCATCCTGATGAACTCGCCGCGCCGTCCCGACGGCCCGGCGATCTACAGCGGCCAGTCCTACAGCGCAGCGGTGCATCTCGCCGAAGACGTCAGGCCGTTCGTCGCGATCGGAAACGGCCTGCGCAAGCATGGTTTCTCGGCGCCCGCGATCCGTCACATCGATCTCGGATCCGGCTTCCTCATCACCGAGGATTTCGGCGCCGAGGGCGTCATCGAGGGCGACCCACCGCAGCCGATCGCCGAGCGTTACGAGGCCGCCGTCGACATGCTGGCGGCGCTGCACCGCGAGGTGCTGCCGGAGCAATTGCCGCTGACGTCGGACGAGAGCTACGACATCCCGGTGTTCGACATCGACGCCTGGCTGATCGAGATCGGGCTGATGCTGGAATGGTACCTGCCAGACCGCGGCGCGCAGCCGAGCGAGGAGCTTCGCGCCGAATTTCTCGGGATGTGGCGCGGCCTGCTGGAGAAGCCCGCAGCCGCACCGCAGACCTGGGTGATCCGCGACTTCCATTCGCCGAACATCATCTGGCTTGCCGAACGCACCGGCATCCTGCGCGTCGGCGTCATCGATTTCCAGGACGCGCTGCTCGGCCCCGCGGCCTATGACGTGGTGTCGCTGCTGCAGGATGCCCGGATCGATGTGCCCGAGCAGCTCGAGCTGTCGCTCTTGACCCGCTACATCAAGGCGCGGCGCGCGACCGATGAAAGCTTCGATCCGGCCGGCTTCGCCGAGCTCTATGCGATCATGTCGGCGCAGCGCAACACCCGCCTGCTCGGCACCTTTGCGCGACTCAACCGCCGCGACGGCAAGCCGCAATATCTCAAGCACCAGCCGCGGATCTGGACCTATCTCGAGCGGTCGCTGGCTCACCCCGCGCTGACCAGCTTCCGCATCTGGTACAAAGCCAACGTCCCTCCTCCAGTACCGTAGTTTACGGGTTATTAGCCTCGCCTCCCCTAAGGTTGCGGAGCCCGCACCTGATCCATGGCGCGGCCGGATCTGGAGCGGGACCACACGATGGGGACGGAACGACGCAAGGGCGATCGTGTCACGTTTGAGCGCGGCATAGCAGCGCACATGATGGGCATCGACGGCACCTGGCGGCGCGACTGCACCATGGAAGACGTGTCGGAGACGGGCGCCAAGCTCTCCGTCGACGGCTCGGTCGAGGGCCTGAACCTGAAGGAGTTCTTTCTGCTGCTGTCGTCCACAGGATTGGCCTATCGCCGCTGCGAGCTGGCATGGGTCAATGGCGACCAGATCGGCGTCAACTTTCTCAAACAAGGCGACAAGAAGAAGAAAACCGCCAGACGCGGCACGCAAGCTGCCGACGTCTAGGCCAGGGTCGTCATTGCCGTCTTACGGCCGTCATGTCTCGTGACTATGGCGTCTGATTGATGTGCTTGCCGAATCGCCGTGATATGATCGGCGCATGAGAGATGATGACCGAGAATATCCGCAAGATGCCCGTCACTCCCCATAAAGCCATGGTGCTCGCTGCGGGCCTCGGCGTGCGCATGCGCCCCCTGACCAACACGATGCCGAAGCCGCTGGTCAGCGTCGCCGGCCAGCCGCTGCTCGACCATGTGCTCGACAAGCTCTCCGGCGCCGGCGTCAGCGAAGCGGTCGTGAACGTGCACTATTTGCCCGACCAGATCATCGAGCACGTCAAGCCCCGCAGCCGTCCGCGCGTGATCATCTCCGACGAGCGCGACCAGGTGCTCGGCACCGGCGGCGCGGTGGTGAAGGCGCTGCCGCTGCTCGGCGATGCGCCGTTCTATCATCTGAACGCGGACACGATGTGGATCGACGGCGTGCGCTCCAATCTGGCGCGGCTCGCGGAAACCTTCGATCCCGCGCGGATGGATATCCTGCTGCTGATGGCGCCGACCGCTACGAGCATCGGCTATGGCGGGCGCGGCGACTATTCGATGTTGCCGGATGGCGCGTTGCGCAAGCGGCGCGAGCACCAGGTGGTGCCGTTCGTCTATGCCGGCGCCGCGATCATGTCGCCTGCGCTGTTCGCCGACGCGCCGGCCGGCGAGTTCTCGCTGACCAAGATGTTCGACCGCGCCAACGAGCAGGAGCGGCTGTTCGGCCTGCGCCTCGACGGCGTCTGGATGCATGTCGGCACTCCGGACGCGATCCAGGCTGCGGAAGAAGCTTACCTGGAAAGCGTCGCGTAGGCGGCGCCTTCGTCAGCCATCGGCGTCGATCGCGAGCACCGCGAAGCTCGCAAGCCAGTGTTCACCCATATAGTCGCTGGCGATATGCGGCAGGCCGGCGTCGAGATGCCGGCGCGCGGCATCCTGCAGGATCGGACGGCGCGCATCGGCCGCCGGCAACGCACCGGCCAGCGCCCGCCAGCACCATGCGCGGCTGAGATTGAGCCCGTCGAGATGTGCCAGCTTGCCATCCGAGCGATCGGTGACCGTGGCGGGCCGGAACAGGGTTGCGGGTTCGCGCAGCTCGAGCCGCGGCAGGAAGCGGTCGAACCAGGGCAGGAAGTCACCCGGTGCCAGCAGCCGGCGCATGCACTCCGCTTCGATCAGCGCGGACGACTGGAAGTCATCACCGCTCGGCTCACCCCAGGCGGGGCAGTCCTGATCGGCGCCGTACCAGCGCAGCGCTGTGTCGCGCAACAGCGCACTGAGCGCATCGTCCTGTGTCACCGCGGCGTAGTCGGCTGCCATGCGCAGTCCGAACGCGGTGTTGAAATGGGTGCCGACCCGCACCGGATAGGTGGCGAGCGGCAGGAAATCGCGGTAGCGCTGCGCGAAGATCTCGGCGAGCGGAGCGATCCGATCGCGCCAGTTGGTGTTCTCGACGAGCGAGAGCTCTGCGGCGAGCTTCAACAGCCAGCCCCAGCCGTAAGGCCGCTTGAAGCCGCGCGCGGTCGGGGCGGCGAGATAGCTGCATTCGGCCGCGATCTTCTCCGCAACGAACTGCGCGTCGAACAGCGCGCGGATATCGTCCGCCGCCTCGGATGAGGGATAGCGGCGCAGCAACCGGGCAAGCATCCAGTAGCTGTGGACGCAGGAATGCCAGTCGTAGCTGCCGAAGAACACCGGATGCAGCTCGCGCGGCGTGCGCGCATCCTGCGGCCCCGCCAGCACGTGATCGGGCTTGTTCGGATATTCGCGCGTGACATGGCCGAGCGCGATGCGCGCGAAACGGACGGCGAGGTCTTCGGTCAGGATCGTCGCGCTCATGGTGAGGCATTCTCCTTGCGCTCGCGGCGAACAAGCATCTCGATCAGCCGCGGCGTCATATAGATCGGAAACTGCGTGGCGGCGAAGAACAACGCCGTCATCGGCGACACCGCAGCGCCCATCGCCGACCAGACCAGTCCGACATTGCGGTTGCCGAGAACGAGGCCGCTGGTCAGCCGTGCAGCCAGATTGCCCGGCGTGAGCAGCGCGCCACACAATTGCAGGGCAAGATTGCAGGCGAAGGCAAGGCCGACGCAGGTGAACGCGGCGGCCGGTTGCGCTTCGATCTGAGCACGCACCCCGGCCATGGTGGCGATCGCGAACAGCAGCAGCGAGGCCAGCACGAGCGCGTCGATGATGCGCGCATGCTGCACCAATCGTGCAGCGGCCTGACGGCGCAACAGCAACGCCAACGCGCCGGCGCCGCCAACCAGGAGGGCCAGCCGCGTCGCAAGCGCCAGCGGATCGAGCGCGAGACCGGCAAATCCCGCGGCGATCAGCGGCACGGTAACCGGCGCCAGCGCCATCGACAGCAGCGTCACGGCAAGCGGAATGGTCGCATCGAAGCCGAGCATGCGCGCGACGGCCGCCGTGCCGCTCGACGGTGGCGCACACACCGACAGCACCAATGCGACGATCAGCTCGGGTCGAAAGCCGGCGCCGCGCGCGGCAAGGCCGACTGCAAGCGGGCTCGCCAGCATGGCCAGCGCCGGCAACAGCAGCCAGACCAGCGGCCGCCGCAACGCGCGCCGGAACGCCGTGCCGTCGACCTGGAGGAAGGTGCCTAGCACCAGAACGAAGATCGCCGCCGCCATCAGCGGGCGGGCGCCGTCCGCCAAGGCGGGGAAAGCCAATCCTGCCAGCACGCCGATGATCAGCAGTGTCGGCCCGCTTGGCACCAGCCTCGCAAATCTCGCCAAATTCCTGGGTCCCGTCGTCATGTCCGACCAACGAGCATAAGCCGGGGCAAATCATTGTTGAAATCGATTATTCTTATAAGCATTATTGCTACGATGAATTTATCCGCCGTCGATCTCAACCTGCTGGTCGCCTTCGAAGCGCTGATGGAGGAGCGCCACGTCACCCGGGCGGCCGAGCGCATCGGGCTCGCCCAGCCGTCCATGAGCAGCGCGTTGCGAAGGCTGCGTGCGCTGTTTGCGGACGAACTGTTCCTGCGTGCCGGCGCGGGCATGCAGCCGACCGAAAAGGCGCTGGCGCTGGCCGGGCCGATCGGCGACGCGCTGCGGCAAATCCGGAGCGCGCTGGTGCCCGATCAGGGCTTCGATCCGGCGATCGCGCGACGGCGCATCACCATCGCCGCGACCGACTACGGCGATCTCGTCGTGGTGCCGGAATTGACCCGGCTGCTGCGCATCGAAGCGCCCGGCATTGACCTTGCGGTGCGCCCGCTCACCGATGCGACGGTGGCGCTGGCGAAGCTGGAGCGCGGCGAGCTCGATGCCCTGATCGGCGGGCACCTGCCGGACTCGCCGCGCTGTGTCCGGCACCGGCTGTTCGAGGAACGCTTCGTCTGCGTCCGCGATGCACGCGCGAACCGATCGGAGCGCCTGGATCTGAAAGATTACGCGACCCTGCCGCACGCGCTGTTCTCGGCGGCCGGCGGCGACGGCCTGCCGAGCGTGATCGACGCGCTGCTGGTGCGCCATGGACTGAAGCGACGGGTGGCGGTGACGCTTGCGCATGTGGTGGCCGTTCCGTTCGCCGTGGCCGGCACCGATCTCATCGCCACGATGGCCGAGCGCGTCGCCCGGCGCTTCACGCATCTGGCCGACATTGCCGTCGTCGCACCGCCGATCGACATCCCCGCCTTCGCGATCGACCTGATCCATACGAGCCGCGCTGCCCGGGATCCGGCGCTGCGCTGGTTCCTGGATGCCGCCGATCGCTGCGCCGGCCGATTGCGATATTGAGCGGTGACGGTTCTCCGTCAGGGGTGGCTAACGACGGCCGCCGCTCCCTATATTGGCGCCGGATTCGAATCAGGCAGCCCATGCGCGTCTTCAGTGTTCCCGTTTCTGCGCCGTTCCTGCGCGCCGTCATCTCGGCGCTGGTCGATGGCCGGCTGGTCGCGGGATTCGAGGCGCAGAGCGATCCGGCAAGGCTCGCCAACGCCACGCTGTATCTGCCGACCCGCCGTGCCGGGCGGCTGGCGCGGGAAATCTTCCTCGATGTGCTCGAGTCGGACGCCGCCGTGCTGCCGCGCATCGTCGCGCTTGGCGACATCGATGAGGACGAACTCGCCTTCGCCGACCAAAGCGAGGACGTCGGCGGCGCCGCGCCGCTGGAGATTCCGCCAAGGCTGGGCGAGCTCGAGCGCCGGCTGACGCTGGCGCATCTGGTCGCCGCCTGGGCGAAGACGCCGGTATCGGCGCCGCTGGTGGTCGGCGGGCCGGCCTCGACGCTGCAACTCGCCGGCGATCTGGCGCGGCTGATGGACGACATGGTGACGCGCCGCGTCGACTGGCGCGCGCTCGACCGCCTGGTGCCGGACCAGCTCGACAAATACTGGCAGCACTCGCTCGACTTCCTGCGCATCGCGCGCGACGCCTGGCCCAGCTACCTCAAGGAGATCGGCCGGATCGAACCCGCCGCGCGCCGCGATCTGCTGATCGAGGCGGAGGCGGCGCGGCTGACCGCGCACCACGCGGGCCCGGTGATCGCGGCCGGTTCGACCGGCTCGATGCCGGCGACGGCGAAATTCCTGCACGCGGTGGCGAAGCTGCCGAACGGTGCCGTGGTGCTGCCCGGGCTCGACACCGATCTCGACGAGGACTCCTGGGACACGATCGGCGGCGACCGCGGCGACGACGGCAGGTTCGTAACGCCGCCCTCGTCGAACCATCCGCAATTCGCGATGCACGCCTTGCTCGACCGCTTCGGCATCAAGCGCCGCGACGTCGAGAGCCTTGCCGAGCCGGCGCCGCTCGGCCGCGAGGTGCTGGTGTCGGAGACGATGCGTCCCTCGACCGCGACCGCGCAGTGGCACGACCGGCTGGAACGGCCGGAGATCGTGGCGCGGATTTCCGCCGGGATGACCAACCTCACCGTGGTCGAGGCGCCCAATCCGGAAATGGAGGCGCTGGCGATCGCGGTTGCGATGCGCGAGGCGCGGCATCTCGGCAAATCGGCCGCGCTGGTGACGCCGGATCGCGCGCTGGCGCGCCGCGTGATGGCGTCGCTGACGCGCTGGAAGCTCGAGTTCGACGATTCCGGCGGCGATGCGCTGATCGAGACGCCGGCCGGCGTGTTCGCCCGCCTGACCGCGGAGGCGGCGGCCAAGGGGCTGGAGCCGCCGACGCTGCTCGCGCTGCTCAAGCATCCGCTGTTCCGGCTCGGCGGTTCGCGCGGCGCGCTGCGGCGCGCGATCGAGGTACTGGAGATCGCGCTGCTCCGCGGCACGCGGCCGCAAGCCGGGACCGGCGGCCTCGCCCGCGACTTCGCGCGCTTCCGCGCCGAGCTGGTCAAACTGCACGGCGGCGAGACCTCGTCGCTGCACGCCATGGAGCCGCGCGCCCGGCTGCGTGACAACGAGCTCAACCGGGCGCAGGACCTGATCGCCAGATTGCAGGCGGCGCTGGCGCCGCTCGAAGGCATGGCGTCGTCAAAACCCCATGATTTCGCGGAGCTGGCCGCGCGCCACCGCGAGGCCCTGATCGCGCTGTCCGGCGACCAGAACGGCGTTGCCGTCGTGTTCGAGGAGCGCGCCGGTGCGTCGCTGGCGTCTGCGTTCGACGAGCTGCTCGCCAAGCAGCAGCCGAGCGGGCTGATGACGCCGCTCGCCGATTATCCCGAGGTGTTCCAGACCGCGTTCGCCGACCGCATGGTGCGGCGGCCGGAATCGGCGCGCGCGCAGCTCAACATCTTCGGCCAGCTCGAAGCACGTCTCACCGAATCCGATCGCGTCATCCTCGGCGGCCTGGTCGAGGGCGTCTGGCCGCCGGCGCCGCGGATCGATCCGTGGCTGAGCCGGCCGATGCGGCATGAGCTCGGGCTCGATCTTCCCGAGCGCCGCATCGGGCTTTCCGCGCACGACTTTGCGCAGCTGCTCGGCCATCACGAGGTGATCCTCACCCACGCCGCAAAGGTCGGCGGCGCGCCGGCGGTCGCCTCGCGCTTCCTGCACCGGCTCGAAGCGGTCGCGGGCGAGGCGCGCTGGAAGGCCGCGACATCGGCCGGCAAAACTTACGTGAAATATGCCGCCGAGCTCGACCGGCCCGACAAGGTCGAGCCGATCCCGCAGCCGGAGCCGCGGCCGCCGCGCGAGGCACGTCCGCTGAAGATGTCTGTCACCGCGATCGAGGACTGGCTGCGCGATCCCTACACGATCTATGCGCGCTACATCCTGCGGCTCGATCCGCTCGACCCCGTCGACATGCCGTTGTCGGCGGCCGATCGCGGCTCGGCGATCCACGAGGCGCTCGGCGAGTTCACGCAGGTCTATGCCGACGCGCTGCCTGCCAACACCCTGCTCACGTTGCGCGAGATCGGGGCCAAATATTTTGCGCCGCTGATGGAGCGGCCCGAGGCGCGAGCGCTGTGGTGGCCGCGCTTCCAGCGCATCGCAACATGGTTTGCCGAATGGGAGCAGGCCCGGCGCGGCCAGATCGAGGCCATCAAGGCCGAGATCCGCGGCGAGATCGGCATCCCGCTCGACGATGCCAGGACCTTCACGCTCTCGGCGCGCGCCGACCGCATCGAGCGGCGCGATGACGGCAGCTTTGCGATCCTCGACTACAAGACCGGCCAGCCGCCGACCGGCAAGCAGGTGCGCATGGGCCTGTCGCCGCAGCTCACCCTGGAAGCCGCGATCCTGCGCGAGGGCGGCTTTGTCGACATCCCGGCCGACTCCTCGGTCGGCGACCTCGTCTATGTCAGGCTGAGCGGCAACAATCCGCCGGGAGAGCAGCGTTCGCTGGAGCTGAAGATCAAGACCAACGACACGCCGCAGCCGCCCGATGAGGCCGCCGACAGCGCGCGGCGCAAGCTCGAGGCCCTGATCCGCGCCTTCGACGACGAGCAGCAGGCCTACACCTCGCTGAACCTCTCGATGTGGGCGAACCGCTACGGCGCCTATGACGACCTCGCACGCATCAAGGAATGGTCCGCCGCCGGCGGCCTGGGGATCGAGGAATGGTGAAGGCGCCCCGTCCGATTCCGCCCGCCGTGCGCGACGCGCAGGCGCGCGCGTCCGATCCGAAAGCGTCGACCTTCGTGTCGGCCAACGCCGGCTCGGGCAAGACCCATGTGCTGGTGCAGCGCGTCATCCGCCTGCTGCTGTCGGGAGTGCCGCCGGAAAAGATCCTCTGCATCACCTTCACCAAGGCGGCTGCCGCGAACATGGCCGAGCGCGTGTTCACGACGCTCGGCCATTGGGTGACGCTCGACGACGCCGGGCTCGACGCCGCGATCCGCGAGGCCGGCATTGCCCATCCTTCCGCCACGTTGCGGCGCGAGGCGCGCAAACTGTTTGCCTGCGCGCTGGAGACCCCCGGCGGCTTGAAGGTGCAGACCATCCACGCGCTGTGCACCCGCCTGCTGCAGCAGTTTCCGTTCGAGGCCAACGTGCCGGCGCGCTTTGCCGTGCTCGACGACCGCGACCAGAACGAGATGATGGAGCGCGCCAATCTCGCGGTGTTCCTCGAAGCCTCGCGGATTCCCGACAGTCCGATCGGCCGCGCGCTGCGGACGGCGATGGCAAATGCCGCCGACGTCACTTTCAAGGAGGTGGTCCGCGAGGCCTGCCTCAGCCGCGACCATTTCATGGCCTGGACCGATGCCGCCGGCAACGCCGCGGCCGCCGCAGCGCAGATGTCGGCCGCGCTCGGCGTCTCCGCCGATGATCGCATCGAGGAGGTCGAGCGCGAGATCGTCGACGGGCCGAACCTGCCGCGCGCGAGCTGGAAGGAGATGGCGACGCTGCTCGATACCAGCAGCAAGGCGGATCAGAAGCAGGCCGAACGGCTGCGGAGCGCGCTGACCTTCACCGGTGCAGCGCAGGTCGACGAATATCTCGGCGTCTTCCTGACCGATGAACGCGCCCCGCGCGCGTCTGTCGTCACCAACAGTTTCATCAAGAAGAATGCGGTCGCGGGCCGTCGGTTCGAGGCGGAGATCGACCGTCTCGGTCCGTTGATCGAGCGCCGCCGCGCCGTGGTCGCGCGCGACCGCACCGAGGCGCTGATCCACATCGCGACCGCGGCCGCCGCGCACTACCGGCGCGAGAAGGTGGAACGCGGCCTGCTCGACTATGACGATCTGATCGACAAGACGCTGGCGATGCTCGACCGCGTCTCGTCGGGCTGGGTGCATTACAAGCTCGACCGCGGCGTCGATCACGTGCTGATCGACGAGGCGCAGGATACGAGCCCGCGGCAATGGGACATCGTCGCGCACATCATCTCGGAATTCACCTCCGGCGCCGGCGCGCGCGACGGCCTGGTGCGCACCGTGTTCGCGGTCGGCGACGAGAAGCAGTCGATCTTCTCGTTCCAGGGCGCGGCGCCGCGCGAATTCGACCTGCGCCGGCGCGAGCTGAAGCGGCGGTTCGAGGAAGCCGGGCTGAAATTCGACCCGGTGTCATTCACCTATTCGTTCCGCTCGGGGCCGGTGATCCTGCATTCGGTCGACCATGTGTTCCGCGAGCAGGAGATCTTCCGCAGCATTCATGCGATCGAGAACGGCTACCCGATCCACAACGCGATGGCCGATGCCGGCCCCAGCCAGATCGAGCTCTGGGATCTCGCCGTGGCCGACGATCGCCAGGATATCGAGGGCTGGCGCGCGCCGTTCGACGGCGTGTCGGTGACCAGCCCCGAGGTGAAACTGGCGCGTCGCATCCAGGCCGAGATCAAGGGCCTCGTTGCCAGCGGCACCATGACCGGCAGCACCGGCGGACGGCGGCCGCTCAGCTACGGCGACATGCTGATCCTGGTGCGGCGGCGCGGCAACGCCTTCGACGCGGTGATCCAGGCGCTGAAGCACGCGGGCATCCCGGTCGCCGGCGCCGACCGGCTGAAGCTGACCGAGCACATCGCGATCATCGACCTGATGAACCTCGCCGATGCGCTGTTGCTGCCGCAGGACGATCTCGCGCTGGCGGTGGCGTTGAAGAGCCCGCTGTTCGGCCTAGACGACGACGATCTATTCAAGCTGGCGTACCAGCGTCGCGGCTCGCTGCGCGAGGCACTGGCCGCGCAGGCACCCACCGATGAGCAATTTTCGGCCGCGCTGCGCCGTCTCGAACAATGCGAGCGCCGCTTCACCCAGGAGACGCCGTTCGCGTTCTACGCCTGGCTGCTCGGCGGCGATGGCGGGCGGGCGCGCATCCTGCGCCGGCTCGGCCATGAGGCGAACGACGCGCTCGACGAGTTCCTCGAGCTTGCGCTGAGCTACGAGCGCAAGGCGCCGGCCTCGCTGCAGGGCTTTGTCGCCTGGCTGCGCGCCGCCGACACCGAAGTGAAGCGCGACATGGAGATTTCGCGCGACGAGGTCCGCGTCATGACCGTGCACGGCGCCAAGGGCCTCGAAGCGTCGGTGGTGTTCCTGGTCGACACCACGACCTCGCCGTCGGACACGCAGCGGCTGCGGCTGATCCATCTGCCGCAGGGCAACGCCGCGCCGAACGCGCCCGGCGTCGTGGTGTGGGCCGGCAAGAAGGCCGAGGATCCGCCCGGCGTCGCCGAGGCGCGCAAGGCGATGCTCGGCGACACCGAGGACGAGTATCGCCGCCTGCTCTATGTCGCGATGACCCGCGCCGCCGACCGGCTGATCGTCGGCGGCTGCATGCCCGGCAACATGAACACGGTGCGGAAATCGTCCTGGTACGATCTGATCACCAAGGGGCTCGCCAATTCCGGGCTCAAGCTCGAGGAGCTGGAGACGCCAGGCGGCAAGGTGATGCGCTATTCGCGGCCGGATGACGTCGCCGATCTCACCGGTGCGACTGCGTCGGCGGCCGCGGTGCCGATCGCATTGCCGTCCTGGCTGCGGGCTCCGGCCGTACCGGAAGCATCGGCGGCGAGCATGCTGCGTCCGTCCGATCCGGCTGATGACGACAGCCATCCGATCCGAACCGGCGAATCGGTGCAGCTGCGCGCCCGCGCCCTGCAACGCGGCACGCTGGTGCACCGGCTGCTGCAGTCGCTGCCCGACGTCGCCCTCGAGCGGCGGCGCGCCGCCGCGCTCGGCTACCTCGCGCGCAATGCCGACGGCTGGAACGAACAGGAGCAGGTCGCGCTCGCCGATCAGGTGCTCGGCCTGATCGCCGATCCGCGCTTTGCCGCCGTGTTCGCGCCCGGCAGCCGCGCCGAGGTCTCGATCGTCGGGCGGCTGGAGCGGCCGGGCCAGCCGAAGGCGCTGGTGTCGGGCCAGATCGACCGCCTGGTGGTGACGCCGACCGACGTCCTGATCGTCGATTTCAAGACCAACCACGCTCCGCCCAGGACGGCAGCCGAGGCGCCCAGGGGCTACGTCCGGCAGCTCGCGCTGTACCGCGCGGTGCTCGCCAGGCTTTATCCCCAGCTGCCGGTGCGGGCCGCCCTGCTCTGGACCGAAACGACTGAAATCATGGAGATTTCCGCCCCCGCGCTGGACGCCGCCCTGGCATAAGTTCATGTCGGCGTGAGCAAGCTTGACCCGGCAAGGGGGCGTTCATAGGTTTGACCCATGCTCCCGGGCGCGATTCCCAACCGCGCCCTTTTGTCTCAACCGAACGAGGTACTCACATGGCCGTTGGCAAGGTTTCTGACGCCGATTTCGAAGCCGAAGTGCTCAAGGCGACCGGGCCGGTGGTCGTCGACTTCTGGGCCGAGTGGTGCGGCCCCTGCCGCATGATCGCGCCCGCTCTCGATGAGATTTCCGGCGCGATGGGCGACAAGGTCAAGATCGTGAAGCTCAACGTCGACGAGAGCCCGAAGACGGCGTCGAAGTATGGCGTGATGTCGATCCCGACCCTGATGATCTTCAAGGGCGGCGAGATGGCGTCCCGTCAGGTCGGCGCCGCGCCGAAGGCCAAGCTGCAGCAGTGGATCACCGCTGCGGTCTGATCCCGCTTCTTCTGATTAATAAATTCGTGCACGGCCGGCGGATTCGCCGGCCGTTTGCGTTGGGACCGTGTGTGTTGCGTTTGAAGGTCCCGGCACTTGCCCTCCCCGCGTCAAAAGCCCGCTTCCAGGTCCACGCCGCTCGTTGCGATGGAGGCGCGCTCGGTCGATGCCATCCCGCGCGGGAAGGAGTGGCAGTACGAACCCAAGTGGGACGGCTTCCGCTGCCTGCTGAAACGCGAAGGCCGCAAAGTCGACCTGCGCTCGAAATCCGGCGAAGATCTCGGCCGCTATTTCCCGGAGCTGGTCGCCGCGGCGCTGAGCGTGAAGGCAACGTCATTCGTGCTCGACGGCGAGATCGTGGTGCCGCACGGCCGAACGTTCTCCTTTGACGATCTCCTGCAGCGCATCCACCCTGCCGCCAGCCGGGTGACGCGGCTGGCACAGGAAACGCCCGCCTTGTTTCTGACGTTCGATCTCTTGGCCGCGCCAACCATGAAGAAGCTTTCCGGCCAGCCTTTGAGCAAACGACGACCGCAGCTCGAGGCGTTCGCCAGGTCGCAATTGAAATCCAATTCCAGCTTTCGGCTGTCTCCCGCGACGACAAGCTACGCGCTTGCCGGGAAATGGCTGGCGCGATCCGGCGGCGGCTTCGACGGCGTGATCGCCAAGCGCCTGGACCTGCCCTATCAGGCCGGCAATCGCGACGGCATGCAGAAGATCAAAAGGTTCAGGAGCGCCGACTGTGTGGTCGGCGGCTTTCGCTACGCCACCAACAGGATCGGCGACCGCCAAGTGGTCGGCTCGCTGCTGCTCGGCCTCTATGACGACGATGGCTTGTTGCATCATGTCGGCTTCACCTCCGCAATCAGGCAACAGGACAAGGCGGCGCTCACCGACCGTCTCGAGCCGTTGATTGCAAAGCCCGGCTTTACCGGGAATGCGCCGGGCGGCCCGAGCCGGTGGTCGACCGAGCGCTCGGCGCAATGGTGTCCGCTGAAGCCGAAGCTCGTGATCGAGGTCTGCTACGACCATTTCAGTGGCGATCGTTTCCGCCACGGCACCTCGATCCTGCGCTGGCGTCCGGACAAGGCGCCGAAGCAATGCTCGTTCGAGCAACTGAAGCAGAAGGCGGCCGACCCGATGAAGCTGTTGAGGGGATAACGGCACTGCCGTTGCGGTGCAGCGAATAGGAACCCGGACAGGCAGTCGATGTTGAGGGATCAAATGGCCCTCAGGAGGGACCCATGTCGAACCCCAGATCAACCGCGCAGGTCGCGGGACATCCTATCCATCCGATGCTTATTCCATTTCCAGTCGTATGCTTTGTTTTGACCTTCGTTGCCGATCTCGCTTTCTGGAAGACGGGCACTGACTTCTGGGCCAGCGCCTCGCTCTGGCTGCTTGGCATCGGCTTGATCATGGCCGCGCTCGCCGCCATCGCCGGCGTGATCGATCTCCTCGGAGACGATCAGGTCCGCAATCTTTCCGATGCATGGCAGCACGCCGGCGGCAATGTCATCGCGGTGCTGATCGCGCTCTACAACTGGTATTTGCGCTTCGAGCACGGCGCATCCGCCATCGTGCCGACCGGTCTCGCGCTATCGTTCATCGTGGTCCTGATCCTGCTGTTCACCGGCTGGAAGGGCTGGGAGATGGTCTATCGCGAGCATGTCGGCGTCTCGGATGAGGCGCATATCCATTAGGCAAGTCAGCGAATCCATCCCGTCGCCAGCGCCGAGGCGAGTTCGGCCTGGCCGTGCTGCCGCGCCAGCGCCGCCATTGCTGCGTGGTCGTAGGGGATGTGGCGGAAGGTGACATCCCAGCCACCATCGACCTGTTCGAGGATCGCATAGCGCGCATCGGGCGAACCGGCCTCGACGACATGCGGATGCGGCTTGCCGGCGCGATAGCCGGGCGAGCCGACGCTGCCGGGATTGACGATCAGCCGGCCGTCGCGAAGTCGCATGGCGCGCGCGGTATGCGTGTGTGCGCAGAGGATCAGCGATTGCGGCACGCCGGCCGCTCTCGCCTCGATCGCTTCCAGCGGGGACATGCAGACTTCGCCGCCCGGCAGCACCGTCTCGAGCCAGTAGGTCTCGTCATTCTGGGGCGTTGCATGACAGAGGAAAACTTCGTCGCGATAGATCGAATTCGCCGGCAGCGTGCGCAGCCAGTCGAGATGCCGCGGCTCGAGCTGGGTATAGGTCAGCCGCTCCCAGGAGCCCATTTTCTCATGCGGGCGGTCGATCAGGTAGCGGTCGTGATTGCCGAGCAGATGGACCGCATCGAGCGCCATCAGCGTATCGATGGTGGGCCGGGCGTCGAGCGGCCCGCTCACCATGTCGCCGAGGTCGACGATGTCGGAAATGCCCTGCGCGCGGATGTCCGACAGTACGGCTTCGAGCGCGAGATGGTTGCCGTGGATGTCGGCGATCGCAGCAAAACGCATGATGCTCGTCCTCCCTCATGCGCACCGCATCCGGGACGCGTCACCTGTCATGCAGGAGGCGTGCCGTTGGCCGCAAGCACGGGACCGGCCAGATACAGCGAGCCCGTGATCAGGATCCGCGGCGGCACCTCATAGGCCAGCGCAGCAAGCCGCCGCAAGGCGGCGGCGACGCCATCAGCGATCTCGACCCGCATGCCGAGAGCTCGCGCGGCGTCCGCCAGTCTGTCCGGCGCCATGCCGTTGTCGCGGCCGGGCACCGGGACCGCGATGATGTGGCGGGTCAGTCCGGCGAAATTGGCGAGGAATGCGTCGGCATCCTTGTTGGCCATCATCCCGACGATCACCACCAGCGGCCGCGACACGCGCTCCTCCAGATCGCCGAGCGCAGCCGCCGCGACGCGGCCGCCCTCGGCATTGTGTCCGCCGTCGAGCCAGACCTCGGAGCCCTGCGGCCCCTGTCCGACGAGAGTGCCGGAAACCAGTCGCTGCATTCGCGCCGGCCATTCCGCATTGACGATGCCGGCTTCAAAGGCCGCGATGTTGAGCTTGAATGCGTCGATCGCGCGCAGGGTCGCGATCGCAAGGCCCGCATTGTCGAACTGGTGCCGGCCGAACAGTTTCGGCGCGGCGAGATCCAGCAGGCCGCGCTCGTCCTGATAGACCAGCCGGCCGCGCTCGACGCCGACATGCCATTGCTGGCCGGCCGCATGCAGCGGCGCGCGCATGCGGTTCGCCTGCGCCTCGATCACGGCCATCGCATCCGGCGCCTGCTCGGCACACACCACCGGCACCTTGCGCTTGATGATCGCGGCCTTCTCGCCGGCGATCGCCATCAGATTGTCGCCGAGGAATTCCATGTGGTCCATGCTCACCGGTGCGATCACCGAGGCGAGCGGCGCCTCGACCACATTGGTCGAATCGAGCCGGCCGCCGAGCCCGACTTCGAGCAATGCGACGTCGGCCGGATGCTTGGCGAACAGGCAGAACGCCACCGCCGTTTCCATCTCGAAGATGGTGATGGGACTATCGGCGTTGATGCGCTCGCAGTGCTCGAACGTCTCGCGCAGCTCTTCGTCGCCGACCAGCTTGCCGCCGCCGACGGCGCCCAGCCGGTAGCATTCGTTGATCCGCACCAGATAGGGCGAGGTGAAGACGTGCACGCGCAGGCCGGCGGCTTCGAGAATCGCGCGCAGATAGGCGATGGTCGAGCCCTTGCCGTTGGTGCCGGCGACATGGATCACCGGCGGCAGCTTGCGCTCGGGATGATCGAGCCGCTCCATCAGGCCGCGCATGCGATCGAGGCTGAGATCGATGCGCTTGGGATGCAGCGCCGATATCCGCGCGATCAACGCCTCAAACGAGGCTTGCGATGGGACGGCGCTCGCGGTCACGCGTGCGGCGCGGCCGGCACCGTCTCCGGCGCCGTGACGATCTGGGCCGGCTCGATGACCGCGGCCGTGGGCTTCGATGCGGATTCGAGCGCCGGCGCCTTGGTCAGCAGGCGGCACAGCCGCGCCAGCGTGGCCTTCATCTCGTGGCGGTGCACCACCATGTCGACCATGCCATGCTCGCGCAGATATTCGGCGCGCTGAAAGCCGTCCGGCAGCTTTTCGCGGATGGTCTGCTCGATCACGCGCGCGCCGGCAAAGCCGATCAGCGCACCGGGCTCGGCGATCTGGATGTCGCCGAGCATCGCATAGGACGCGGTGACACCGCCGGTGGTCGGATTGGTCAGCACCACGATGTAGGGCTGGCGCGCCTCGCGCAGCATCTGCACGCCGACGGTGGTGCGCGGCATCTGCATCAGCGACAAGATGCCTTCCTGCATCCGCGCGCCGCCGGATGCGGCGAACACGATGAAGGGCGACTTCTTCTCGACCGCGAGTTCGAGCCCGCGCACCATGGCTTCACCGGCGGCCATGCCGAGCGAGCCGCCCATGAAATCGAAATCCTGCACGGCGACCACGACGCCGGCACCTTCTAACTTGCCGTAGCCGACCTTGATCGCGTCGTTCAGCCCGGTCTTGGTGCGGGCGTCCTTGATGCGGTCGACATATTTGCGCTCGTCGCGGAATTTCAGCGGATCCGCCGTCACCTCGGGCAGCGCGACGTCGAACCAGGTCTCGTTGTCGAAGATCGACTTCAGGCGCGCCACCGCGCCCATGCGCATGTGGTAGTTCGAGCCGGGGATCACGAACTGGTTGGCCTCGACGTCCTTGTAGAACACGAGCTGCCCGGAATCCGGGCACTTGATCCAGAGGTTTTCCGGCGTCTCGCGCCGCAGGATGTTGCGGATCTTCGGCCGGACGACGTTGGTGAGCCAATTCATGGTTCGCTCCGAAATGCGGATCGGTTCCGCACCAGCTGGATATATGGCGGGCCGGGCGAGCCCGGCAAGCCGCCATCGGCGGCCTTGTTGCCGCAAAATGTGTCTTATTCAGCGGCCTGCTTGGCGCCCCGGACCCCCTGCGCCAGCGCCGACACCAGGTCCGCCACCGCGCTCACGGTCTTCGGCGTCGCACGGCCCTCGGCATCGAGGTTGGCGCGCACCACATCGACGATTGCGGTGCCGACCACCGCGCCGTTGGCGTTCTCGGCGATCGCGCGCGCCGTCTCCGGGGTGCGGATGCCGAAGCCGACGCAGACCGGCAGCTTGGTGTGCCGCTTGATGCGGGCCACGGCTTCCGCGACCACCTTCGAATCGGCCGTCGCGGCGCCGGTGATGCCGGTGATCGAGACGTAATAGACAAAGCCCGAGGTGTTGGCGAGCACCGCCGGCAGCCGCTTGTCGTCGGTGGTCGGCGTCGCCAGCCGGATGAAGTTCAGCCCGGCCTTCATCGCGGGGATGCAGAGCTCGGTATCTTCCTCCGGCGGCAGGTCGACGATGATCAGGCCGTCGACGCCGGCGGTCTTGGCGTCGGCCAGGAAGCGGTCGACGCCGTAGATGTAGATCGGATTATAGTAGCCCATCAGCACGATCGGCGTGGCGTTGTCCTCCTTGCGGAAGTCGCGGACCATCGCCAGCGTCTTGCGCAGCGTCATGCCGCCCTTGAGCGCGCGCAGACCGGCGGCCTGGATCGACGGGCCATCGGCCATCGGGTCGGTGAAGGGCATGCCGATCTCGATGACATCGGCGCCGGCCTTCGGCAGCGCCTTGAGGATGTCGAGCGAGGTCTTGGCGTCGGGATCGCCGGCCATCACGAAGGTGACGAAAGCGGAGCGGCCCTGCTGCTTCAGCTCGGAGAAACGTGCGTCGATACGGGTGGTCACTTCTTCCTCGCCTTCAAGATGTCGCCGACCTGCGGCACGTCCTTGTCGCCGCGGCCCGAGAGGTTGACCACCATCAGGTGATCCTTCGGTCGCTGCGGTGCGAGCTCGGACAGTTTCGCGATGGCGTGCGCCGATTCCAGCGCGGGGATGATGCCCTCGAGCCGCGACAGCAGCTGGAATGCGGCCAGCGCCTCCTCGTCGGTCGCCGAGAGATATTTCACGCGGCCGGTCTCGTGCAGCCAGGCGTGCTCCGGGCCGATGCCGGGATAATCGAGGCCGGCCGAGATCGAATGCGCTTCCTCGATCTGGCCGTCGGCGTCCATCAAGAGATAGGTGCGGTTGCCATGCAGCACGCCGGGACGGCCGCCGGCCAGCGAAGCGGCATGCAGCTGCGTCAGTCCGTGACCGGCAGCCTCGACGCCGAAAATCTCGATCAAGGGATCGTCGAGGAACGGATGGAACAGGCCCATCGCATTGGAGCCGCCGCCGATGCAGGCGATCAGCGAATCCGGCAGGCGGCCCTCGGCCTCCTGCATCTGCTTGCGTGTCTCGTGGCCGATGATCGACTGGAAGTCGCGCACCATCATCGGATAGGGGTGCGGACCCGCCACCGTGCCGATGCAATAGAAGGTGTTGTGCACGTTGGTGACCCAATCGCGCAGCGCGTCGTTCATCGCGTCCTTCAGCGTGCGCGCGCCCGACTGCACCGGGACGACCTTGGCGCCCAGCATCTCCATGCGGATCACGTTCGGCTGCTGCCGCTCGACGTCGACCGCGCCCATATAGACCACGCATTCGAGCCCGAACCGCGCGCACAGCGTCGCCGTCGCCACGCCATGCTGGCCGGCGCCGGTCTCGGCGATGATGCGCTTCTTGCCCATGCGGCGCGCGACCATGATCTGGCCGAGCACATTGTTGACCTTGTGCGAACCGGTGTGGTTGAGCTCCTCGCGCTTCAGATAGATCTTGGCGCCGCCGAGATGCTCGGTGAGCCGCTCGGCGAAATAGAGCGGCGAGGGCCGGCCGACATAATCCTTCAGATAGACATTCATCTCGGCCTGGAACGCCGGATCGGCCTTGGCGTCGGCATAGGCTTTTTCGAGATCGAGGATCAGCGGCATCAGCGTTTCCGCAACGAAGCGTCCGCCGAAAATGCCGAAATGCCCGCGCTCGTCGGGACCGCTGCGGAAGGAATTGGGCAGGTTTGGATTCATCGAACCATCAGTTCTTCTTGCCGGCTTGCGGCGCTGTTTCCGTTCCCTCGCCCCGCTCTTGCGGGGAGAGGGCTGGGGTGAGGGGTTTCTCCAATTGCTCGATCATCGTTGCAGCGCCCCTCACCCGCCCGCGCGTTGCGCGGTCGACCTCTCCCCGTGAACGGGGAGAGGTGAAGAATGCTGGATTGCGCGCGCGGCGCGGATGAAGGCGCGGATCAATTCGGGATCCTTGACACCGGGCGTGCGCTCGACGCCCGACGAGACATCGACGCCGCCGGCGCGCGTGACGCGGACGGCTTCAGTGACGTTGTCGGCGTTGAGCCCGCCGGAGACCATGTAGGGCAGCGCAAGATCGAGATTTTCCAGCACGTGCCAATCGAAGGGCGCGCCGAGGCCACCCGGCCGCGTGGCATCCTTCGGCGCGCGGGCATCGAACAGGATGCGATCGGCGACACCGGCATAACCCGGCAGCGGCGCAAGGTCGGCCGACGTCTCGACCGGCAGCGCCTTCATCAGCGGCAGGCCGAACTTCGCCTTGATGTCGCGCAGCCGCGCCGTGGTCTCCTTGCCATGCAATTGCAGGATATCCGGCCGCAGCGTCTCGACGATGTTTTCCAGGATCGCATCGTCGGCATCGACGGTGAGGGCGACCTTGACGGCGCGGCCCTTGGCGCGGCTGCCAAGCTCGCGCGCGGTCTCGAGGCTGATGTGACGCGGCGACGGCGGAAAGAATACGAACCCCACCATATCGGCACCGCCTTCAAGCGCGACGTCGAGCGTCTCGCGCGTGGACAGGCCGCAGATTTTGACGAGCAGGGGCATGGTCTCGAAACGGGTCTCAAAACGGGTTGTCGGGCGACCGGAACCGGGGTGAACCCTGGTCCGGTGGGGCGGGTTCTACAACGTCGCGCCCTGCTTGTCTCGCCCGGCGGCCCCGTAAAAGCCGAGTTGCGCCGGGGCCGGACGGCGCTGCGCGTCGTCCCGGGAGGCGGCGGCCTTGAGGTCGGCGAGCTCGGCGCGGACATGGCGGGCGTCAGCCTCGTGCTGCCGGGCCGCGCGGCGCCAGCGCCCTTGCTTGAACCAGGTTCCGATGCCGCCCGCGATCACGCCCAGGATCGCGGAGGCGATGATGACGACGAACAACGGCAGCGTGACCGCAACCGTCGGGGTCACCGAATTGAAGGGATCAAACGACACCGTCACCCAGTGACGGTTAGCGACTGCAAAAATGATGAAGATCAGACCGAGCGGAACGACGACCACTGCCGTGAAGAACTTTCGCATGACCATCTCTCGCAGCGATGGAGCAAATGCGGGCATATCGCCCGCAACACGGCAACGCCTGACGTCGCGCCTTAGGCGTCGGCCTTAAGCATCAGCCTTGGGCGCATCGACCTTGGCGGCGCCCGCCTCGGTCACGTCGCGGTTGAGGCGCTCGCGCATTTCCTTGCCGGTCTTGAAGAACGGCACGCTCTTCTGGTCGACCGGCACATGCTCGCCGGTGCGTGGATTGCGGCCGGCGCGCGCCGGGCGGTGCTTCACCGAGAATGCGCCAAAACCGCGCAACTCGACACGGTCGCCACGTGCCAGCGCTGCGACGATTTCATCGAGAATCGCATTCACAATGTTCTCGACATCCCGCTGATAGAGGTGCGGGTTGTGCTCGGCGATACGCTGAACAAGTTCGGATTTGATCATCGAAAGTGGGATCCGGGCTCTTGCGGAAACCCATTTCCGTGAAAATGCCGTGCACTGTCAAGACGCTAAATCGATTTAGGGCGTCGTGAAATCACGTGACAAATAGCCCAATTGGGGCATGCGGCGATTCCCGCAAAGCGGGAATAGCCTGACGAGCACGCCTTTGGCAGCCGATCAGTTGGTTCCAGCCGGGCTCCACAGCGCCAGCATGCCGTCAAGCCCGAACCGGTCGACCGCCTCGGCCACGCCGCCCTGCTCGATCCGCCGCGCGATCGCACCAAGACCGAACGCATCGAGCGTCACGGACGCCGCCGTGCGCAGGAAGGTCAGATCGCCGAACCGCGGATTAAGCTTGTAATTGCGCACCGGCAGGTCGCTTTTGACCTTCTTCTCGGCAACCAGCCAGGCGATCGCGGTCTTCTCGTCCCCCAGCTGATCGACCAGCTTGAGATCGACCGCCTGCCGGCCGGTGAAGACGCGACCGTCCGCGACCTTCTCCAGCAGGTCATCGTCCATGCCGCGCCGTTGCTTCACCAATCCACGGAACCATGCATAGGAGTCCTTGACGAGACCGTCGATCGCGGCACGGGCCTCCGGGCTGGTCGGCTCGAAGCCGTTCGGCGCGGCCTTCAGCGGGGAAGATTTGATCTCCTCCATCTTCACGCCGACAGTCTTGAGCAATTCCGAAACGTTCGGATATTGGAACAGAACGCCGATCGAGCCGACCAGCGAGGTCTGCTGGGCGACGATATGATCGGAGGCGATCGCCGTGATGTAGCCGCCCGAGGCGGCCAATCCCTCGACCACGACGACAAGCGGCTTCTTCGCCTTCAGCTGCATCAGCGAGTCGTAAAGCTGCTCGGAGCCCGCGGTCGTACCGCCGGGCGAATTGATGTGCACGACAACAGCCGCATAGCTCGACTTTCCGAGCCGCTCCAGCGCCTCGACGCGATCCTGGTCGCTGCGGATCAGTCCGTCGATATTGACCCGCGCGATCGTGTTCGACGTCGAAAAGGTGCCGCGCCCGCCGGCGGCGATCACGCCCACGCCGACGATGGCCGCGATCGCAATGACCGCGGCGGCGACGCGCCAAAACGTCAGTTTGCGCCTGATGCGGCGACGATCGACGATCACGTCCGAATCCAGCGACATCCGATCTCTCCAGAAATGGTCAGCGCGCAATCCGCGCGTTTTGCAGTCGCAGCGTCACTATCAGCTTAGCCAAATACATCAATTGCGACGCAATATGAAGAAAACAAGGCCCGGTATTCGGAGGCACTCGTAGCCCGGGTGCACGTGCGCTTCATCCCAGCCGCGCCCTAACCTCCCCTTGAAAAGGGGAGGTCGCTTTGCTCGCCAGAGCAAAGCGGGTGGGGATCAGCTCTCTCCATGAGCAGCATCGCCTGTGGCTGACCCCCATCCCGTCCTTCCACCTTTCAGGTCCTTTCAGGGGGAAGGGGAAGACAAATCCGTAGCCCGGATGAAGCGAAGCGTAATCCGGGAGGCTTCAGCAGCACGGATAGAAAGTCCCGGATTTCGCTTCGCTTCATCCGGGCTACGGATGCCCCAAAGCAAAGGGCCCCGGCTTGCGCCGGGGCCCCGATTGTTCGCCTCAAATCGCGCGAACGCTTACTTGTCGGTGCCGCGGTTCTTCAGCGCGGTGCCGAGGATATCGCCAAGCGTCGCACCCGAATCGGAGGAGCCGTACTGCGCGATGGCTTCCTTCTCTTCGGCGACTTCCAGCGCCTTGATCGAGACCTGCACCTTGCGGGCCTTCTTGTCGAACTGGATGACGCGGGCATCGACCTTCTCGCCGACGGCGAAGCGCTCGGCGCGCTGGTCGTTGCGGTCGCGGGCCAGCTCGGACCGCTTGATGAAGGTGGTGAACTCGGTGCCCGAAATCCGGACCTCGATGCCGCTCTCCTTCACTTCGAGCACTTCGCAGGTCACGACCGCGCCCTTCTTGACGTCGCCCGGCTCGGCGAAGGGGTCGCCTTCGAGCTGCTTGACGCCGAGCGAGATGCGCTCCTTCTCGACATCGACATCGAGCACCACGGCCTTGACCATGTCGCCCTTCTTGAAGTTGTCGATGACCTGCTCGCCCGGAAGCTTCCAGTCGAGGTCGGAGAGGTGGACCATGCCGTCGACATCGCCCTCGAGACCGAGGAACAGACCGAACTCGGTCTTGTTCTTGACCTCACCCTCGACCACCGAACCGACCGGGAACTTCTCGACGAAGACTTCCCAGGGATTGCGCATGGTCTGCTTGAGACCGAGCGAGATGCGGCGCTTGACCGAATCCACTTCCAGCACCTGCACTTCGACTTCCTGCGAGGTCGAAACGATCTTGCCGGGGTGCATGTTCTTCTTGGTCCACGACATCTCGGAGACGTGGATCAGGCCTTCGATGCCCGGCTCGAGCTCGACGAACGCGCCGTAGTCGGTGATGTTGGTGACGCGGCCGGTGAAGCGGGCACCCAGCGGGTACTTGCCTTCGATGCCCTGCCACGGATCATCCAAGAGCTGCTTCATGCCGAGCGAGATGCGGTGCGTCTCGTGGTTGATCTTGATGATCTTGACCTTGACGGTCTGGCCGATGGTCAGCACCTCGGTCGGGTGGTTGACGCGGCGCCAGGCGATATCGGTCACGTGCAGCAGGCCGTCGATGCCGCCGAGATCAACGAACGCACCGTAATCGGTGATGTTCTTGACCACGCCGTCGATCACCTGACCCTCTTCGAGGTTCTGCACCAGCTCCTGGCGCTGCTCGGCGCGGGTCTCTTCGAGAACCGTGCGGCGCGACACCACGATGTTGCCGCGGCGGCGGTCCATCTTGAGGATCTGGAACGGCTGCGAATTGTTCATCAGCGGCGCAACGTCGCGGATCGGACGAATGTCGACCTGCGAGCGCGGCAGGAAGGCCACCGCACCGTCGAGGTCGACCGTGAAGCCGCCCTTGACCTGGTTGAAGATGACGCCGTTGACCTTTTCGTTGTTCTGGAACGCCTTCTCGAGCTTGCCCCAGCTTTCCTCGCGGCGCGCCTTGTCGCGCGACAGCACGGCTTCGCCCAGCGCATTCTCGATACGGTCGAGGAACACCTCGACTTCGTCACCGACCTTGAGATCGCTTTCACGGCCGGGGCCGGCGAACTCACGCAGCGCAACGCGACCTTCGGTCTTCAGGCCGACGTCGATGACGGCCATGTCCTTCTCAATTGCAACCACCTTGCCCTTGATGACCGAGCTTTCCTGCAAATTGCCGCCGGCAAAGGACTCATCAAGCATCGCCGCGAAGTCATCGCGGGTGGGAGTATAGGAAGACGCAGAATTCGAAACCATTTGTTCTCCAGATGCGGGATCTCGCCGGCCGTTCGGGTTGATGGGCGCACCGTGCGTGAAGTGTCGGGGTTCCGCAAACCCTGACGACCGCTCATTGCAGGAGGTGCAACAGCGGGCCGGCAGCAAGACTGCACGTTCGGTACGTATGATTGATCCGGAGCCTGAAACGAAAATATCGACTGCAAGACCTGGGAGCGGGCGTTCCTCCAGATGCGGCGTTGGTTTCGTTTGAGATTGGTTCAAACCCATCGCCGGCCCGCTCAGACACGGCCTCGACATCGTCGATGCTGCTCCGAACGGCGCTGATATAGCCCTGCATGCGACTTTCGGCAAGCAGGAAATGCCCCATTTTGCTGGGTTTTCGGGCCGAGAGCGACGCGACGGCCCGCGATTCTAGCGCCTGGCGCGCGCGGCCTCGACGATGGCGATGGCGGCACGCACGCCGGCCTCGATATCGAGGTTCGAATTGTCCAGCGTGTGGGCGTCCGGAGCCGGCCGCAAGGGTGCAATCGCCCGGTTCTTGTCTCGCTCGTCGCGCTTGAGGATGTCGGCGAGCACCGCCTCTTCGTCGGCGTCCTCGCCGCGGGCGCGCGCCTCCAGCGTGCGCCGCCGTGCCCGCACGCGGGGGTCGGCGACCACGAAGATCTTCACGTCGGCATCCGGGCAGATCACGGTGCCGATATCGCGTCCGTCCAGCACCGCACCGGGCGGATCGGCGGCAAACTGGCGCTGGAAGTTCACCAGCACCTCACGAACCTGCGGAATCGCCGACACCACGGAGGCGGCATCGCCGACCTTCTGGGTCTTCAGGATCGGATTGCCGAACTTTTCGGGGTCGAGCTCGAGCGCCGCGGCCACGGCCAGCACCTCGTTGCTGAGCTCGGCACCAGCTTGAATCATCGCATAGGCCACCGCACGGTAGATCACGCCGGTGTCGAGATGACGATAGCCGTAGTGGTGGGCGAGCCGCTTGCCAAGCGTGCCCTTGCCCGAGGCGGCGGGTCCGTCGATGGCGATGATCATGCGAAATCAGCTCCGAGCGCGCGCATCATCGGGATGAAATCCGGAAAACTGGTGGCGATGAAGGCGGTATCGTCGATTTTCACCGGCCGATCGGAGGCGCAGCCCATCACCAGCGCCGACATCGCGATGCGATGATCCATATGGGTGGCAACGAGGCCGCCGCCTGGAACATGGCCGCGGCCCTCGACGATCAGATCGTCGCCGGAGACCTCGACCTTGACGCCGTTGACCCGCAGCATGTCGGCGGTGGCTTCAAGGCGGTCGGATTCCTTGACGCGCAGCTCCTGCAGGCCGCGCATGATCGTGGTGCCCTCGGCGAAGGCGGCCGCGACCGCCAGCACCAGATACTCGTCGATCATCGACGGCGCGCGCTCCGGCGGCACTTCGACACCCTTCAGCTTCGAGGCGCGCACACGCAGCTGCGCCATCGGCTCGCCGGCATCGCCGCGCACATCGCTCTCCTCGATCGAGGCGCCCATCTCGCGCAGCGTGGTGAACAGGCCGGTGCGCAGCGGATTGGTCATCACGTCTGAGAACACGACATCGGACCCTTCGACGATCAGTGCGGCCACGATCGGGAATGACGCGGAGGACGGATCGGCGGGCACCACGACGTTGGCGCCGTGCAGCTCGGGCTCGCCGTGCAGCGAGATTCGCCTGCCGTGGCTGCCTTCCTGCTCGGAGGATATCTCGGCGCCGAAATGCTTCAGCATCAGCTCGGTGTGGTCGCGGCTTGCCTCCTGCTCGATCACCGTCGTGATGCCGGGCGCGGAGAGCCCCGCCAGCAACACCGCGGACTTGATCTGGGCCGAGGCGACCGGCGTCTTGTAGACGATCGGCACCGGATAGCGGGCGCCGTGCAGGGTGAGCGGCAGCCGGCCGCCCTCCCTTATGTCGCTGGTTCGGGCGCCCATCAGCTCCAGCGGGTCGAGGATGCGGCGCATCGGCCGCGAGCGCAGCGAGGCGTCGCCGTCGAAAATGGCGGCGATCGGGCAACCGGCCACCGCGCCCATCACCAGCCGGCAGCCGGTGCCGGAGTTGCCGAAATCGAGCGGCGCGGCAGGCTGGGCGAAGCCGCCGACCCCGACGCCGGACACCGACCAGGTAAACGGCGCCGACCGCTCCACTTTGGCGCCGAGCGCGCGCATGGATTTGGCGGTATTGAGGACGTCCTCGCCCTCCAGGAGGCCGGAAATGCGGGTTTCGCCGACCGAAAGCGCCCCCAGGATCAGGGCGCGGTGGGAAATCGATTTGTCGCCGGGAACGCGGACCGTGCCGGCCAGGGGGCCGCACGCGCGCGAGTCCAGCGAGGTCGGGGTGTCAGAATGGGCCAAGATTGTGTCCTCTCGCGTCGCGGCAGGTATCACATAGGCAACACCGCGTCACGCGCCCGTCAAATGCGCGCAGACCGCTATTGACAGCGGCTCCTCAACTAGCCAAGTGAAGCTCCGTTTTTCAGGAAAATTCTGGGATTACCACGTGGCCAAGTCCGAGCTCGGAACCAAGCGCATTTGCCCGACCACGGGCAAGAAGTTCTACGACCTCAACAAGAATCCGGTGATCTCGCCCTATACCGGCGAAGTCGTGCCGATCGCGCCGATCGCCCCGCCGCGGGGCCGTGGCGCCACCGTCAGTTCGCCTGCGACCGCAGCCGACATGCCGGAGCCCGCCGAGGCCGAGGAGATGGTCTCGCTCGAGGAGGCCGATGCCGAGGAGAACACCGGGAAGGTCAAGGCCCAGGTTCCCGAATCCGAGGACGATATCGAGGTCGATGAGACCATCGACGACGATGACGACGACGATTCGACCTTCATCGCCGACGAGGAAGAGGGCGATGAGGACGTGACCGACATCATTGGTGACGTCGGAGGCGACGAAGAGACTTGAGATCGGCGCCGATCTATGATCAACGGTGCTGCCGCGCGAGTCGTCCAGGCCGCGCGGACCGGGATCGATCCCCCAGGATCATCCCAACTGGATAAGGGGCCATAGCTCAGCTGGGAGAGCGCTTGCATGGCATGCAAGAGGTCGGCGGTTCGATCCCGCCTGGCTCCACCAGCCTTCGCGAGCTTCGGCTCGGCAAGCCCGAATAGTCCATCGTAGCGAAGTGAGCGAAGGCTGCCGCGGCGTAGCCCAAAGGGCGGAGCCGGGCTCTCTCCGAAATCCGAATGCGTTAGCATCCACCCCATCAGCCGTGTGTTGGGGGGAACAGATGAAATACGTTTACATTCTCGAGAGCCTTGATTGCCTGCACTTCTATGTCCGGATTACCGATCTGCGGGCTAGACTGGCTAAGCACAATGCCGGGGAAGTGCCCCATACATCCAAATTTGGACCGTGGCGGCTCAAGACCTACGTCGCTTTCAGCGACGAGAAGCAGGCCGTCGCTTTTGAAAATATCTGAAGTCCGCATCCGGCCGCGCCTTCGCCAAGAAGCGCCTCTAACCGCCCCGACCGCCCCTACTCCCCCAGCACCGCATTCAGCCGGTCGCGCAGCGCGACGATCTCGTCCTTCATCGCCATCAGTTCGCCGACGGTGCAGTCCGAGGCCGCGAGGATCGACTGCGGCACGGCCTTGGCCTTTTCGCGCAGCGCGTGGCCCTGCGGCGTCAGCGCGATCAGCACCACCCGCTCGTCCGCGGTGCTGCGGGTCCGTTTGATCAACTCCGCCGCCTCCAGCCGCTTCAAGAGCGGCGTCAGCGTTCCGGAATCCAGGAACAGGCGCTCGCCGAGGTCCTTCACCGCGACGTCGTCGCGCTCCCACAGCGCCAGCATCACGAGATACTGCGGATAGGTCAGCCCGAGCCGGTCGAGCAGCGGCTTGTAGACGCGGTTGAAGGCGTGCGCGGTCGAATAGACCGCAAAGCAGATCTGATTGTCGAGCCGCAGCGCCTGATCCGCGGCCGTCGGTTTCCTGGCCATGATTCCCATCGAATCCATCTCGTTTCCGGGTCATTCTGGGCTCACGGGACCGCGGATTCAATTGCGAACAATTAAATGTGAGACCGCATATTTTATATTGTGCGCAATCTATTTGCGTGCAATACATGCGTCATCGAATTCAAGCCCAACCCACCAAGGGAGACCACGATGTCTGTGAACGTGCTCTACAAGACCAGCGCCAAGGCAACCGGCGGCCGCGACGGCCATGCGGCGACGCTCGACGGCGCACTCGACGTCAAGCTCACGACCCCGAAGGAGCTCGGTGGCGGCGGCGGCGCCGGCAACAATCCGGAGCAGCTGTTCGCGGCCGGCTATGCCGCCTGCTTCATCGGCGCGATGAAGTTCGTGGCCTCGCAGGGCGGCCCCAAGGTTCCCGCCGACGCCTCGGTGACCTCGACGGTCGGCATCGGCCCGCGCTCGGAAGGCGGCTTCGGCCTCGCCGTCGAGCTCGCGGTGTCGCTGCCCGGCCTTGCGCGCAACGATGCCGAAGCGCTGGTCGAGAAGGCCCACCATGTGTGCCCCTATTCCAACGCGACCCGTGGCAATGTCGACGTCAAGCTGAGCGTCGTCTAATTCCACATCACGCAATGGTCCGCCGCAACACGTGGCGGACCATTGCTCTTTCAGCGGCTGGTTCGCTTGGCGAACGCATGCGCCGCCTGCTGCATGGGCCTGCGCCGACGGAAGCATTGCTGCCCCGGCTGAAGACCGTTAGCTCTGGGACCCTCGTTATCTGATCCCAACTGAGCGAAGGTTGCTTCCATGAATACCCCAGCGGCTACGGGCGCGATGACCGGCCTGCGCGTGATCGATCTGACGCGCGTGCTCGGCGGTCCGTATTGCACCCAGATTCTCGCCGACCACGGCGCCGACGTGATCAAGGTCGAGCCGCCCGCCGGCGACGAGGTGCGAGACTGGGGTCCTCCCTTCCACGAAGAAGACGCGGCCTATTTCGTCGGCATCAACCGCAACAAGCGCTCGATCGGCCTCGACCTCGCTTCCGAGGGCGGACGCGCGGTGCTGATGAAGATGCTCGAGACCGCCGACGTGCTGATCGAGAATTTCAAGCCCGGCACGCTCGACAAATGGGGCATCGGCAACGACGTGCTGCGCGCGAAATTTCCGCGCCTCGTGCATTGCCGGATCTCCGGCTTCGGCGCCGACGGCCCGCGCGGCGGCAATCCCGGCTATGACGCGATCATCCAGGCGATGACCGGCATGATCGCGGCGACCGGCTCGCCGGAGAGCGGCCCGATGCGGATCGGCGTGCCGCTGGTCGACATCACCACCGGGCTCTACGCCACGATCGGCATCCTGATGGCGCTGTCGGAGCGGCAGCGCTCGGGGCTCGGCCAGTTCATCGAGACGACGCTGTACGAGACCGGGCTCGCGATCATGCATCCGCACACCGCGAACTACTTCATGCACGGCAAGCCGCCGTCGCTCACCGGCAACGAGCATCCCAACCTCGTTCCGTACGCGATCTTCCCGACCAAGACCGACAACATCTTCATCGGCGTCGGCAATGACGGAACCTTCCGCAAGCTCGCCAAGGAGATCGGCAAGCCCGAGCTCGGCACCGACCCGCGCTTTGCCCGCAACAAGGAGCGCATCGCCAACCGCGATGCGCTCCGCGTCGAGCTGGCCGCGGTGTTCAGCCAGCACGAGGCCGAGCAGCTGTGCAACCGGCTGCTCGCCGCCGGCCTGCCGGCTGGCCCGGTGCAGAAGATCGACCAGGCGCTGACCAACCCGCACACCATTCATCGCGGCGACGTCATCGAGAAGGATTGGTACAAGGGCGTCGCCTCGCCGATCCGCCTCGAACGCACCAAGCCGAACCTGCGCCGGACGCCGCCGAAGTTCAGCCAGCACGCCGCGGAAGTGCTCGGCGAGTTCGGCTACTCGAAGGACGAGATCAACGGCCTGGTTGAGAAGGGCGTGGTCTGCGGTCCCCAGCGCAAGCGCTAAAGGCGTTTTCGAGCCTGTCCCGCACGCGATGCGGGATGCGCACCGGTTCGCGTCAGGACAAAGCTGGAGCGTCGGCCCGTATCGAACCGGCCGACGCATCAACACTGCGGTGCAACGTCGCGTTTGGCGCTGCACCGCACGGAGCCGGCTGCGGTCTTCGCCTTTTTTACCGCTTCCCTTCGCTTCGGCTTCCCCCCTACCATGACTTTCGTTTATACGGTCATTTGAACGTCATCCGGCGCTGATAACGCGCGCAACGAAAGATGATGTTCCAATTGGGAGGGGTTTTGATGTTCTTTCGACGACTAGGCGCTGCCGCGGCAGCCGCTGCCGCGCTTGCATTCGCGTCGCCCGCGTTCGCGGTGACCGAGATCCAGTGGTGGCACGCGATGACCGGCGCCAACAACGACGTCATCGTCAAGCTGGCCAACGACTTCAACGCCTCGCAATCCGACTACAAGGTGATCCCGACCTACAAGGGCGGCTACGCCGACACCATGAACGCCGGCATCGCCGCGTTCCGCGCCGGCAACGCGCCGCATATCATGCAGGTGTTCGAGGTCGGCACCGCGACGATGATGGCCGCCACCGGCGCCGTCAAACCGGTCTACAAGCTGATGGCCGACGCCGGCGAGAAGTTCGATCCGGGCGTCTATCTGCCCGCGATCACCGGCTACTACTCGACCTCCAAGGGCGAGATGCTGTCGTTCCCCTTCAACTCGTCGTCGACGGTGATGTGGATCAATCTCGATGCGCTGAAGAAGGCCAACATCGCGGAGATTCCGAAGACCTGGCCGCAAGTGTTCGACGACGCCAAGAAGCTGAAGGCAGCCGGCTATAACACCTGCGGCTTCTCCGGCTCGTGGGTCACCTGGGTCAATCTCGAACAGCTCTCGGCCTGGCACAATGTGCCGCTCGCCAGCAAGGCCAATGGCCTCGACGGCTTCGACACCGTGCTCGAATTCAACGGCCCGCTGCAGGTCAAGCATCTCGAGAGCCTCGTCGAGCTGCAGAAGGACAAGACCTACGACTATGCCGGCCGCACCAACACCGGCGAAGGCCGCTTCACCTCGGGCGAATGCCCGATCTACCTGACCTCGTCGGCCTTCTTCGGCAACGTCAAGGCGCAGGCCAAGTTCAACTTCACCGCGGCGCCGATGCCGTATTATCCCGACGCCAAGGGCGCGCCGCAGAACTCGATCATCGGCGGCGCCTCGCTCTGGGTGATGGGCGGCAAGTCGGCCGAGGAATACAAGGGCGTGGCCAGGTTCCTGACCTTCCTCTCGGACACCGACCGCCAGGTCTGGATCCACAAGGCCTCGGGCTATCTGCCGATCACCAAGGCCGCCTATGCCAAGGCCAAGGAAGAAGGCTTCTACAACGACCAGCCCTATCTCGAGACCCCGCTGCTCGAGCTCACCAACAAGGAGCCGACCGCGAATTCCCGCGGTCTGCGCCTCGGCAACATGGTGCAGCTGCGCGACATGTGGTCGGAGGAGATCGAGCAGGCGCTGGCCGGCAAGAAGACCGCCAAGCAGGCGCTGGACGCCGCCGTCGAGCGCGGCAACCAGATGCTGCGGCAGTTTGAAAAGACCGCCGTCCGCTGACATGATGCCTTCGGGCATGAACCGGACAAGCGCGAAGCGGTTTTCCACCATGCCCAGACGACAAGCTAAGGCGCGATGACGATCCAACCTCATCTCATCGCGCTTTAGGGCGATCAACCGGCGGGCCGCATCCGCGGCCTGCCCTTCTTCCGAGCCCATGCAAAAGCAAGCGATTTTCCAGTCAAAGCTGTTGCCTTACGCGCTGGTTGCCCCGCAACTCGCGATCGTCCTGATCTTTTTCTACTGGCCGGCCCTGCAGGCGGTGATCCAGTCCTTCCTGCTGCAGGACGCCTTCGGCCTCTCCACCAGCTTCGTCTGGTTCGAGAACTATCTCGAGCTGTTCAAGGACCCGGCCTATTTCGCGGCGATCGTCCGGACCTTCGTGTTCTCGTTCGCGATCGCGGTCTCATCGCTGTCCTTCGCGCTGCTGCTCGCGGTGATGGCTGACAGGCCGCTGCGCGGCTCGACGCTGTATCGCACGCTGCTGATCTGGCCCTATGCGGTGGCCCCGCCGGTGGTTGGCGTACTCTGGGTGTTCATGCTGCACCCCTCGCTCGGCGTGCTGTCGCGCTATCTGCGCGCCATGGGCATCGACTGGAATCCGCTGCTCGACGGCGATCAGGCGGCGGCCCTGATCATCCTCGCCGCGGCCTGGAAGCAGATCTCCTACAATTTCCTGTTCTTCCTCGCCGGGCTGCAGAGCATCCCGAAAAGCGTGATCGAGGCCGCCGCGATCGACGGCGCCCGGCCGATGCGGCGGTTCTGGACCGTGATCTTCCCGCTGCTGTCGCCGACCATCTTCTTCCTCTTGGTCATCAACATCGTCTACGCCTTCTTCGACACTTTCGGCATCATCGACACCATGACCCGCGGCGGTCCCGGCAAGGCGACCGAGACGCTGGTTTACAAGGTCTATACGGACGGCCTGCTCGGCGGCAATCTCGGCTCGTCGGCGGCGCAGTCGGTCATCCTGATGGTCATCGTCGTCATGCTGACGGCGATCCAGTTCCGCTTCGTCGAACGCAAGGTGACCTACTGATGGTCGAGGCGGAAGGCTTCCAGCGCTATCTGGCTCACGCCATCCTGTGGATCGGGATCGCGATCGTCGCCTTCCCGGTCTATCTCGCGCTGGTCGCCTCGACCCAGGACAACGCCGTGATCGCCAACGGCCAGATGTCGCTGCTGCCCGGCGGCCATTTCCTCCAGACCTACTACCAGACGCTGTTTGTCGGCACGAGCGGCTCGACCCGCGAGCCGGTGCTCCACATGATGCTGAACTCGCTGGTCATGGCGCTCTTGATCGCGGTCGGCAAAATCGCGATCTCGATCATCTCGGCCTACGCGATCGTGTATTTCCGGTTTCCGTTCCGGATGGCGATCTTCTGGATCATCTTCATCACGTTGATGCTGCCGGTCGAGGTACGCATCTATCCGACCTACAAGATCGTCGCCGATCTGCATCTGCTCGACAGCTATGCCGGCCTGTCGCTGCCGCTGATTGCGTCGGCCACCGCGACGCTGCTGTTCCGCCAGTTCTTCATGACCGTGCCGGATGAATTGCTGGAGGCTTCGCGGATCGACGGCGCAGGCCCGTTCCGCTTCTTCTGGGATACGCTGCTGCCGCTGTCGCGCACCAACATGGCCGCGCTGTTCGTGATCCTCTTCATCCTCGGCTGGAATCAGTACCTCTGGCCGCTGTTGATCACCACGCGCGACGACATGCAGACCATCCAGGTCGGCATCCGCAAGATGATCACGACGACGGACGCGCTGACCGAATGGCCGATTGTGATGGCGACCGCGTTGCTCGCGATGCTGCCGCCGGTGTTCGTCGTCGTCGTGATGCAGAAACTGTTCGTGCGCGGATTGGTGGAGACGGAAAAGTAATGGCTAACGTCACGCTGCGCAGCGTCCGCAAGACCTATCCCGGCGGCTTCGAGGCCATCAAGGGTGTCGATGTCGACGTCGGCGACGGCCAGTTCTGCGTGCTGGTCGGCCCATCCGGCTGCGGCAAGTCCACGCTGCTCCGCATGGTCGCGGGGCTCGAGACCATCACCGGCGGCGAGATCGACATCGGCGGCCGCGTCGTGAACCAGGTCGAGCCTGCTGATCGCGACATCGCGATGGTGTTCCAGAACTACGCGCTCTATCCGCATATGAGCGTCTACAACAACATGGCCTACGGCCTGCGCAACCGCGGCATGGCCGAGGCCGAGATCAAGACCCGCGTCGAGGAAGCCGCGCGCGTCCTCGAGCTCTCGCCGATGCTGGAGCGCAAGCCGCGCCAGCTTTCCGGCGGCCAGCGCCAGCGCGTCGCGATGGGCCGCGCCATCGTGCGCCAGCCGAAAGTGTTCCTGTTCGACGAGCCGCTGTCGAACCTCGACGCCAAGTTGCGCATCGCGATGCGGGTCGAGATCCGCAAACTGCAGCGCCGGCTCAACACCACGTCGATCTACGTCACCCACGACCAGCTCGAGGCGATGACGCTCGCCGACATCCTCGTCGTCATGAACGGCGGCCAGGTCGAGCAGGTCGGCAATCCGCTGGACATCTACCAGAAGCCGGCGACCACCTTCGTCGCCTCCTTCATCGGCGCCCCGCCGATGAACCTGATGCCGCTGCGCGCGGACGAGCTGAAGCCCCAGATCACGGGCGCCGACGGCGCCGGCATTGTCGGGATCCGGCCGGAGGATTTCGTGATCTCGAGCGAGACCGCATCCGGCGGCGTCGCGCTCGGCCTCACCGTCGAGGCGATCGAGCATGTCGGCGCCGAGACCTTCGTCTACGGCAGCCGCCAGCGCGAGGAGCAGGGCGTTGCCGCCAATCCGGGCGAGCTGCCGCCCGGTGAGGTGATCGTCCGGGTTCCCGGCGTCTCGGGTCCCGCCATCGGCGAGCGGATCCGGGCCGTCGCCCCCCGCGACAAGCTGCATCTTTTTACCGCCGATGGCCGCAAGCGCGTCGGGGAGTAACCGATCGGGAAGAATTTACCCCCATGTTGCGGGCGTTTAGGCTGGTTTCGGGGCTGCTTGAACGCTATCCAGATCGCCCCCATATCCCTCACTGACCGGAGGCCAGACGGCCCGCCGGTTGCATGGGGCGCCGCAAGGGCCCCTCAAAGTCGCTTCGAGAGGACTTTGTAATGTCTCGTGTTCCATCGTTGTCCAGTCCGTTCCTTCTGGGATTCGACGAGATCGAGCGTGCGCTCGACCGCGTCGTGAAGGGCGCCGACGGCTATCCTCCGTACAACATCGAGCGGTGCGACCGTACCAACGGGCAGCCTGAGCGGCTGCGCATCACGCTGGCGGTGGCGGGCTTCACCCGCGACCAACTCGATGTAACTATTGAGGAAAATCAGCTCGTCATCCGCGGCCGCCAGCAGGACGACAAGGCCCGGCAATACATCCATCGCGGCATCGCCGCGCGCCACTTCCAGCGCACCTTCGTGCTGGCGGAGGGGATGCATGTGCTGGGCGCGGATCTGAAGAACGGGTTGTTGTCGATCGACCTGGCCAGGCCGGAACCTGAACGGGTCATTAAGACAATCGCTATCAATGAGCACGAATAATAGAAACAACGAGCGGACTCGACCGCTTATCTGACTGAGGAGTCGAGACCATGAGTGAACTGAGTACCACCACCATCGAATCCGAGAGCGTCACGCCGGAAGCGCTGGCCCATCTGGGCGAAGGTCATATCGCCTACGTGAAGCAGGTCCGCTCCGAGGACGTGCCGGATCTCTTTCCGCAAGCGCCGAAGATCGCGCCGGGCCTCAAGCTGTTCGCACTGCACGCCGCCGACGGCACGCCGATCATGCTGACCGACAGCCGCGAAGCCGCGGTCGCAAATGCGTGGAGCAACGAGCTGCAGGCCGTCAGCGTCCACTGACGCAAATCTACGGCTGAATTCAGCATCCGCGAATTCAATGCGCGGGCCTGCTTCGTCACCGAGGGGGCCTGCGCATTTTTTATGGCGATGAGGTCGACGTGGCGAGCATCGGGCCCATGCTGAGCTGCACCTCGCCGGGCACGTTGTAGTCGCGCATCAGCATGCGGTTGTTGCGCAGCCCGCAGGCTTCCCGCTGCACCACGAACATCCAGAGCGCATGGCCGGCCTCCCGCACCAGGAGGCGCCGTGCCTGTTGTGTTGACGTCGATGTTTCAGCGCGCGGATGGGCGGCATCGAACTCGCGCAGCCTGGCGAGTGCCTGTTCCAGCGCGCGGCCCATGCGGCCGAGCGCACTCGCCCTCTCTTCGGCGAGCTCGTAAGCGAGAACGTCGACGGGAACGCGATCAAGGCGAAAATCGCGGGACATCAGTCATCCCTGGTTCGTTGCGCGCGTCCGTCTTCCGGTGTCATCGGCTGGTTGTCAATAGGTGCTCGTGTCGTCGATCGCCAAGCGAAAGCTCGCTCAACTTGAGCAATTCATTGCACAGGCTTGGGCAGCGGACCATGGCCGCAGCTCCATTTCGCTCTGTGCATTTCCGTGCTGTAATAACTTCCTGCGAGAAGCACTGCGACAAGGAATTTCCAGCACGAATTATTCGCCGCCAAATCGATTGAAGGAGATGCGAACATGCAGAAGAGCTCGCTGATCAATCTCGTTGCTTCGGTGTCGATTTCCGTCCTCGCGACAGGTGTCGCGATTTCCGCGCAGGACAAGTACAGCCTGCAGGTGCCCAACGGGCTCGCGTTCTCCGAGTTCAGGGGATACGAGGACTGGCCGGTGATCGCGATCAGCGAGAACGAAGGCGTCATCGCCGTGATCCTGGGCAATCCGGTGATGATCGGCGCTTACCGGGAGGGCGTGCCCGGCAATGGCAAGCCGTTCCCGGATGGCGCCAAGATGGCGAAGATCCATTGGATCCCGAAGAAGCAGGAGGCGTATCCCGGTCAACCGACGGTGCCGGGTGCGCAGCATGACGTCGACTTCATGGTCAAGGACAGCAAGAGGTTCGCAGACAGTGGCGGATGGGGATACGGCGCGTTCGAGTATGACGCGGCGTCAGATGTGTTCAGGCCCGCCACCACGGCGGACAATCCGCCCCAGGAAAACGACGCGAAGTGCGGCCATGCGTGCCACACGGTGGTACAGAATCGCGACTACGTCTTCACCGAGTACGGCAAGAGGTAGACATCGGATCGCACGGGCTAGCGTTGCACCAGCCGCGCGCGGATGTCCGGCTTCAGCACCTTGCCGACCTTGGAACGCGGCAGATCGTCCCAGACCTCGATCTGCTTCGGCGTCTTGATGCTGCCGATCTGCTGCTTGACGAAGGCGGCGAGCCCGCTCGCATCGACAGTGTGGCCGACGCGCGGCTGCACCACGGCGACGATCCGCTCGCCCCATTTGTCGTCAGGCAATCCGATGACGGCGCAATCCTGCACCGCCTCGTGGGCGCGCAACGCGTTCTCGACCTCGATCGAATATACGTTGAAGCCGCCGGTGATGATCATGTCCTTGGCGCGATCGACGATATAGAGATAGCCGTCGCCGTCGATGTAGCCGATGTCGCCGGTGTGGTGCCAGCCATGCGCCGAAGCCTCGCGCGTGGCCTCGGGGTTCTTGTAGTAGCCTTCCATCACCAGCGAGCCGCGTACCACAATCTCGCCGCGCGATCCCGCCGGCAACAGCTTGCCGTCGCCATCCATGATGCCGGCCTGCACCAGCGGGCCGATCCGCCCGGCCGACGAGAGTCGCTCCATCGCGATGGTGCCGTCCGGATTGTAGTGATCGGCGGGCGGCATCATCGAGATCATCATCGGCGCCTCGGTCTGGCCGAACAGCTGCGCCATAGGCCAAGTCGGAGGCCAAGCGGTCTTAGGAAGACAACTATAACACTCAACTCCTTGGCTCACAGAACGACATGGCTA